>JAGRDO010000030.1:3916-28055 GCA_020447005.1 Paracoccaceae bacterium
GTCTTCCTGATCTGGCGCACGAAGTCGAGCGCCTTGGCCACCGCGATATCCCCGGTTTCCTTGCCCTTGATGATCTCGACCAGCAGCATCTTGTCGACGGGTGAAAAGAAGTGGATGCCGATGAACTGTTCCGGCTGCTTCGAGGCCCGGGCGAGGTCCGAGATCGGCAGGGTGGAGGTGTTGGTGGCAAAGATCGCATCGGCGGGGATCACCGCCTCGGCCTTTGCCGTCACCTCGGCCTTGACGCCCATATCCTCGAACACCGCCTCGACGATCAGATCGCAGCCCTTCAGCGCGGCATAGTCGGTGGTGGCGTTGATCCGGCCCAGCACCTCGGCCTTTTTCGCTTCCGTCACCTTGCCGCGTTTCATGCCCTTGTCGAGCAGGCCCTCGGAATAGGATTTGCCCTTGTCCGCCGCCTCCTGTTTCGCGTCGATCAGCACCACCTCGATGCCCGCGCTGGCGCTGACATAGGCGATGCCCGCCCCCATCATGCCTGCGCCAAGAACGCCCACCTTGCGAACCGTCTGATCGGCGACCCCGGGACGGTTGGCGCCCTTTTCCAGCGCCTCCTTGTTGATGAACAAGGACCGGATCATCGCCGCCGAAGAGGGGTTCATCAGCACATTGGTGAACCAGCGCGCCTCGATCTTCAGCGCGGTGTCGAAGGGCACCATGGCGCCTTCATAGACAGCCGAAAGCAGCGCCTTCGCCGCCGGATAGACGCCTTGCGTCTTGCCAAGGACCATGGCCGAGGCGCCGACAAAGGTCATGAAGCCCGCCGGATGGTAAGGCGTGCCGCCCGGCATCTTGTAGCCCTTGGCATCCCACGGTTTGACGATATCGGCATCGGTTGCCGACAGAACCCATTCCCTCGCGCGGGCCAGCAGATCTTCGGGGGCCACCACCTCATCGATAAGGCCGGCGGCCTCGGCCTTTTTCGGATCGGACAGCTTGCCCTCCAGCAGGAACGGTGCGGCCGCCATCGCGCCAAGCTTGCGCACCAGCCGCGTGGTGCCGCCGGCGCCCGGAAAGATGCCGACCATGATCTCGGGCAGGCCGATCTTGGCCTTCGGATTGTCGGCGGCGATGATGCGGTGGCAGGAAAGCGGGATTTCCAGCCCGATCCCCAGCGCGGTGCCCGGCAGGGCCGCGACGATGGGCTTGCCACCCTTCTTGGTCTTGAAGTCCATGCCCGCCAGCTCGATCTTCCGCTCGAGCCCGTGGAACTTCATGATCCCGTCGAAAAGGCCCCGCGCCGGATCGTCGCCGGCACTTTCCTTCATCTTCGCGATGA
This sequence comes from Paracoccaceae bacterium, assembly GCA_020447005.1. Lineage (GTDB taxonomy): Bacteria > Pseudomonadota > Alphaproteobacteria > Rhodobacterales > Rhodobacteraceae > Albidovulum. The sequence continues at coordinate 5,214 of JAGRDO010000030.1, forward strand.
CATTCAGATCCATGCCCCCGGCGAAATCCTTCTTTCCGCTCGTCAGGATCACGCCCTTGACCCGGTCGTCGGCGATCGCCTGATCGATGAAGCCCTCCAGCGTCACCATGCTGTCGAGGTTGAGGACGTTCATCGACTTGTTCGGCACGTCCCATGTGATGGTGGCGACGCCGTCAGCGTCTACGGTATAGGTGAAATCGCTCATGTTCTGTCTCCCAGATAGGGGGTGCCGTCCTTGTGGGTGAAGGTGGCCTTGCCGTCCTTCAGTTCCACTTCCAGATCGACATCGGAATAGATGGCTTTTTCGGGGTTCATGCGGGAGCCGATGACAAGGAAGCGCGCCTCGGCTGCCGATCTGTTGATGAAATGATGCCCGTTCGGGTCGCCCGCCGGAAAGGCGGCGCAGTCGCCCGGACGCATGAGGGTTTCGCCCTCATCCTGCACCAGCGTGCATTCGCCCGCCGTGACCATGACGAACTCATCCTCGCGGTGATGCCAGTGGCGCAGCGACGAGAGTGCACCGGGCTGAAGGATCACCTCATTCGCGCCGAACTGCGTCAGCCCGCCCGCCTCGCCGAGGCGAAGCGACGAGCGCCCCGCCATCTGGCCTGCATAGGGTTCGGGATAGATGGACCCGGTCTTGACCGGCACCCTGGCCTTGTCGATGACGCCCATCACACCCTCTCGATGATCGTGGCGGCCCCCATGCCCGACGCGACGCAAAGCGTCGCAAGGCCGGTCGACTTGCCGGTGCGCTCAAGTTCGTCCAGGAGCGTGCCGATGATGATCGCGCCGGTGGCGCCAAGGGGATGGCCCATGGCGATCGAGCCGCCGTTGACATTGACCTTGTCGGCGTCGACGTCAAAGGCCTGCATGAAGCGCAACACGACCGAGGCGAAGGCCTCGTTGACCTCGAAAAGGTCGATGTCCGAGATCGCCATGCCGCTGTCTTTCAGGATCTTCTCGGTCGCGGGCACGGGGCCGGTCAGCATGATCGTGGGATCGGTGCCGATCTTGGCCGTCGCCCGGATGCGGGCGCGGGGCTTCAGCCCGTATCTCTCGCCAAACTCCTTGTTGCCGATCAGGACGGCGGCGGCGCCATCGACGATGCCGGACGAGTTTCCGGCATGATGGATGTGATTGATCCGCTCAAGATGCGGATATTTCATCAGCGCGACCTTGTCGAAGCCCGGCATCACCTCGCCCATGTCCTTGAACGAGGGCTTGAGCGCGCCAAGCGACTGCATGTCGGTGCCCGGCCGCATGTATTCGTCGCGGTCAAGGATCGGCAGGCCGTTCTGGTCGCGGATCGTGACCACCGATTTGGCGAAACGGTTTTCCTTCCAGGCCTTTGCGGCGCGTTTTTGCGATTCCACCGCAAGCGCGTCGGCATCGTCGCGCGAAAAGCCGAACTCGGTCGCGATGATGTCGGCCGCGATCCCCTGCGGCACGAAATAGGTCTTCATGGCAAGCGAGGGGTCAACGGCGATGGCGGCCCCGTCCGAGCCCATCGGCACCCGGCCCATCATCTCCACGCCGCCGGCGATATAGGCCTCGCCCGCGCCGCCGCGCACCTGATTGGCGGCAAGGTTCACCGCCTCCATGCCCGAGGCGCAGAAGCGGTTGATGGCCAGCCCGGGGATCGACTGGTCGAGATCCGAGGCAAGGACGGCCGAACGCGCAAGCCCGCCACCCTGTTCGCCGACCTGGGTCACGTTGCCCCAGATCACGTCCTCGACCGCATGACCGGCAAGGTTGTTGCGTTCCTTCACCGCGTTCAGCACCTTCGCCGAAAGCGCGACAGACGTCACCTCATGCAGGGAACCGTCAGGTCTGCCCTTGCCACGCGGGCTGCGGACGGCGTCATAGATATATGCTTCGGTCATGGTCATCTCCGCTCAGATCGAAGCCCGGTCGGAAGGATTGCCGGGCATGAGGTCATAAGGATGCTTCCAGCCGGGCAGGGCCGCGATATTGCCCAGCCAGCGGTCGATTTCGGGCCAGTCCTTGCGGTCGAAACCGAAAGGCTCGGGGTAGTAAAGATAGCCGCAGCACGACAGATCGGCGATGCTCGGCGCCGCGCCCACGATCCAGTCGCGGCCCGCCAGATGGGTGTCCAATGTCGCATAGGCGTTTTTCAACCGGGCCTGCGTGAAGGCGATCACCTCGGCCGGGCGCCGCTCTCTTGGCAGGAAATTCAACAAGAAGCGCGTCATCCCGGCCTGGCTTGACAGCTTGTGGTTGTCCCAAAGGACCCAGCGCAGCACGTCATCGGCGTCACCCGCCGCGCCGCCGAGTTTTCCCGTCTGCCGGACCACATGGTACATGATCGCGCCGGACTGGCTGAGGACATGGCCATCCTCCTCGAAGACCGGAACCTCGCCCATGACGTTGAGCTTGCGGAACTCGGGCGTGCGGGTCGCGCCGTTGAAGAAATCGACGAAGACGGGCTGCCAGTCATGGCCCGACAACTCCAGCGTCAGCGCCGCCTTGTAGGCATTCCCGCTTTCGCCAAAGCAGTGGAGATTTGCAGTCATGCCGTGCTCCTTTCGGCTCTCGCGCCGGCCGAAGGCGCGCCCCCCGCCGCCGCCGGTTTCCCGGCCGATGGCGGGGCCGGGGGGTATTTGAGCAATGAAGAAGAAGGATTTGTTAACCAGAATCGGGTGAGACTGCGGATGCGGTACAGGCTGGGGAGCCGATGACCGCCAATGGAGAAGCCGCCCCGGTCGCAACGAGAAGCACCCCAGCTTTGAGGGCCGGCGTTGCTTCCGGGGCGTGCGCCTGTCTTCTTCATTGAAAAAATACCCATCTTGCGACCTTTACGCAGGCTCATGCCTTGCGGTCCTCAAGCTCGGCCTTGAAGAGCCTGAGCCGGTGGCTCAGGTTGTCGTGGTCGGTCACCGAGGTGAAATTCTCGAAAAGGAAACACAGGGCCTCATCCGTGGTGATGCCCGCCTCATCCGCGAAGCGGGTCAGCGCGCGATAGGCGTCATTGGTCATCGCGGCGGGGAAGCGGCGGGTAAGGCGAAGACGTTTGGGCACTCCGGTCTCCCTTGTTTGTCGGGCGCCCGCCCCACCGGGGGACGGGCGGCATGCGTATGCGGCCCCGCGATGCCGGGTGCGTTCAGAACGCCTCGGCGGGAAGGCTCATGACCACATCCGAGCCGGACTGGATCCGAGCAAGATGGGTCGCGGTCATCGGCAGGTGCCGGGCCATGTAGTAGCGCCCGGTCACCAGTTTGGCCTTGTAGAAACCGGGGTCCGCGGTTCCGGCGGCCAGGGCAGCCTGCGCGGCCTTGGCCGAGCGCGCCCACATCAGGCCAAGGCAGACATGGCCGAAAAGATGCATGAAGTCATAGGATCCGGCCAGCGCGGCATTGGGGTTCTTCATGCCGTTCTGCATGAAGAACATCCCCGCCGCCTGCAGATCCTTCGACGCGGCCTTCAGCGGGTCGAGGAAATCGGCCTTCAGCGCTTCATCGCCTTCGTTTTCCTTCAGGAACGATCTGACCATCTCAAAGAAGGCCATGACATGCTTGCCGCCGTCCTGGGCAAGCTTGCGGCCGACAAGGTCGAGCGCCTGCACGCCATTGGCCCCTTCATAGATCATCGCGATCCGGGCATCGCGGGCGAACTGCGACATGCCCCATTCCTCGATATAGCCGTGCCCGCCATAGATCTGCTGGGCCTGGATCGTCATGTCGAAGCCCCGGTCGGTCAGGAACCCCTTGATCACCGGTGTGAGCAGCGAGACGATCCCGTCCGCGGCCGCGTCGCCCGACCGGTGGGCGCGGTCGATCAGCGTGGCGCCCCAGAGGATGAAGGCGCGCGCGCCCTCGACGAAGCTTTTCTGATCCATCAGGCTGCGCCGGATATCGGGGTGCACGATCAGCGGATCGGCCGGGCCGGACGGGTTTTCGGCCCCGGTGACGGCGCGTCCCTGAAGCCGGTCCTTGGCATAGATCAGCGCGTTCTGATAGGCGACTTCGGCCTGCGCGAGGCCCTGCATGCCGACGCCGAGGCGGGCTTCGTTCATCATGGTGAACATGGCGCGCATGCCCTTGTGTTCTTCCCCCAGCAGCCAGCCCTTCGCGCCGTCATAGTTCATCACGCAGGTCGAATTGCCGTGGATGCCCATCTTTTCTTCGATCTTGCCGCAGGTTGCGGGGTTGCGTTCGCCGGGGGTGCCGTCGGCCTTCACGAGGAATTTCGGCACGATGAAGAGCGACACGCCCTTGATGCCTTCCGGCCCGCCGGGGATCTTGGCAAGGACGAGGTGGATGATGTTCTCGGACATGTCGTGTTCGCCGGCCGAGATGAAGATCTTNNGATCTTCTGCCCGGTGATGGCATAGCTGCCGTCGCCCCGGGGTTCGGCCCTGGTCCGCATCATCCCCAGATCGGTGCCGCAATGCGGTTCGGTCAGGTTCATGGTGCCGGTCCATTCGCAGGAAATCATCTTCGGCAGGTATGTTGCCTTCTGCTCTTCCGTGCCATGGGCAAGGATCGCCGAGGCCGCCCCGTGGGTCAGCCCCTGATACATCGCGAAGGCCTGATTGGCCGAGGCGAACATCTCGGATGTCGCGATGCCCATGACGTAGGGCATGTTCTGGCCGCCGAATTCCTCGGGCATGTCCAGCCCGGTCCAGCCGCCCTCGCGCACCTGATCGAAGGCCGCCTTGAAGCCGGCCGGGGTGCGCACGACGCCGTTTTCCAGCCGGCATCCTTCGGTGTCGCCGACAACGTTCAAGGGGGCGACGACTTCGGAATTCAGCTTGCCGCATTCCTCGAGGACAGCCTGGGTGAAGCTGCGGTCGAGGTCTTCGTATCCGGGTATAGACTGTGCCGAGACGTTCAGGACATCGTGCAGGACGAAGTCGAAATCCTTTGTCGGGGCGGTGTAGCTCGGCATTCCGGTGCTCCTTGTCTGGCGCGGATCAGGACGTGTGGGCCATTTCGGCGAGAATATGCTCGCCCTGCTCGATCTGGGTGCGCAGTTCGCCAATCGCCTTGTCGAGTTCGTTGCGCTGACCCTGCATGTCGGCAAGACGCTGGCGGGCAAGCTCGATCGTCTTGGCGAACTGGGTCTTCTGCTGGTCGCCGACATGGTAGAGATCGAGAAGCTGGCGGATGTCTTCCAGGCTGAAGCCGAAGCGCTTGCCGCGCAGGATCAGCTTGAGCCGCGCCCGGTCGCGCCGGGTGAAAAGCCGTTTCTGGCCTTCGCGGATCGGAAAGAGAAGCTCCTTCGCCTCATAGAACCGCAATGTGCGGGGCGTCACGTCGAAAGTATCGCACATTTCGCGGATCGTCATGGTTTCTTCACTCATGAATTTTCCGTCCATGTCTGGTTGCTGGCACGGCGGGAAGATTGGAATTCTGCCCCGACCATACAAGGTTGATTTCTAGCTGGTGCGAATAACGTGGCGTCACATGGAGGTTTACGCAAGGTCGCGGCTACGTAAACTGCCGACACGGGCGGTTCTTGGCCGAAATCGGGGGCGGGAATCGGTGCGCCGGCCCCGGATCAGGGTTTGATCAGCGCCTCGGTCACATCGCGCAATTCGGTAAGTTCGCCAATCGTGGCGTCGATACTGTCCCGCTGACGGACGAGTTCGCCAAGCTGTCGGTTCGCCAGTTCGACAAAGGTCTGGTATTGCTCGCGCGTGCCTTTCTGGTCGTAAAGCAAGAGCCACTGGCGGATTTCCTCAAGCGAGAAGCCGAATTTCCGGCCGCGCAGGATCAACGTCATCCGCGCGATCTCTCGCGAGCCATAAAATCTCGCCCGGCCGGTTTTGCGGGGCGAGAGAAGTTCGATATATTCGTAATAACGCAGGGTGCGCGGGGTCACATCGAACCGTTGGCACATTTCCTTGAAGCTCAGTTCTTCGTCGGTCATGGAGTATCCTCCTGACGGGAAAACTACGCGCGGGAAAGCCGTCGCACAACAGCGTCTTGAGGGGTCAGTTCAGGAAACCCGGCGCGAACCCGTAAAGCCCGTAGGCGATGACAAGTGCCGGCAGCACGGAAAACGCGGTTGCCATGACGGCGGCCCGGGGCGCCAGCGCGATCGCGGGGAAAAGCGCGTCGCCGTCGTTTGAAATCGCATTGGCCGCGAGGGCGGAAAACGGGATCGCACCGTTGACGAACAGGGTTGCGACCAGAACCTGCGGCCCGCATCCCGGTATGAAGCCGACGGCCGCGGCAATCAGGGGCAGGACCGGCGCGATGCCGGAAAACAGCGCCCTGAGGTCAAGCCCCGCGAAGCTCGCCAGATAGTCATAGGCAAGGTAGGCGATGATCACCCAGACCGAAATGAAGGCGGTTTCCTCGGCCATCCGGGTCACCGGGGCGTCCGCGCCATGGGTCATGGCGTCGACCGGCGATGTGGCCCAGATCGCCAGACCGATCACGATGCCTGCCAGTGCCACGCCGCTGACGGGCAGGCCGAGGACGGTTGTCACCTCGATCCCGCCGATCTGGGCCGCCCCCGCGACAAGACCGGGGATCAGCGCCGCCAGATAGGCGAAATCGCGCCCGCGCGCGGCACCGATCCGCGGGGCGATGTCGCATGCGGCACCTTTCGGGCGGTAATCCGTTGTCACGAAGCGGTCGATCAGCCAGCCGGTCACGATGCCGGCCGCAAATTGCATCGGCAAGAGCACGAGTGCGGCATCGGGGCGCGTCGCGATGAGCAGGAAGGCGGCATCGCCCATCGTGGCGGTCAGCGCCGCGACGACCGCGCCGAACGAAACCTTGCCCGAGGCATAGGCCGCAACCACCACGACCGCGCCGCCGCAGCCGGGTGTCGCCCCCAGAAGGGCGGCGATCGGAACCTGCATCAGGCGCGACCGGCCCATCGCGGTGCCAAGATCGAAACGGAAAAGCCGTTCCACGCCATAAAAAAGCAGCAATGTCGCCGCGACGAATGCCGATACCTGCACGAAGGCATCCTGCATCAGACCCCGCGTCAGCGCACCCAATTCGCCCGGCGCCGCGGCCAGCGCCACAAGCAGCGCCGCCAACGCGATCCGGCGCGGCCGGAGCGGGCCGAGACGGTCGGCGATGCTGGCGGGAATGCCCGTTGGTTCGGACGTGCTGTCGTACATGGTTTTTTGCGTTTCCTGCGAATGCGAATAATTCTCAATCTCACAAGATAGGCCTTGCAGCCGTATTTGCAAGCGCCAATAACTCGGTCCCAAGTCCGCAGGGGAGCAACAGGATGAATGACAGCAAGCGCACCGCCGCCGAGCAGTTCGTTTCAGCGATCCCGCACAGCAAGGCGCTTGGCATGGTGCTTGAGGATATCGCCGACGGGGTGGCTGTCATCTCCATGCCCTATGACGAACGCTTCATCGGCGATCCGCAAACCCGCGTCATCCACGGGGGGGCGGTGTCGGCGCTGCTCGATACCTGCTCGGGCGCGGCGGTGATGAGCCATCCGACCGGACCGATCGGCACCGCGACCATCGACCTGCGCATCGACTATCTGCGCCCGGCAAGACCCGGTGACCGTATCACCGCCCGGGCCGAATGCTACCATGTCACGCGCGCCGTCGCCTTCATCCGCGCCACCGCGCATGACATGGACATGACAATTCCCGTTGCCACCGCCTCGGGCGCCTTCACGATCGAGCGCGGGCCGGACGCATCGAAAGGGGGCCGCGGATGACCAGGCCGCCGAAGGTCGAACCCGTCCAGATCGTCAAGCAGCGGCGCGACGCCGCGCTTCGCGCGATTGCGCATGGCGTGCCTTACATCCAGTTCCTTGGCATCCAGATCGACAGGCGCGGCGATGAACTGACCGCCGTCCTTCCGTTCGATGACAAGCTGATCGGAAATCCGTTCCTGCCGGCACTGCATGGCGGCGCGACGGCGGCCTTTCTGGAGGTGACCGCGATCATCGAGCTTTCCTGGGCACTGATCTGGGAAGAGATGGAGAGCGGGCGGCTCGACCCGCGCTCGCTCGGCCCCGAACACCTGCCGCGCCTGCCAAGGACGATCGACTTCACGGTTGACTATCTGCGCACGGGCCTGCCGCGGGATGCCTATGCGCGGGCGAGGGTGAACCGTTCGGGACGGCGCTATGCCAGCGTGCATGTGGAAGCATGGCAGGACAATCGATCCCGGCTTTTCGCGCAGGGGACCGGACATTTCATGATGCCGGGGCGTACCGATGGATGAGATCACCCACCGGCGCGTTCTGACGATAGCGCTGCCCATCGTCCTGTCGAACGCCACCGTGCCGATCCTTGGCGCGGTCGATACCGGCGTTGTCGGCCAGATGGGGCAGGCGGCCCCGATCGGCGCGGTCGGCATCGGTGCCATCATCGTGTCTTCGCTCTACTGGGTCTTCGGCTTCCTGCGCATGGGCACGACGGGGCTGACCGGGCAGGCCCATGGCGCGGGCCGGCCGGGCGAGGTGACGGCGATCCTGACCCGCGCGGTGCTGACGGGGCTTGCGGGCGGGGTGCTGATCATCCTGCTGCAATTGCCCCTGTTCATGGCCGCTTTCCGCCTGTCGCCCGCGACGGACGAGGTCGAGGGGCTGGCGCGCGGCTATATGGCGATCAGGGTCTGGTCGGCGCCGGCGGCAATCGCGCTTTTCGGCATCAACGGCTGGCTGATCGGGCTGGAGCGCACGCGCTCGGTGCTGGTGATCCAGCTCTGGATGAACGGGCTTAACGTCCTGCTGGACCTGTGGTTCGTCCTCGGGCTGGGCTGGGGTGTCGAAGGGGTGGCCTTCGCGACCTTTCTGGCCGAATGGACGGGGCTTGCCCTTGGCCTGTGGCTGGCGCGCAATGCCTTTGCCAATCCGGCATGGCGCGACTGGGCCCGGGTGTTCGACCGCGACCGGCTGCGGCGGATGGTGGCGGTCAACACCGATATTCTTGTCCGTTCGCTCTTTCTCATGGCGATCTTCGTGTCGTTCCTGTTCGTCGGGTCGGGCTTTGGCGACGTGACGCTGGCGGCCAACCAGATTCTGGTGCAGTTCGTCGAGATCACGGCCTTCGCGCTGGACGGCTTTGCCTTTGCGGCCGAGGCGCTGGTGGCGCAGGCGGTCGGGGGGGCAAGCATCGCGCATCTGCGCCGGTCGATCTGGGTGGCGTCGTTCTGGTCAGGGCTTGGCTGTCTGGTGCTGACGCTTGTCTTCGCGCTGGCGGGGCCCGCGATCATCGATCTGATGACCACCGCGTCCGATGTCAGGGCCGAAGCGCGGAACTATCTGCCCTATATGCTCGCCGTCCCGCTTCTGGGCATCACGAGCTGGATGTTCGACGGCATTTTCATCGGCGCCACGCGCACGGGCGACATGCGCAACATGTCGATCCTGTCGACAACGCTTTATGCGCTTGCCGCCGTGGCACTGGTGCCCGGTTTCGGCAATCACGGGCTGTGGTGGGCGTTCCTGGCGTCCTTCGTGTTCCGCGCGGTGACGCTGGCCGCGCGCTATCCCGCGCTCGAAAGGGCGACGGTCGAAGGCGCGCGCTAGGGCGGGCGGCGTCAGAAAATGTCCAGCACCGCTTCGGGCGGGCGGCCGATGGCGGCACGGTCGCCGTGCAGCACAAGCGGGCGTTCGATCAGCGCGGGATGGGCGGCCATCGCGGCGATCAGCGCCGCGTCGTCGGTATCCTTGCCAAGGCCAAGGTCGCGAAACAGCGCCTCGCCGCTTCGGACAAGGGCGCTGGCGGGCAGACCCAGCGCGGCCAGCGCGGCGCCGAGTTCCGCGGCATCCGGGGCATCCTGAAGATAGAGGCGCACCCTTGGCGCGATGCCGCGCGCTTCGAGCAAGGCCAGCGTGGCGCGCGATTTCGAGCAGCGCGGATTGTGCCAGATCACGGTTTCAGCCATCGGTCCCGTCCCTTTCCGACGAGTTCGGCAACATTGCCCACCCCGTCACGTTCCATCATCCTGTCCATCCCGCGCGCGATGCCGGCGGCGAGTGAAAGCCCCGAATAGACCATCGCCGAATAGATCTGAACCGCCGATGCGCCCGCCAGGATCTTGTCATAGGCATCCTGCGCCGATCCGATCCCGCCGACCCCGATCAGGGGCAGGCGGCCATCGGTCAGGGCCGAAAGCCGGGCCAGCACGCGGGTCGAGCGTTCGAAGAGCGGCGCCCCCGAAAGCCCGCCGGTTTCGCCCGCGTGGCGGCTGGTCAATCCGTCACGCGCCAGCGTCGTGTTGGTGGCGATCACGGCGTCGATGCCCGATCCCATCGCGACTTCGGCCACGTCCGCCAGTTCCGCCTCGGTCAGGTCGGGCGCGATCTTGAGAAAGACCGCAAGGGGGCGCGCCAGCGCGTCGCGCGTGGCCAGAACGCCCGCAAGCAGGGCCGAAAGCGCGGCCTTGCCCTGAAGGTCGCGCAGCTTTTCGGTATTGGGGGACGAAACGTTGACGGTCACGAAATCGACATGCGCGGCGCAGGTTTGCAGCACCGCGGAAAAATCGCCCGCGCGGTCGGCCGAAGTCTTGTTGGCGCCAAGGTTCAGCCCCACCGGAACGTGGCGCCGCGCCGTGGCCAGCCGCCGGGCGATCGCCTCGGCCCCGTCATTGTTGAAGCCGAAGCGGTTGATGACGGCGCGGTCCTCGCTCAGCCGGAAGAGGCGGGGCCTGGGGTTGCCGGGCTGCGGCAGGGGGGTGGCCGCGCCAACCTCGACAAAGCCGAAGCCGGCGCGGGTCAGGGCGGTCACGGCTTCGGCGTTCTTGTCATACCCGGCGGCGAGCCCGACCGGGTTCGGCAGATCAAGCCCCGCGATCCGGGTTTTCAGGCGCGGACCCGTGACGGACCCGGGCAGGGGGGCGAGGCCCGTTTTCAACGCGATGAGTGACAGCCGGTGCGCCGCTTCGGGATCAAGCCGGTGCAAGGCGCACAGGCCCGCACGTTCCACCAGCTTCACAGCATGCCCTCGGGGAAGATGTGCCCGGTCGCGCCAAGGGGCAGCGACTTGTCCCAAACCACATCGGCGTCGGTCAGCGCGCGATAGAGATGCGGAAAAAGGGCCCCCCCCCGCGACGGTTCCCAGCGCAGGTCCGCCCCGAGACCGTCCGCCCGCACCGCGACAAGCACGAGATCGCTTTCCCTGCTGAAATGCCGTGCGGCGGTTTCGGCAACCTGCGCGGCGGTCGACAGGTGGATGAAGCCGTCGGCAAGATCGACCGGCGCGCCGCGGGTATGGCCAGCGGCGCGGAAATCGTTCCATTCGTGACGGCGGAAAATCTTGTAGATCAGCATGGCCCGGTCATGCCGCGACACGCTGTCCGGGTCAATGGGGGCGGTCATGAAAGCGTCACCGGAATCCGCTAGCCCTCGGCCGCGGTGGGTGGTTTGGCTTTGACAGCCGCCGGGTGAGCGCGCAATCTTGCCGGACATAAATTGCGGCGGACGGCGTAATCGGCGCAAGAACAACAGTTGGAGGTCCAAATGAAACGACACAGCCATATCGCGGCCCTGCTTCTTGGTGGCGCCACGCTTGCGGTTTCGGCAGGCATGGGGTCGGCCGAATCGGTCAAGCTGACCATTCTTGGCGTCGGCGATGCCTATAACTTTTCCGAAGAGGACGGGCGCGGTGGTTTCGCGCGGCTGAACGCGGTTGCACGGGCCGAACGCGCCGCCAATCCCAACACGCTTTACGTCTTTGACGGCGACATGCTGTCGCCTTCGCTTCTGTCGGGATTTGACAAGGGCCAGAACACGATCGACCTGACGAATATCGAGCCTTTCGACATTGCCGTGCCCGGCAACCACGAATTCGATTTCGGCCCGGAAAACTTCGCCGAAAAGATGGCCGCCTCGAAATATCCGTGGGCCGCGATCAACATCACCAATGCGGACGGATCGCCCGTGGCGGGCCTTGGCGGCGTGATGATGAAGGATGTGGGCGGGCTGAAGGTCGCGCTGATCCCGGTGGCGCAGGACACCTCGCCCGAGGTCGCCTCGACCGGGGATCTGAAGTTTCTGCCGACGGTCGAGACCGGCATCGCCGCCGCCAAACAGGCGCGCGAGGATGGCGCCGACATCGTCGTGGGCGTCGTGCAGACCGACATGACGAATGACCGCAAGCTGATCGCAAGCCATGCCTTTGACGTGATCATGTCGGGTGACGATCATTCCTATGCGACCGCCTATGATGGCGTGACCGCCTATGTGGAGACCTCGATCGACGGGCAGTTCCTGTCGCCCGTCGACCTGATGGTCGAGATCGGCGCGGACAAGGACGGCAAGCGCACCATCGACTGGGTGCCGATGTTCCGCTTCATCGACACGGCCGCAGTAGAACCGGATGCCGAAACGCAAGCGCTCGTCGACAAGTTGCAGGCGCAGCTTGATGAAAGCCTGAATGTCGAGATCGGCACCACCGAAGTGGCGCTCGACAGCCGGCGCAACGTGGTGCGCGCCGAGGAATCGGCAATGGGCAATGTCATTGCCGATGCGATCCGCGCGGCCACCGGAGCGGACATTGCCATTGCCAATGGCGGCGGCATCCGTGCCGACCGGACTTATGACCCGGGCACGGTTCTGACCCGGCGCGACATCCTGACCGAACTGCCCTTCGGCAATGTCACCGTTCTGACCGAGCTGCCCGGAAGCCAGATTCTGGCCGCGCTGGAAAATGGCGTCAGCCAGGTTGAGAAGGGGGCGGGGCGCTTCGCTCAGGTCTCGGGGGTCAGCTTTGCCTTCGATCCCTCGGCCCCGGCGGGTTCGCGCGTGTCCGAAGTGATGGTGGGCGATGCGCCGCTGGATATGGACAAGCTCTACAAGGTTGCCGCCAACGATTACATCCTGGGCGGCGGCGACGGATACAGCGCATTGGGCGGCGGACGGGTGATCATCAATGCCGGCAACGGCAACCTGATGGCCAATGACGTGATCGACTATATCGCGGGCATGGGCAAGATCACCACCGGCGTTGAAGGGCGCATCAGGAAACTGGGTAACTGAGCCCTGCTGCCCCGGCGCGGACCGACCGCGCCGGGGCTTGCAAAAAATGCGGTTCTGCGCAATATAGGCGCCGCGACGTTACCTCTTTCGACCACTGTCTCCCTTACCGGCCTCAGTTCTTCGAATGCGACTGACTGCGCCGGACCGCCGCGCTCATGTGGGTGGTAAACTTAAGGAGATATCACGATGGCTACTGGCTCCGTGAAATGGTTCAACGCAACCAAAGGCTTTGGCTTCATTGCGCCGGATGGCGGCAAGAAGGACGTTTTCGTTCACATCTCGGCGCTCGAGCGTTCGGGCATCCGTGATCTGAAGGACGGCCAGAAGGTCACCTTCGACATGGAAGCTGGCCGCGACGGCCGTGAATCGGCGACGAACATCCAGCTCGCCTGAGCAGGTTTCGCACAGATTTCAGGAAAGGGCGGTGCCAAGGCGCCGCCCTTTTCATTTGCGCCTAATCCGGTGCGCGCCGCAGGGCCTGCGCCATGCAGTGGATGCCGCCGCCGGTCTTGGATATCTCGGCGGTCTCGACCTCGGCCACCTCGAAGCCACGGGCGCGAAGCTGGCCGACCAGCGTTTTTGACGCGGTGGGCGCGATGATCTTGTCGTGTCCCAGCGCCATGAAGTTGCAGCCAAGCGCCATCGTGTCCTGAAACGGCACGTCGATGATCTCGTGCCCCTTGGCTTTCAGCCAGTCGACGATGGCGGGTTCGGTGCAGGCAAGGCAGACGGCCGTCAGCTTTTCGGCCACGGGAACGACCATCAGGTCGATATGGACGTAATATTCGTCGATGAAGGCCAGCCGCACCTCCCAGCCTTCCTTTTCGAACCAGCCGGCGACCTGACGCGCGCCCTCTTCCTGCGTGCGCGCCCCGCCGCAGCCGATCAGGACACAGCCTTCCTCGATCACATTGAAATCGCCGCCTTCGAAAGTGCCGGCGGTGACCATGTCATAGACGGGGATGCCCATCGCCTCATAGGCGCGCAGCGCGGCGTAATTCTCGCCCCGCCGCCACCAGTTCGCCATGGCGGTGATGAAGGGGCCGTAAGGTGTCATCACGCTGCTGTCGCGGGAATAGACCTGCATGGTCAGTTCCGGTTCGGCGGGCAGCATGTGCACCTTGACGCCGAAATGTTCATAGGCCGAGACCAGTTCGGCATGCTGGGCCTGCGCGACCTGAATGTTGCAGGGCGCCTCGCGCAGGTGCTTGCGCGAGAGGCTGGAGGTGGCGCGGTGGAAAAGATAGGCGGGCGAGCCGAGAAGGACATCGGTCAGCGGATCGGTTTCATTGCGAAACCCCCAATGGGCCAGGGGGCGCGTGCCACCCGCGGGGTTGCGCCGGCGAAGCTGGAAGCCTTCGGCATGGGGCAATCGGTCAAGGGCCATGGTCTGTTCCTTTCCGGTCAGGCGCCGGGCATGGCGGCGGGAATCCACCAGTCACGGCCGCGCGCGGTTTCAACATATTCCGGCCAGCGGAAATGGATAGGGGGATCGTAATCGCAAAGCGGTGCGATCCAGTCCGTGCCGCCGATGCCGCCGCCGGTGCGCGCCCTGAATTCGGCCATGGCGTTGTCGCGGGCGGTCCCATCCTCGAGCAGGCGAAGCGCGGAGACGGCCAGCACCTTGGCCGCGGTCGTCACCATCGGGTCGATCGTCGCGGGGATGCCGCCGAGCGCGTTCATCACCCAGTTCGGATAGCTGTAACCCGGCGGGGCCTTCAGCGCGGGCCGGGCGATGTAGAACCGCGCGGTCGGCGCGTGCCAGCACATGTCGGTGTAGTCGTCGGATGTCGAATTCAGCTGCGACGGCGGCAGATCGCGCCGCAGGATCGCCTCGGCCGCCTCGGGCGCGATCAGGCGCTCCATCTCGTCGATGAAGGGGGCGGCCATGGGGTCCAGCCCGAGACCCGCCTGAATGTCACGCGCGACGGCTTTCGCCGCCTCGCCCCAGCGCGGGGCGCCGACGGCCTGCAACGCGTCCCAGACCACGCCCGTCATCGCGTGATTGGCAAGGCCGGGGCGCGACTTGCAGACCCAGTGGCGTTCCCAGCGGCAGCCCGACATCATCGCCGCCGCCTCGGCGTTGCGGTCGAGAACGGCGGTGATCTGCTCTGCCATGGCGACGGTGGGGGTGCGCATCATGTACTGGATTTCGGCCAGCCCGGCGGGCAGGTTGTCGGCCGTGGCCTGACCGGCGGTCAGGATCGCTTCGGACACCGACCAGCCGCCCTGATGCGGCAGCATCGCCTCTCGCAATGCCTTGGACGATTGATACATGATCATCAGCGCGTCATTGGCGCCGGGCGCCCGCACCGCGGAATGCGATTGCGGGATCGGGGCGCCATCGGCGCGCCCCCATGTCTCGGGCGCATCGCAGATGAAGCGATAGATCATCGCATAGGCAGCGCCGCAATGTGTATCGAGCCGCACGGTGTTGCACATGGGCAGCATGTAGAAGGGATGGAACGACAGCATCGCCGCCAGCCCGTCGTAATACCCCTTCGCGGCATGGATCGGCTTTGAGCCGCGCACCTTCTCGGCCGGTTCGCCGGTGAAACGCAAGCCCCCCCTGATGCCGTGTTTTTCCATCGCGGCCTTGGTCGCCAGAAGCCCGCCAAGCGCGCCGATGCCAAGGCCGGAATGCGGATCGGTATGGCCGCCGGCCTGAAACCCGAGCCCCGCGCGCGGTTCGCGCCGGGGTGCGGCGGCCTGACAATTGCCGGGCACCGCGTCATATTCGCCGTAAAGCCCGATGACCGGGCCATCGCCATTGCCCCATTCGGCGCAAAAGGCGGTGGGCATGCCGCCCGAACCTTCCTCGACCGTGAAGCCTTCGGCGCGCAGGCGCGCGACGTACCAGTCGGCCGAGCGATATTCGCGCCACGCGGTTTCGCCGAAATCGAAGATGGTGGCGCACCAGTCCGAAAGCTCGGACGCGCGTGCATCGACGGCGGCGCTGGCGGATTTCTGGGCAACACTCATCGGCATGGCGCGGGCTCCTTCGGGCTGTGCCACAGGGAAGACGATGGCAGGCTAACGCGCAACTGCCATTTCGCCGGCGACGTCAAAAAACGCCTGAACCAGCTTGCCGCCGCGTCTTTCGCTGAGGCAGATCATCGCTTCGTCCATCGTCAGCGCGTCTTTCGGGGCATCGGACAGGGGCAGGGCGACAAGGCGCGCATCCGCGCCGAATTCGGCCGCCGAGACAAAGCCGATCCCGCCGCCCGAGGCGACGATCTCGCGCACCGCCTCGCGGCCCTCGGCCTCGATGGCGGGGGTCAGCGCGACACCGGCCACGCTTGCGGCATCCTCAAGCTTGCGCCGGGTCTTGGAGCCTTGCTCGCGCATCACGAGGGGCTGGCCGGCAAGGTCCCGAAGCCGGAGCTTGCCCTTCGCCGCCAAGGGATGGTCGCGCGCGACAAAGGCGACGATTTCGGCCGAACTCAGGACAAGATGATCAAGGTCGCGGGCCTGCGGGACGCCGCCCAGCACGCCGATATCGGCCTCATACCGGTAAAGCGCGCGAAGAACGCTTTCGGAATTGCCGGCGCTGAGGGTGACGCGCACACCCGGATGACGTTTGCGAAACCGGGCGAGGATGTGCAGAAGGTGATGTGCGCTGTCGGCGACGATGCGCAGCGAACCCGCCCGGAGCGCGCGGGATTCCGACAGCATTTCAAACGCCTGCTGTTCGTTTTCAAAAAGCCGTCTGGTGATCGTCAGCAGGTCTTCGCCCTGCGGCGTGAGCCGGACCTGCTTCTTGCTGCGGTCGAAAAGCAGGATGTCGTATTCCTCTTCCAGCTTGCGCACCTGATCCGAGATGGCGGGCTGGGTCAGGCGCAGTTCCTCGGCCGCGCGTGAAAACCCGCCACAGGTGGCGACATAGTGAAAGGCGCGAAGCTGGACATAGCGCATTCCGGCGCCTCCCCTTGCTGATCCGGAAAGTAAGAAGGGTTTATGATTCGATATGAAATAACGATTTTACATATGTGTCCAGCCGTGAAATGAAGCCGCCGAGACCCTTGCCGCCACAGGACCATTCCGATGACACCAACCGACCAGCCTCTGCCGGCACCGAAGCTTGGCGAGCCGTATTTGCTGACGCCGGGACCGCTGACCACGGCCTTTTCCACCAAGGAGGCGATGCTGAAGGACTGGGGGTCATGGGACGCCGATTTCCGCGCCATGACCAGATCCGTCTGCGATCAGCTTGTCGCCATGGCCGGGGTCGCGGATGGCAGCTATGTCTGCGTGCCGATGCAGGGATCGGGGTCGTTCTCGGTCGAGGCGATGCTGGGCACGTTCGTGCCGAGGGACGGCAAGGTTCTGGTGCTGGCCAACGGGGCCTACGGGCTGCGCGCGGCGGAAACGATGAAGTATCTTGGCCGCGCCCATACGCTGATCGACAAGGGCGATTACATGCCGCCGCGCGGGGATGAGGTGGGGGCAGCGCTCGATGCCGATCCCGCGATCACCCATGTGATCGCGATCCATTGCGAAACCTCAAGCGGTATCCTGAACCCGGTGGCCGAGATTTCCGAGGCGGTCTATGCGCGGGGGCGAAAGCTGTTGATCGATTCGATGTCGGCCTTCGGCGCCCTGCCGCTCGACGCCCGCGACATCCGCTATGAGGCGATCGTGTCTTCGGCCAACAAATGTATCGAAGGCGTGCCCGGATTCGGCTTTGTCATCGCGCGGCGGTCCGAGCTTGAGGCCTGCAAGGGCAACAGCCACTCGCTCGCGCTCGATATCCATGCGCAATGGGCCTATATGGAAAAGACGGGCCAGTGGCGCTATACCCCGCCGACCCATGTCGTGGCCGCGTTTCTTGAGGCCCTGCGCCTGCATGCCGAAGAGGGCGGCGTCAGCGCGCGCGGCGCGCGCTATGCCCGCAACCGCGATGTCATGGTCGCGGGGATGCGCGACCTCGGGTTTGAGACCTTGCTGAAGGATCGCTGGCTAAGCCCCATCATCGTCACGTTTTTCTGCCCGGCCGATCCGAAATTCGTTTTCGCCGACTTCTACGAAAAAATGAAACAGAAGGGCTTCATCATCTATCCCGGCAAGCTGACCGTGGTGGACAGCTTCCGCGTCGGCTGCATCGGCCGGATGGATGAACATGTGATGCGCAAGGTGGTGCTCGCAGCCGCCTGGGCGCTGGCCGAAATGGGCGTGGCCTCTGCCGCCCCGCCCGCCGCGGCGATCGCCGAACGCGCCAAACTTGCCGCCTGACACGGCACCGGAAATTCGAGACGGAAGGAAGACCGATGAACATGCAAAACCGCGCGCCCGTGATGGCGAACGACCGGGCCTATCCCTGGCCGAAGGTGCCGGCCGTGGCGATCTGCCTTGACGGATGCGAGCCGGAATATCTTGAGGTGGCGATCAACGAAGGGCTGATGCCGACGCTGAAGCGGATGCGCGCGACAGGGACCGACCGGCTGGCGCATTCGGTGATCCCTTCGTTCACCAACCCCAATAACCTCTCGATCGCCACGGGGCGGCCCCCTTCGGTGCACGGCATCTGCGGCAATTACCTTTATGATCCCGAGACCGGCGAAGAGGTGATGATGAACGACGTGCGTTTCCTGCGCGCGCCGACGATCTTTTCGCGGTTCTACGAGGCAGGCGCCCGGGTGGCGATGGTCACGGCCAAGGACAAGCTGCGCGCGCTTCTTGGGTCGGGGCTGAAGTTCGATGAAGACCGCGCGGTGGCCTTTTCTTCGGAAAAATCCGGCACCACGACGAAGGCCGAACACGGGATCGACAATGCCAGCGCATGGCTTGGCATGCCGGTGCCCGAGGTCTATTCGGCGGAGCTTTCGGAATTCGTCTTTGCCGCCGGGGTCAAGCTCTTGAAGGAATTCAAGCCCGACGTGATGTATCTGTCGACGACCGACTATATCCAGCACAAGTTCGCGCCCGATCAGAAAGGCGCGAAGGATTTCTACGCGATGTTCGACCGTTATCTGGCCGAGCTGGACGCGCTCGGCGCCGCTGTCGTCGTCACCGCCGATCACGGCATGAAGCCCAAGCACAAGGCGGATGGCACGCCGGCGGTCATCTATGTGCAGGACCTGATGGACGAATGGCTGGGCAAGGACGCGGCGCGCGTGATCCTGCCGATCACCGATCCTTATGTGGTCCATCACGGTGCGCTGGGGTCGTTCGCGACCGCCTATCTGCCCGCAGGCGCCGACCGCGCGTCGATCATGGAAAGGCTTGCCGCGCGGGACGGGATCATCCTTGTCGTCACCCGGGAAGAGGCGGTGAAGCGGTTCGAACTGCCCGCCGACCGGATCGGCGATATCGTCATGATCTCGGGCGAGAACATGACCATCGGCACCTCGGCCCATCGCCATGACCTTGCCGCGCTGAAGGAACCCTTGCGCAGCCATGGCGGGTTGACCGAACAGGAGGTGCCCTTCATCGTCAACCGCAAGGTGGACCTGCCGAACGCGCCGGAACTGAGAAATTTCGACGCTTTCCTTTATGCCTGCACGGCGGCGGCGATTTGATCATGAAGGACCAGCACATGACGTCTATCGACATCCGCAACGAAGGCATGCGGATCGGCGGCGAGAAGATCTTCACCGACAAGGTGATCGAGGTTCGCTATCCCTATACGAACGAGGTGGTGGGCACGGTTCCGGCCGGAACCGCCGAACATGCGCGCCGTGCGTTCGAGATTGCCGCGAACTACCGCGCCAGGCTTACGCGGTATGAGCGCAGCCAGATCCTGAAGCGCACGGGCGAGATCATCGGCGAGCGGCGGGATTATCTGGCGAAATGGCTGGTGCTGGAGCTTGGCATCTGCTGGCAGCACGCGGTCTATGAGACGAAGCGCGCGCAGGATGTCTATACTTTCGCCGCGGCCCAATCGCTGCAGGACGACGGCCAGATCTTTTCCTGCGACCTGACGCATAACGGCAAGGATCGCAAGATCTACACCAAGCGCGAACCGGTGCGGGCGATTTCCGCGATCACGCCCTTCAACCACCCGCTGAACATGGTCAGCCACAAGATCGCGCCATCGATCGCGACCAACAACTGCATGGTCTGCAAGCCGACCGAACTGACGCCGCTGACCGCCATCGCGCTGGCGGATATTCTTTATGAGGCCGGTCTTCCGCCCGAGATGTTTCAGGTTGTCACCGGATTGCCCGCCGATATCGGCGATGAGATGATCACCAATCCGAACATCGACATCATCACCTTCACCGGTGGCGTGCCGGTGGGCAAGATGATCGCCGCCAAGGCGGGCTACAAGCGGCTGGCGCTGGAACTTGGCGGCAACGATCCCCTGATCGTATTGAACGACCTGAACGGAGAGGATATCCGCCGCGCGGCCGAACTTGCGGTCGCGGGATCCTGCGGCAATGGCGGCCAGCGCTGCACCGCCGTCAAGCGCATCCTTGTCCAGGAAAGCATCGCCGACGCGTTCATTCCGCATGTGGTCGAATTCGCCAGGGCAATCCGCTTCGGCGACCCGATGGACCCGGAAACCCAGCTGGGCTGCGTCGTTCATGAACAGGCGGCCGAGCTGTTCGACCGCCGTGTCGATCTGGCCGTCGCGCATGGCGCCAAGGTGCTTTACCACCCCGGCCGGAAGGGCGCCCTGCTTCCGCCCATCGTGGTCGACCATGTGCCGCATGACTGCGAACTGGTCTATGACGAGACCTTCGGCCCGATCATCCCTGTCGTGCGCGTGCCCGACGATGATGCCGAGGTGATGCGAATCTCGAACTCCACCCCCTTCGGCCTGTCCTCGGGTGTCTGCACCAATGACTTCCGCCGGATGCAGGCTTTCATCGAAGGGCTTGAGGTGGGCACCGTGAACATCTGGGAACAGCCCGGCTACCGGATCGAGACCTCGCCCTTCGGCGGCATCAAGGACAGTGGCAACGGCGTGAAGGAAGGCGTGACAGAGGCGATGAAGTTCTTCACCAATGTGAAGACCTATTCGCTGCCCTGGCCACGCTGAAGGTCCGGTCCCCGGGCCGGGCATTCGGCGCGGGCGTCTTCAAGAGAAGAAAGGGATGGCGTGATCACCCATACCGAAGGCGAGTCCAACACATCCGAGGCGCGCCGCGACTGGGCGGCGCGTCATCCCGATGCGGCGACGCGCGACTTGCTGGCCCGCGATGCGGGGGCTTTCCTGCACCAGTCGCTGTCCTCGCCCTGTGTCTCGACCATTGCGCGCGCCGAAGGGATCTGGATCGAGGACACCGCCGGGCGCCGCTACATGGATTTCCATGGCAACTCGGTCCATCACATCGGTTATGGCCATCCGCGCGTGGTGGCCGCGATCAAGGCGCAACTGGACGCGTTGAGCTTCTCGCCCCGGCGCTTCACCAATGAAGTCTCGGTGGAGCTGGCCGAAACGCTTGGCCGGATCGCGCCGGGCGATCTGGGCAAGGTCCTGTTCACCACCGGCGGATCGGACGCCAATGAGGTGGCGTTGCGGCTGGCGCGGGCGGCGACCGGCCGGTTCAAGACCGTCAGTTTCTGGGATGCCTTTCACGGCGCGGGGTTCGGCGCGGCGTCGGTCGGCGGAGAGGCGACGTTTCGCAGCCATATCGCCGGGCCGCTTTTGCCTGGGGCCGAACATGTCGCGCCCTTCAACTGTTACCATTGCGCCTATGGCCATGCCGGGCCGGAGACCTGCGGGCTGGCCTGCGCGAAGATGGTGGAGTTCGTGCTGGAGCGCGAGGGCGACGTGGCCGCCGTCATCGCCGAGCCGATGCGGGCGGTGCCGGTCGTGCCGCCCCGGGGGTTCTGGAAACATGTCCGCGCCGCCTGTGACCGTCACGGCGCGCTGCTGATCATGGATGAAATCCCGACCGGCCTTGGCAAGACGGGCCGGATGTTCGCCTTCGAGCATGACGAGGTGATCCCCGATATCGTGACGCTGGGCAAGGCGCTGGGGGGCGGCATCCTGCCCATCGCAGCGGTGGTGGCGCGGCGCGATCTGGATGTGGCGGGCGATTTCGCCATCGGTCACTACACCCACGAAAAGAACCCGGTCACCGCGCGGGCGGCGCTGGAGACGCTGGCGGTCATCCGCGAGGAAGGGCTGGTGGGGCGCGCGGCCGAGCTTGGGGACGTCGCGCTCGGGCGTCTTGCGGACGCGCTGGCCGGCAGCCCCATCGTGGGCGAAATCCGGGGCAGGGGGCTGATGTTCGGGGTCGAGATCGTGGCAGACCGCGACAGCCGGGCGCCGGGGCGCGAGGCGGCCGAACGCATCTATTACCGCTGCCTTGAGGCGGGGCTGAGCTTCAAGATCAGCGCCGGATCGGTCCTGACCCTTTCGCCACCCCTCACGATTACGCGGACCGAGCTGGGCCGCGCGCTTGATATCGTCGTCGCGGCGGTTCGTGCCGAGGCGGCGGGCTAGCTTGGCGGCCTAGTCCGAACCGCCCATGGCCGCGATTTCGTTCAGGATGCGGGTGCGAGCGGCGCTCGTGTCTTCGGCAATCATGCCGGGGATCAGGAAGGCATCGACGATCAACCAGATTCCCAGGGCGATCAGAAGCGCGAAACCGATGAAAATGACAACAGTAACCCAGCCGATGATCAGCAACAAAAGCTGGGCGACCGCGCCCTTGGTCTTGCCAAGATAAAAGCGGTGGGCCCCGAACCCGCCAAGAAAGAACCACAAAAGATAGGCGACGACGGTTGATTTCTTGTCATTGCTGAGACGCTGTTCAGCCAGCATCTGCTGTTGTGTTGTCAATGCCATCAAAATTCCCCTGAACCAATGATTGGAAAATCAGACTGAGATTAGTCGCGAGCCGTTGATTGTAAAGAAAAAAGCGCGCCGCAGACAGGGCGCGCTTCTGGTTCCCGGGCCAAGCCGCGATCACGAGCGGGCGAGATTGCGCAGCACGTAGTGCAGCACGC
>JAGRDO010000145.1 GCA_020447005.1 Paracoccaceae bacterium
TATGATCACTTCAAGTTCCTGATCACGCGGGACGAGCCAACGGATGTGCCCTCACAACAACTGACCTCGTTTATGCGTGCGCTGTTTCAGGATCGCGTCATGTCGGCGACCGCTCTCAAGAGCACAGCAATCAGTGATGCGACCATGCTCAAACAATCCATCTATGAAGTCGTGCGCTCCGAGATGACACGCGCGACGTACGATCGCGCAAAAGGTTCGATGGATGCCGTTGGCCATGAAGTGGAAGTCATGATCCACCAGTCATGGGGGCGTAAGTAATGGCAAGGAAGTCACTTCGAGACATGTCGGGGATCGCGAACACCATCGCGCGTTCCAGCAGCACTTCGACTGAGAAGACTCCCAAGACAAGCGCACCAGCATTAGGAGCTCTTCAGGGGTCACTGGCGTCTATCCGTGAGATTGATTCCGGTCTGATCGATGATTGGGGGCCGAAGGATCGATTGGAAGAGTTTACAGCTGTAAACGCCGAGGATGACGATGAGGGTTTCGAGGCGCTCAAGAATAGCATCCGCGAAGGCGGTCAGCAGGTCCCAATCCTCGTTCGGCGCTCCAAGGCTGCCGACGGGCGCTTCGAAGCGATCTATGGCCGCCGCCGTCTGAAGGCGTGCCGGGAGCTCGGCATCAAGGTGCGTGCAAACGTTCAGGATGTCGATGACGCCACGGCCTTGTTGGCCAAAGGGCTGGAAAATGCGGCACGCCGCAACCTTTCGTTCTATGAGAAGGCGCGCTTTGCAGAAGCGATCCAAGCCGCGGGTCACGAAAGTGCGACAGTGCGCCAGGTTTTGAATCTTTCAGCCTCAGGGCATTCGCACTTTACGAAGGTAACGCAGAATGTCCCGTCCCGAGTGGGCGACCTGATAGGTGCAGCACCCAAATCCGGCAGGCCGAGGTGGACAGACCTTGCCGAGCTATTCCTCGAACGGAAGCTCACCGAGAAAGTCGCACTCGACCTGCTGACCAAGATCAGCGCCTCATTGACGTCTGATGAGCGGTTGGAAGCGCTGATCAAGGAAGCAAGCAAGCGCGGAACGAAAGCGTCCAGCGGTCCTCTTGAGATTACGCCGATGGACGGTGTCGTCATCAAAGCAGGCCGAGGGAGCGTATCTCTTTCGGTGAAGAAGTCCGGCACAAGTGCTGAGTTCGCAAACTGGCTTGAGAGCAATCTCGAGGACATCATCAAGAGATCCTACGCCGAATTTACAGATGTAAACTCGGAGGATGACAAGTGAGGACGAGCAGAAAGGAGGAAAGGTAAACAAAGAAAACCCCCGAAACCGAAGCTTCGAGGGCTGCTGCGCAGAGCGCAATTCTTAGATTAGACACCTAGAATCTAGCAGCCACCGAATCGCCACACAAGAGAAAACGCTTCCGAGCGAACGGGATTTCTTTGTCTGCTGACAAAACATGGAAAAATTCAGTGATGCTCCGTCTGGAGCGACTGAGGCAGGTATGCCTCAGCACGAGAGAGATATGCCCATCGCGTGGCAGCCCTCAGGTTGGCGCAAGCCGACACCGGGTCTTGGCATTGCAGAGCAACTTGCCCAAGCCGGTGAACAGGTAGCTGTACCCAAAACGCGGGCTTTTGTCGCTGTGAAGCGGGTAGGGGCCTATATTGGCCTCAAGGCCGGAGACATGATGCTCCTCGACACGCTCGGGGCCTTTACGCAAGGACAGGACTGGGAGGAGGGGCAGCGCCCGATCGTTTGGGCATCGAACGCCTATCTGATGGAGCAGACCGGCTTCTCGCTATCCGCGCTCAAGCGCCATGCACGGCGTCTTGCGGAACTTGGCGTGATCTCCTTCCAGGACAGTCCCAACGGCAAGCGTTGGGGGCGCAGGGACGCCGAAGGGCGCATCATCGAGGCCTATGGCTTCGATCTGTCGCCGCTGTCGGCCCGTGTCGAGGAGTTCGAGGAGCTCCATGCCGAATTGCAGGCCGAGCGCGATCTCTGCCAGCGCCTGAAGCGCCAGATCACCGTTGCACGCCGGATGATCCGCGCGCGCATCGAGGCAGCCGTCAGCAGCGCGTTGCGTGGGCCCTGGACGCAGTTCACGGGCCTCTTCGAGGAGCTTCTGGACCGGCTTCCTCGCCGCCATGAAGCCTCAGAACAGCTTGTGCGGCTCCTGACGTGGTTCAAGGAGCTCCAGGAGCGAGTCGAAGCTGCCTATCTCAAGGCAACCGACGTCGTTCAACCTGTGGAAAACACGTCTGAAACCAAGGTACAGGTTTCTGAGAAGACTCAAGAAATGAACCCCAGGGAGGTCATTTCTGAGCCTCATATACTAATTACAACCAAACTTGATCCTGTAACTCGTAATTCCTCAGAAAATGAGGAAATCGCGGCCGTGGTGCCGAATGCCCGAGCCGAAGATCAGGTTGACAGGGAGCTGGAAGAATGGGTGGCCGAGGTGCGCAAGAAGCGCACGGCGCTGGATCTGCCTACCGTCATGCAGGCCTGCCCGGAATTCGCGTCCTGGGCACGCAATCTGGGCGGGTTCCTGAAGGATTGGGGCGATCTGCACCGGGTTGCTGGTCAACTAAGGCCGATGATCGGGGTGTCCGAACATGCCTGGAACGTGGCCCAGGATCGGTTGGGCAAACAGGTGGCTACGGCGGCGCTGGCGCTTGTTTTCGAGAAGCATTGCGCGGGTGAAGTTTCCTCGCCGGGCGGATATCTGCGCGGCATGGTCGAAAAGGCCGGGGCAGGGGAGCTGCATCTCGAGCGCAGCTTCTACGGCAGGCTCAGCGGGCAGGCGGCGTGAGTTGTTGATCAACAGAGGCCATTGGCATATATTGCCAACAAAGGAGGCCGATCGATGGTTACGCGCAATGTCGTTCTGACCGAAACCCAGGACAAGCTGGTGCAGGCATTGGTGGCGTCTGGACGTTACCAGAACGTCAGCGAAGCAATGCGCGCGGGGCTTCGTCTGCTGGAGCAGGAAGAAGCGCAGCTTTCCGGTATCCGACAGGGCTTGTTCGAGGGATTGGCGCAGGCAAAGACGGGTGAGTTCGCCGAAGGCAGCGGAGAAGACGCGATCCGGCGGGCCTTTCGACAAGCGCGCGCGTCTTCATGAGCCGATCCCTTCGGCTGACGCGCCGCGCTGAGGCCAGCTTGGTCGAAATCGCCAAGTGGACGATCGAAAAATTCGGGCTCAAGCAGGCTGAACTCTATGAGAACGAGGTGCTGACCCGCTGTCAGGCAATCCTGAACGGTCAAGCGCATAGCCGAAGCTGTGCGGTCTTGATCGATAATGCGGCCGATCTGCGGTTCGCCAGGGCAGGGGAGCATTTCGTGGTCTTCCTGGATCAGCCTGACGCGGTCATCATCGTTGATATCCTGCATTCTCGCAGTGACCTTCCGCGCCATGTCGCGGCGTTGGCAGCCCTGAAAAATGTAGAACTATAGCCCGGCGGCCTTGGTCAGGTTCACGCGGAACCGGTCGCGCCGGCGCTGGTACCGGCGGGTCATCTCAGCTGAGGTATGCCCCAGCTGCTTCTGAACGTAGCGTTCGTCGACTTCCGCCGAACTAGCGAGGCCGGCGCGCAGCGAGTG
>JAGRDO010000146.1:0-194 GCA_020447005.1 Paracoccaceae bacterium
CCGCGCGATGCATATCTGCGGCCACTTGCCGGCGAGTGCGATCGAACCGTTCAACGCCCTTTTCACCCAAGGCATGGTCACGCATGAGACATATTCGACCCGCGGCAAGGACGGACGCCCGGTCTGGCATACGCCCGATGAGGTGACGCGCACCGCCGAGGGCGCAACTCTGGCGGATGGCACGCCGGTCGAGA
>JAGRDO010000146.1:210-15105 GCA_020447005.1 Paracoccaceae bacterium
CCGGTCATCAAGATGTCGAAGTCGAAAAAGAACGTCGTCGACCCCATGGACATCATCGCCCGCTACGGCGCCGACACGGCGCGCTGGTTCGTGATGTCCGACAGCCCTCCGGAACGGGACGTGGAATGGACCGCCTCTGGCGCCGATGCGACACAAAAGCACCTGGCGCGCGTCTGGCGACTTGCCTCGGAAATCGAGGTTCGGGGCGGAACGGACACCCGCGAAGACGAAGCGCTGCTCAAGGCGATGCACCGGACCGTTGCCGACGTGACGGCAGGGATCGAGGGATTTGCCTTCAACAAGGCGGTGGCGAAGCTGTACGAATTCACCAATACCTTCGCGAAATCCGATGCCTCGGCCGCAGCCAAGAAAGAGGCGATGCTCACGCTTGCCAGGCTGATGTCGCCGATGGTGCCGCATCTGGCCGAAGAGATCTGGTCTTTGCTGGGTGGGCAGGGCCTGGTTGCGAAGGCGGCCTGGCCGGTGCCGGATCCCGCAATGCTGGTTGATGACACGGTGACGCTGCCGATCCAGATCAACGGCAAGCGGCGCGCGGAAATCAGCGTGCCGAAAGACCTGCCCGCATCCGAGGTTGAAAAGATCGTGCTTGCCGACGAAGCTGTGATCAGGGCGCTGGATGGTGGCACCCCGAAAAAGCTGATCGTTGTGCCGGGGCGAATCGTCAATGTGGTTATCTGATCGACGGACAGTTCTGGCCTTATTGCTGGCCGTTTCGGTTGGTGGCTGCGGATTTCAACCTGCCTATGGTCCGGGCTCGCCGGCGCGCGGCCTTTTCGACAATGTTGCGATCGATGCGCCGACCGACAAGAACGGCTTTGATCTGGTCGAGCGTCTGGAGGAACGCCTCGGGCGACCGAAGCAGCCCGATTATCTGCTGAGCTACCGGATCGAAACCCGGTCCGAGGGGCTGGCAATTGCGCCCGACAACGCGATCATCCGGTACCAGGTTACGGCCAAAATCAAATTCGGGCTGAAGGATAATGAGACCGGGATGATCGTCAGTGACGGGGTGGTCTCATCATTCACGGCCTACTCGGCCTCTGGCACGTCGGTTGCCACCGCGTCGTCCGAGGCCGATGCCTATACCCGCCTTATGCGCCTTCTGGCCGATCAGATCGCAACGCGTATTATTGCTGATCTCAGTTCGGGCCGGGCGAAGTGAAGCTGGCCGGAGCAAATGCGATCCGCTATTTCTCGCAGCCGGAATCCGGCCGGGCGGGCCTGCTCATATTCGGTGCGGATTCCATGCGTGTGGCGTTGCGCCGCCAAGAGGTGATCGCGGCACTTATCGGCCCGGACGGGGAAGCCGAGATGCGCCTGGCCCGCATGTCCGGCGCCGACCTGCGCAAGGATCCCGCTTCGATCGCGGACGCAATGAAGGCCCAGGGGTTTTTTCCGGGGCCGCGTGTCGTCTTCATCGAAGACGCGACCGACGGTCAGGCAGCGGTCGTGAAAAACGCACTGGCGGATTGGCGCGAGGGTGACGCGTGCGTCGTTGTTACTTCGGGCAGTCTTGGCAAGACATCGGCGCTGCGGAAAGTGTTTGAATCACACGCGAACGCATACGCGATAGGAATTTATGACGATCCGCCAAGCAGGGAAGAGATCGAAGCCGGACTTGCCAAGGTTGGCCTTCGTGAAGTCGGGCGCGACGCGATGGCCGATCTTATGGCGCTTGCTCGGGATCTTGATCCCGGGGATTTTCGCCAGACACTCGAAAAGGTGGCGCTTTACAAATTTGGCGACAGCGCGCCTCTGACCCCTGCCGATATCGCAGTCTGCGCGCCGGCGACGATCGAGGCCGAGGTTGATGACGTGCTTCATGCCGCCGCCGAAGCCAGCCCGGATGCCATCGGACCGCTGATGCGGCGCCTGGAAGGGCAGGGGGTAACGCCGGTCACAGTGTCGATCGCTGCAATGCGCCATTTCCGAGCGCTTCACGGGGCGGCTTCCGCGAAAGGGGGGCCGGCAGAAGGTATGGCCCGGATGCGGCCGCCGGTATTCGGGCCGCGCCGCGACCGGATGCTGCGGCAGGCACAAGACTGGGGGATGCACAGGCTGGAGACGGCGATTTCGGTCCTTACAGATACCGACCTTACCCTGCGGTCTTCTTCGCATGCGCCGGCGATGGCCGTCATGGAACGGGCGCTGATCCGGCTGGCAATGCTGAACCGCCGCTAGCATTCATTCAAATCCGCTTGCGAAGCGGTGCGGTGCATGGCTCTTTTAGGTTCGGGAGGTAGGTGCGATGTATACCGTCATCGGAACTGTCAAAAGCAGGACTTTCCGCGTCGTCTGGATGCTTGAAGAGATTGGCGTCCAATTCGAGCACATTCCTGCGCCACCGCAATCGGAGGGCGTGACGTCGTTCAATCCGGCGGGGAAAGTGCCGGTCTTGATCGACGACGGAACACCGATCACCGATTCCACGGCAATCATTCAGTACCTCGCCGACAAGCATGGAAAATTCACTCATCCGGCCGGAACGCTTGAACGCGCGCGACAAGACAGTCTAACCCAGTTTCTGCTGGACGAATTCGATGCGAACCTGTGGACGGCCGCCCGGCACAGTTTCGTGCTGCCTGAAGAACTGCGGCATTCTGCGATAAAGAACACGCTGCGCTGGGAATTCGAGAGAAGCCAGAAAGTTCTGGCAAGCCGCATGTCTGACGGACCGTTTCTGATGGGGGGAAAGATGACGGTTCCGGATATCATTCTGACCCATTGCGGGAACTGGGCCCTGTCGGCGCGCTTTCCGATTACCGAGCATCGGCTGAGCACGTATCTCGACAAGATGCGGGAAAGGCCCGCTTACAAACGGACGGCTGAAAGGTAGCAATGCACCCGTTCGGGATTTTCGAATAGTCGAGGGGGCGCTTCGATGTGCGGGCGGTTCATTCTGGGTGACGGCACATGGGCCAACTATCATACGGACCTGTCGATCCTGTGGGGAACGACCTCGCGGATTTCATACAATATCAAACCTACCGAGCCGATCGACATCGTTTGGCGCGACCTTGGCCGTTTGGCCACCGGGACCGCCCGGTGGTGGTTTGTTCCGCACTGGTTCAAGAACGCAGCTTCGGAGTGGAAGGCGACGACGTTCAACGCGCGTATCGAAACGGCGCATGACAAACCCGTGTTCAGGGCCGCGTGGCGCAACGGGCGCTGCCTTGTCCCGGCAACGGGCTATTACGAATGGACCGGAACAAGAGGCAACAAGAAGCCGTGGTTCATTGCACCGAAACAAAATCTGCCGGTCTTCTTCTTTGCGGGGCTTTTCGCGCGGGACGCCGATGGGCAGCCCAGCTGCGCAATCCTGACACGCGCGGCTGACCCCGCGTTAGAGGACTTGCACCCAAGAATGCCTGTCATGCTTGGCAGTGATGAGTTGATGCCGTGGCTCGAAACGGGTGAGACGGACGCCGCGACGATCGAAACATTGGGTACGTCATGGCGTGGCCAATTTGACCGAAGGCCGGTGCGGCCATTCAAACTGGCCGATGAAGGCCCCGAGCTTATCGAACCCGCTGAATTCGACCTCTGACGGTTCAGCCCCGCCCGCGTTCCTGTTCGATCCGCAGGCGCGCCACCTCTTCGTTCGCCGAAGCCCGCCGCTCTTCGGCCAGACAGGATTTCACGAAATCAAGGTGGTCTTCAACCGCCTTGCGGGCCGCCGCCGGATCGCGCGCCAGGAGTGCATCCTTGATGGCGCCATGCTGGCCCAGAAGCATGCTGCGCGTGACTTTCTGGCGAAAGATGACCTGCCGGTTATAAAAGACGCCCTCTCTCAGCAGGTCGAACATTGCGCGCATCATGTGAAGCATGATCACGTTGTGAGACGCCTCTATGATCGCCATGTGAAATTCGGCGTCCAGATGTGCCTCATCCGCGGGACTGCGCTTCTGGTGCGCGGTTTCCATCTTTGTGTAGATCGTTTCTATCAGCTTCAGATCGGTGTCCGATCCGAGCCGCGCCGCCCGTTCGGCGGCAAGCCCCTCAAGATCGCGGCGAAATGAAAGGTAATCGGTAACAGCGTCCTGGTGGCTGGCGAAAAGCCGGATCAAGGCGGGTGAAAAGGCCGAGCCGATAACGTCGGCAACAAATACTCCGGCACCGGCCCGGGAACAGAGCAGACCGTCGTCTTGCAGTTCGGAAATAGCCTCTCGCAGGCTGGGCCGCGATACGCCAAGGCGCTCGGACAATTCGCGTTCCGCTGGCAGGCGTTCGCCCGGCAGCAGTACACCTTGAAGAATTAGGCGTTCGATCTGGCGGACGACCGCCCGGGAGAGCTTCTCTGGCTCAATCTTCTGATAAGGCATGGCGTCTCCGACAATTGGCAAAGAATTAGGGCCGGTGGCGCCGGAAGACAATGAAAAAGGCCGGGCGCCGGGCCCGGCCTGATGCCGTATAGGGGACGTCGATTACCCGTTCGGAATGATCAGGATTTCCACCCTGCGGTTCTGCGCCTTGCCTGCTTCGGTCAGGTTCGAAGCAACGGGCTGATCTTCGCCGGCCCCGTAGGCGCGGATGCGGTAAGGGCTTACCCCGGCGCCACGAAGGATCGCGGCGACCGAGTTTGCCCGGCGCTGCGACAGATCGAGGTTGTAAACCGCCGAACCGTCGGAATCGGTATGCCCGATCACTTCCACTCGCGTGTTGGGATAGCGGTTCAGGTTATCCGCCAAGGCGAAAAGATCGTTCTGAATTGCCGGCTGAACGTCTGAACGATCGGTCGCGAACAGGATCCCGTTAGGCATCACGACACGAAGCTGGTTGCCTTCATTGATGATCCTCACACGGCTGTCGCGGATCTCTGATTGCAGTTCGGCTGCCTGCTTGTCGAGCTGGTTGCCGATGACCGCACCACCCAGACCGCCGATGACCGCGCCGGCAAGGGCCCGGTCACGCTTGTTCTTTCCACCCTTTCCGGTCAGAAGACCCAGCCCCGCCCCAATGGCAGCACCGGTAATGGCCCCTTCCTTTGTCCTCTGGTTGGGATTCGAGGAATAGGTGTCTACCGGGGTACATCCGGCAAGGGCAAGCGACGCCGCCATGGCGCCGGCGAGAAAAGTTGTCATACGCATTAAAGCTGCTCCATTGGGTTGCGCTTGGACATCAGTTGGAAGAATAGCCGCTGTTAGGCAATAACACCCGCGCCTCAATCGGCACCCGGCGGCTTTTTGCCATCACTTCGCCGTGACTATCCTTGTGCATCCTTTCGCGCCGCTTCCCAGGCCAGCATTGCGCGCTTTACCGGCAGGCCCCAGTGGTAACCGCCCAACCCTCCCGTTTTGCGCAATGCGCGATGGCAAGGGATCAGCCAACTGACCGGATTGCGCCCAACCGCGGTTCCGACGGCGCGCACGGCACGGGGATTGCCGACGGCCGCCGCAATATCGGAATAGGTTGCGACGGTACCCGAAGGTATCGACAGAAGTGCTTCCCAGACCTTGATCTGAAACGGTGCGCCGATCAGATGTAGTTGCGCGGTAGGGTTCCCTTCCGATGGGTCGAATACCTTGCCGGCGACAGCATTCATTGCCGTCGGGTCGTCGACATACATGGCCTTCGGCCAACGCGCCGTCATGTCTGCGAAGGCTGCGTCGCGCCCGGTTTCATCGGCAAATGCCATCCCGCAAATGCCGCGATCCGTGGCCATGACCAGAGCCTCGCCAAACGGCGTATCAATCCAGGCATAACGGATCGTCAATCCTTCTCCCGCCAGGGCGTATTCGCCGGGGCTCATCGCTTCCCAGCGCAGGAAAAGGTCGTGAAGCCGACCTCCGCCGGACAGTCCTGCCGCGTCGGCGGTCTGAAGCACGGTCTGTCGTTCAGCCAGCAGCTGCCTTGCAAGGTCCACTTGCAGATATTGTTGATAGCGCTTGGGCGAGACCCCCACCCATCGCGAAAAGACGCGCTGGAAATGGGCTGGACTCAAAGACAGCTTCCCGGCCAGACGATCCAACGTCATCGAGGTGCCGCCTTCAGCGTCGATCAGCTCCAACGCCCGCGCGATAAGCTTATAGTGATAACCTTCCGGGGAAATTTCGTTTGCCATGACCATGCCCTCCGAAAGGAAGATAGGGCCATTGACCCAAGTCTTCGACCCGGATTTTGCGCATTGCTTCGTGAATGGTCAGGCAGCCCCCGCCACGGTTAACCCGTTGATGTCGCTTCGGTCCCAAACGGGCCTTGGTGACGCATTTCCGGGGCCGGGATGAAACGCGCCGCAGACGCATGGTATTCGATGGACGAGCGTCTCGATCCAGATGCCATCTGCCAGTATCAGGCCAGCCTTTTTCAGCGCGAGCGAATGAAGCTCGCGGCGCTGCGCATCTGCTTGGGCGCCGTCCGTTGCAGGGTGGTGTTCAGCCGCAATCAACAGCTCGGGGCATCCATGCTGGCTGGCATGGGGCGGGCTTTGAAAAAGTACCGGTTGGCGGATACCGACAACCACCCCTGAAGAACAATCGGTTCGGCCCAGCGAAACCGTTGCGGCCACCCCTATAGGGCCAACCCAGGCGACCGGCACGTAGCCGTCATCTCGGGTCAACACCATGTCGCCCGGGCGGATCCATTCAATCGGAATGCCGCCTTGCAATGTGGCAAGCACGGTTGCGGGTGTCAGACCAAAGCCGGAGAGACCCGATTTGCCGGAAGCGCAGATCAGGTTGACCCGGTCTGCGCGGCCGAACGATCTGCCTATCTGCCCCATGCCTACGCCTCTTCGTTGCCGTCCGATCATTGACCTTTAGTAAGAAAAGATTGGTTAACGGGCGCTGGCTCGGGTGTGTTGGCCGCGAACCCGCGCATAAGCGCTTGCCGTGAGCGGTCTGGCTTGGCATATCGCTCAGCCATGGCACGACAGCTCGATTATCAAACGATGCACGAGATCTTTGGGCGCTTCCGCCAATCGGACGCGTCACCCAAAGGTGAGTTGGAGCACGTGAACGCGTTCACATTGCTGGTTGCGGTCGCGTTGTCCGCGCAGGCGACCGATGCCGGTGTGAACAAGGCGACGCGGTCGCTGTTCAAGGCCGCAGACACGCCGGAAAAGATGGTGGCCCTTGGTGAGGCGGGATTGACCGAGCACATCAAGACGATCGGGCTTTTTCGTCAGAAGGCAAAGAATGTCATCAAGCTCAGCCGCATTCTGATCGAAGACTATTCCGGTGTCGTGCCGTCTTCCCGAGCCGCCCTGCAATCGCTGCCCGGCGTTGGCCGCAAGACGGCAAACGTGGTGCTGAATATGTGGTTCAAGCACCCGTCACAGGCTGTCGATACCCACATCTTTCGCGTGGGCAATCGAACGGGCATTGCGCCAGGCAAGGATGTCGATGCCGTCGAGCGCGCCATCGAAGACAACGTTCCCGTGGAATTCCAGCAGCACGCACATCACTGGCTGATCCTGCATGGCCGCTATATCTGCGTGGCGCGCAAGCCGAAATGCGGCGCCTGCATCATCCGAGATCTCTGCCTGTATGAGGAGAAGACCCTGTGACGAAATATCAGGTGGTCGGCATAGGAAACGCAATGGTCGACGTATTGACCCAATGCGACGACGATTTTCTCGACTGGATGGGTATCGAGAAGGGTATCATGCAGCTGATCGAACGCGACCGTGCGGAAAAGCTCTATGCTGCCATGAAGGAACGCACGCAGGCGCCCGGAGGATCGGTCGGCAACACCTTGGCCGGTCTCGGGAATCTGGGGTTGAAAACCGCGTTCATCGGGCGCGTCAAGGACGATGCGTTGGGCCGCTTCTACGCGAAATCCCTGGAGACAGAGGGCACGGATTTTCCCAATCCACCCTCGGCCAGCGCCGAGCTTCCGACCTCGCGCTCGATGATCTTCGTCACGAAGGATGGCGAGCGTTCGATGAATACCTATCTCGGGGCGGGTGCGGATTTTGGCCCGGGGGATCTTGATGAGGATGTTATCCGCGTCAGCGACTACTTGTTTCTCGAGGGCTATCTTTTCGACAAGGATCAAGGCAAGTCGGCGTTCCTCAAGGCGGCCAAAGCCAGTCATGCCGGTGGAGGAAAGGCGGGGATTTCGCTGTCAGACCCTTTCTGCGTCGATCGCCACCGCGCCGATTTTCGGCGCCTCGTCCACGACCAGATGGATTACGTGATCGGTAATCGCCATGAATGGTGCTCGCTTTATCAGACCGACGATCTTGACGCCGCGCTGGATCAGGCGCGGGTCGATTGCCCGATGGTTGTCTGTACCCGTTCTGGCGAAGATGTGCTTTTGATTCGCGGCGAGGAAAAGGTTGAAGTGCCCGTGCACCGGGTTGTGCCGGTCGATGCGACCGGTGCCGGCGATCAGTTTGCCGCCGGTTTTCTTTACGGGATGGCGACGGGGCAAAATCTTGCCACGGCAGGGCGAATGGGGTGCATCGCCGCCGCCGAGGTTATCAGCCATTTTGGTGCAAGGCCCGAGACTGATGTCAAAGCGTTGTTCCGCGCGCACGGTCTGGTCTAGACGGGTCTATTCCCCGTCATTGATGTCATGGTGCCAGACCTTCACCTGGCCGTGCCGAACGCCGACGACGCGGCGCAGAAGAAGCCAGGCCAAAAGCGAGCCGACGGCAAAAACAAGCAATAACACCGGAAATGACTGTCCCAGGAGGCCAAGCCAGAGAAGGGCACCTGTCAATCCCGCCCCGACGGCAAAACCCAGAAGAATGAAACCGGGCAGAACGACCTCAAGCACGCCCAGAACTGCGCCGATGATCATCCAGACCCACCAGTTCTGCCAGAGCATCAGAGCCGCCCCTTCAGCATCTTGAACGCATCGCCGAAAGCCTCAAGCGCCTGTGCGGGGACGATCACCGTCTGCTTTCCCGTACCTTGCCCGACGGCCGTAAGCGCTTCGACCTGCTTCAGGGCAACCTGATACTGCGCGGCCTCGATCCCGTTTTCCTTGATCGCCTTCGCGACGACCTCGGTCGCATAGGCTTCGGCTTCGGCGGAAATCCGGCGCGCCTTGGCCTTCTGTTCGGCAGCGTAAAGGTCCGCATCGGCAGATAGCTCCACCGCCCGTTTTTTTCCTTCGGCCTCAGTTACCTGCGCGCGACGGGCGCGTTCCGCATTCAATTGCTGCAACATCGCTGCGCGGGTTGCCTCGTCGAGGTTGACGTCAAGGATTTCCGCCCGCGTCACCTCTATACCCCAGTCGTCGACCATGGCCGCAACCTGCTCGCGGACCTTGTGGATAAGGTCGGACCGGTTCGATTGCACCTGGTCCAGCTCCATCTTGCCAATTTCCGACCTGACGATCCCGGCGACGGTGGTGGCGATCGCGGCATCGACGTCGCGGATCCGGTAAACCGTTTTTTCGGGTTCGATGATGCGATAGAAGACCGAGGTTTCAACCTTGACCAACACGTTATCGGCGGTGATTGCGTCCTGCAGGGCGTTTGGCAACTGGCGTTCGAGAATTGAAATCTTGTGCGCAACGCGATCAAGGAACGGCACGATGAAGTTGATGCCGGGCCCGAGAACCGCGCGGAGCCGGCCAAAGCGTTCGACCACATGCTTTTCGGACTGCGGGACGATCCGCACCCCCAGCATCACGCAGATGATGATGAAGATCGCGACAGCGATCAGAACGCCATTGCCGCCGATCAATTGCCCAAGAAGTGCCTCGATATCCATGTCGCCCTCTCTAACGATTGGACGCGAGTATGCCCAGAAAAGGATGAGAGTGAAAAGGTCACCGGAGCGATCAATTATCGGGCGTCCATGCCATAATGATCGACGATGGCGGCAAGATCGCCGGGTGGCGTATCCCTGGGCAAGAATGAGCATGCATTCGGAATATGCTGGAAAATCGAACCGTCCGAAAAGAAACTGCTGTTGGTCACGAAAATGACTTTGGCCGCGGGATGCCTGTAAGCCGCGTAATCCGCGATTGCGATTGCGCTGCCATCGCTCAGGACAAGATCAAGAACGACAATCTCGGACTTGTGGTGTCGCAGATACGATATTGCGTCGTCTTGACTTGTAACGACAACCACTGCGGTTTGGGCCCCGATCCTTTCAATGTGGCGTTTCCACAACCACCCCAGGTTCGGATCGCCGACCACTATCAAGACCTGCATGTGCCCTCCATCTTGCAGCGTCCGTAGAAGAAACACCTCTGCGGCCGGTACTGTTAAAGAATCGGCAACAGTTGTTAACCGTTGGTTAATACCCGAGCGACAACGCGCAAACGTGCCGGTTGCAGGCGAAGTTTCGCCTGCTAGTCTTGCAGTCGCAACCGTGTCGGGGGGAAAATGCGTTTCATTGCGGGGTTGATCTTGTTTTCGATGTCCGCCCACTCGGCGGCAGCTTGCGGTGGAAGTTTCGACACCTTCCTGCGCGACATGAAAGATGAAGCACGGAAGATCGGCTACCCGGCCAAGATCGTCGACGATTTCTTTTCGGGCGTCAGACAGGATGGGAAAGTTCTCAAGGCGGACCGGGCCCAGGGTATTTTTCGCAAGGACTTCATCGAGTTTTCGCAAGCGGTCATCAGCAAGAACCGGCTGCAGAATGGCCGGCGGAACGCCGAGAAGTACGGATCGGTTTTCGCGCGTGCCGCCCGCGACTATGGGGTGCCGCGGGGCGTACTTTTGGCGTTTTGGGCACTAGAGACCGATTTCGGCGCCGTACAGGGCGACTTCAACACGCTGAATGCGCTTGTCACACTGGC
The DNA here is from genome assembly GCA_020447005.1 of Paracoccaceae bacterium. Taxonomy (GTDB): domain Bacteria; phylum Pseudomonadota; class Alphaproteobacteria; order Rhodobacterales; family Rhodobacteraceae; genus Albidovulum. The sequence continues at coordinate 10,936 of JAGRDO010000146.1, forward strand.
CCATGATTGTCGTCGCCCGGAACTGTTTCGCCCGCAGGTCTTCGCGGCACTCGAGCTCTATTCAAAGGGTGATTTCGATCCCCGTCGAACCACCGGGGCCTGGGCCGGCGAGATCGGGCAAGTGCAGATGCTGCCTGACGATATTCTTCGCAACGGGGTGGATGGCGACGGCGATGGCCATGTCACACCAAAAACCTCGGTTGCCGATGCGTTGATGTCGGGCGCCAACATGCTGCACGGCCTGGGCTGGCGCAAGAATGAACCATGGCTGCAGGAAATCATCGTCCCGGACGGGCTGGATTGGTCGCTGACCGGGCTAAATCACGATTTGCCATCGGACCGCTGGCAGGCAATGGGCGTCCGCGGGCGCGCCGGTGATCTCGCCAAGGGTCTTAGCGGATCGGTCCTTTTGCCCATGGGCCGAAAGGGTCCGGCGTTTATGGCATATCCGAATTTTCGCGTGTTATTCGAATGGAACCAGAGTTTCGTCTATGTGACGACCGCTGCCTATTTTGCCACCCGGATGGAGGGAGAACCGGTCTTTGTGCCGGGAAATCCCGAACCGGGTCTCGACCTTGCTGCGATGAAGCGTTTGCAGGAAAGACTTCAGGCGCGCGGTCACGATGTTGGCGGCGTCGATGGTATTCTTGGTGAAAAGACACGTGAAGCAGTACAGATCGAGCAAGGCAGACTTGGCTTGCCCGCCGACGCATGGCCAACACGGGCGTTGCTGGACCGGCTTTGACACAACCCCCAACACAAAAGGTGCTTGAAGTGACACCCGACATGATCCTGACCAATGCGCGCATCCTGACAATGGATCGCGCGGCCCCGCGCGCCGAGGCAATCGCCGTTGCGTCTGGCAAGATCGTAGCGCTTGGGGCACGCGAAACGATCGAAGCGCTTGCAGGCGGCCAGACCCGCATTGTCGATTGCAAGGGTGCCACGGTTCTTCCGGGTTTTTATGAAAGCCATCTTCACCTTGTTCTTGGGGGGGCGGAACTGGCGCATCTGCAGTTGGGCCATGTCGAAGGCGCCGACGCGCTGGCACGTGCTTTTCGTGACTTCGCTGCAAGGCATCCTGATCGGCCGCTTCTGATGGCGCAGGGCGGGCATTATTCGATGCTTGATCATCCGATGACCCGCCACGACCTTGACCGGATCATCAACGACCGGCCCATCGCCATCGGCGCCCATGATCACCATACTGTCTGGGCCAACACCAAAGCGCTGGAACTTGCAGGCATTCTGCATGGGGCCAAGATGCCGCACGGACATGAAGTGGTGATGGGCGACGACGGGCTGGCCACCGGAGAACTGCGAGAGTTTGAAGCCTTTGCCGCCGTGATTGCGCTGGGCGGCGAAGCGAGGCTCAACCTGGGTATTGCAACCGGCGCCGAGCCGTCGCCATGGCCTGACGCCGCCGCTCAGGCGATTGACCGCGCAAAGGTCGCCAATGGTCTCGCGCATGCCGCCCGCCATGGGGTCACCTCGATGGTGAACATGGATGGCAACCGCTACACGCTCGATCTCTTGGCGGGCCTCAAGCGCGAAGGTCAACTGACCGCGCGGGTCAAGGTGCCGTTTCACTACAAGCCGCATATGGAGCTTGCCGAGCTTGATCGCGCCGACGCGATGAGCCGGGATTTCGATGACGATTGGCTAAGCTGCGGGTTCGTCAAACTGTTCATGGATGGGGTCATCGACAGCGGCACTGCCTTTATGCTGAACGATTATCCCGGCAGGCCGGGCCACCGGTCCGAGCCGCTTTTCCCGGGCCCCGTGTTCAACCGGATCGCCACCGAGATCGACAGGCGCGGGTTGCAGATTGCCGTCCATGCGATCGGCGACGGTGCGGTGCGTACCACGATCGATGGCTATGAGGCGGCGCAGAAAGCAAACGGAAGGCGCGACAGCCGGCACCGGATCGAACATATCGAGTTGATAGACCGGGCCGACGTTCCGCGTCTGGGCGAGCTTGGCATCACTGCATCGCTTCAGCCACCGCATGCCCCCGGAGCAATGGATTTTGCGATGTTTCCGACGCTCGATGTCATCGGGCGCAACCGTTGGCGCGATGCCTATCTTTGCAGAACCTTGGTAGAGGCGGGGGCACCGCTCGCATTCGCGTCGGACTGGCCGGTTACAGATATCTCGATCATGAGGGGCATTGGCGCCGCCTTGACACGGCCCGTTTACGAAGGCGCCGAAGATCAACGTGTGCCGTTACTGGATGTCTTGCGCGCCTATACCGCAGGTGGGGCATGGGCTGCGCATCGCGAACATCTGACAGGAACGCTACGCACCGGAATGGCGGCCGACATGGTGGTTCTTTCGGGCGATATCGAAAGAACGGAACCCAATAATGTTGCCCAAATGGGCATAGCGCTGACGATCTGCGGCGGGCGTGTCACCTGGGACGCGGCGACCATGATGTGAGGCTTTGTCGCCGGTATGGACCAAAGGCGGTCGCCTCGGTTTCGATCGGCGCCTCACCCTTTGTGAGGTTCTTGATTTTCCGGCGCGGCCGCTGGGCTGCTTCAACCCCGCGACCTGCGATGTAGCCGCCAGATCAGTTCATCTGCACCGTGACCCCGACCAAATGCGCGTCCCCGTCACGTTCACAGCTCATGCGCCCAGGGCGGGTTCGCGCCCGCGCGCGACACCGTGACGGCGGCAACCCTTGCACCAAATTCCAGTGCCCGTTGCGCGACGTCGGGTGAAAGCCCTTTCAGACCGTCCTTGGTCAATACGCCCTCCCGTTGCAGCACGGCCAGTACGCCCGCATTGTAGGTATCGCCCGCACCCACGGTGTCGACCACCTCAACCTGCTTAGCCATGACGTGAACGGAACCGCCCGCCGCAAGGTACGCGGTCGCGCCTTCCTTGCCGCGGGTCAATACCAGCAGCGAAGGGCCGGATGCCAGAAGTGCCCGGGCCTTTTCGTCCAGGGGCGCCGATCCTTTGATGATCCAGTTGAGATCCTCATCCGAAACCTTGACCATGTCGGCGGCCGCGATCATCCGGTCGATCCGGCCACGATAGCGGGCCTCATCCTTTATGAAACCGGGGCGAATGTTCGGGTCGATCATTACCGCGCGGCTGGCGCCCTCTCGATCAAGCAGCGCGGCATAGGCATCGGCGCCGGGTTCGCAAGCAAGGCTGATACCACCAAAGTAGAGGGCCGTCACTTCCGCGGGAATGGCTGGCAAATCTTCTGCCGCCAGCATTCTTCCGGCCGAATTCTCATCGTAGAAAACATAACTGGCATGTCCATTCTGAAGGTGGACGAAGGCCAGTGTCGTGGGGCGGCTGCTTTCGACGACCCGGGACGTATCCACTCCGGCGGCACCCAGCGCCCCGCGAAGCTGCGCACCGAACATGTCATCGGACAGGCCCGTCAGCATTCCCGTCCTGGTGCCAAGCCTACCCAGCGCAATCGCGGTATTGAATACCGCGCCACCGCTATGCGGAACGAACCCCTCGGCTCCGTTCGCGGTCCGTTCAGGGATCATGTCAATCAGTGCTTCGCCACAGCATAGGATCATATCCAATTGTCCTTTGTTTGTTCGCGCGCGCTACCGCGCCGCCGGTCTTCGGCGCAGTGGCGAATCGGCAAGACGTCACTTTGTCGGCTCAACTGCACCGGTGGCCACCCGACATTCATGTAATTGGATCGGTTCACAGGAAATGGCAATAAGGCAATAGATTTGGTGAGGGGTGGCTCGAATTAGTTGAACAGTTTCGAGCCGTTTCGTAAGTGGATTTTCCGTTCGGTTCTGCTGCCATCTGGATTGGTCGCAACGGGTTGAGACATGCCTGATCGGGCGCCGCCGGTCCGACGATCATCGCTGCCCTTGCGGCTGCGGAGCCCTGGATAGAACGGTTTGCACACCGCAGATGCAGAATGAGCGGCCGAAGCCGGCCCATGCAGTCCTTTGTGCCGACCCGAAGGCTCAGACAGCCGGGAAGGGAAATCCATCGAAAATCCCGCCAAGAGCTTACGCTCCGCCTGCCCGAAATCCAGAAGGCGTGAAGACTTTCAGCGTGTGTCATTGATTTTCAGTGGTGAGCCCGACAGGATTCGAACCTGTGACCCACTGATTAAAAGTCAGTTGCTCTACCAACTGAGCTACGGGCCCATCACAGGGCGCCTCTTTATGAACCTCG
>JAGRDO010000147.1 GCA_020447005.1 Paracoccaceae bacterium
TCGCCTCGGCAAGCAGAAGGTCGAGGTTGGCCGGGTCTGAACGGGAGGCGGGGGCATCGTAGAGGGCCGCGTCGATCAGAAGCCACAGCCTTTCATGGTCGGTCTCGTCGCCCAGAAACTTTGCGACATGATAGGCGCGAAGAGCGGGCGCAAGGTCGCGCAGCGCCGCGTAATCCGGGGTCTGGACATATCGCTCCAGCCGGGCGACTTCATCGGCCGGGAAGTCCTTGAAAAGCGGCAGGCCGTTCGAGGGGCAGACCGGCAGCCGTGTCACGAAATCGCATGAGGTGAGGGGGCGAAGCGACATGGTCGCGCCCATCGAAGAACAGGACATCGTCGAGACGATGGTGAAAGTCTCGCCACCGACCGGGCAGGTGATGTCTTCTTCAACCGGAATGCCGGCATGAACCGCCGTGGCAAGGAAAAGGGACGATGCGGCCAGAAGAAGCCTGTGTTTCACGACTATACCTTATATCTGAAATACCGGACCCGGCGTTTTAATGGCCAAGTCTTGATCGCGCCGGGGGCCATTGTCCAGCGGCGCCTGCCGACGCCCGGTTGCCCGTGACGGGCGGCGCCGACAGGGGCCGCGCGGTCCGCGCGCGTCGGGCCGGGCGCGGACAGGGCGCGGGCAAGGGCATATTCAAACCCGCCGCCCCGCGACCGCAGCCAGAACACGCGCCGGAAAAGCAATCGAAAGCCCCGGGATGCCCCGCGCCAAGGCTTGATCGGCGTCGGCGCTTTCATCTATCATGACCCCATCGACTGAGTGGCGACTAGGGTTCCGGGCCGAGTTTTCGGATGGCCGCAGGACCGAGCGTTGCAGAGACCGGGGGAGTTCCCCGGCTGCACCCAAGGGATAGAAGCCCAGGGGAGGAGACGTCGAGATCAACCGCGCCGCCGGATGGGCCGGGGCGCAGAAGGGGGTCTCAATGACGCTTGCCTCGCTTTCACTTGTCGTTCTCGCATCTTTTGTTCACGCGGGCTGGAACCTGCTTGCAAAACGCGCCGCCTCGGTCGGGCCGATCTTTGTCTTTGCCTATAATCTGGTCGCCTGCCTGGCCTATGCGCCCTGGGTCGGCTACCTGATGGCGCAGGACGGCATCGGCTGGACCCTGACGGGTATCGGGTTTCTGCTGCTGAGCGGGATGATCCATCTGGCCTACAGCCTGACCTTGCAGCGCGGCTATCAGGTGGCGGACCTGTCGGTTGTCTACCCGGTCGCGCGCGGAACCGGGCCGATGCTGTCAACCGTGGGCGCGTTCCTTATTCTTGGCGAGGCGCCGAGCGCGGTCAGGGTGGCCGGACTTGGACTGGTCGTGGCTGGCATCGTGATGATCGCGACGCAGGGCAAGATGCGGGCCTTCACGGAACCCGGCGGGCAGGCCGGAATAAGATGGGGCACCGCGACCGGCGGGCTGATCGCCGCCTACACCGTGACCGATGCCTACGCGGTCAAGGCGCTGGGCATCGCGCCAGTCGTTCTGGACTGGTTTTCGAACCTGTTGCGGTTCTTCCTGTTGCTGCCGCTGGTTCTTGCCAATCCCCGCCGGGCCATGGCGGCGATGCGCGGGCACTGGTGGTCGGCGCTCGGTGTCGGGCTCTTGTCGCCGCTTTCCTATATTCTGGTGCTGATGGCGCTGACTGGCGGCGCACCCCTTAGCATCGTGGCGCCGATGCGCGAAATGTCGATGATGGTCGGGGCGCTGATGGGCATGGTCATCCTGCGCGAGCCGGTTGGCCGGTGGCGGTTGGCGGGCTGTGGCGTATTGATCGCCGGAGTGGTCGCGCTGTCGACGTCGGGATAGACGCTGCGGCCCGCGAACCGGGCGGTGCCGCGACCCGGCGCCAAGCCGCCCCTTCCCAACCCGCGCGTTTTCCTGTATGGCCCCGCCATCTGTGACGTGAGCCCACGCCCCCGGGCGCATGCGAAGGATTGGGGGCGGCGGCAATGGGGCCGCCATTTGAACGGGAGACACGGGATACGCCCGTGAGTGCTCCTCAGAGGAAACGATATATGTTCAACGTAACCAAGAAATCCATCCAGTGGGGCCAGGAAGAGCTGACACTGGAAACGGGCAAGGTCGCCCGTCAGGCCGACGGATCGGTCATCGCCACGCTGGGCGAGACATCCGTCATGGCCAACGTGACCTTTGCCAAGCAGGCAAAGCCGGGGCAGGACTTTTTCCCGCTGACCGTGCATTATCAGGAAAAATACTATGCTGCCGGCAAGGTTCCCGGCGGCTTCTTCAAGCGCGAAGGCCGCCCGACCGAGAAAGAGACGCTGACCTCGCGCCTGATCGACCGTCCGATCCGCCCGCTGTTCGTCGACGGCTTCAAGAACGAAGTGCTGGTCATCTGCACCGTGCTGAGCCATGACCTTGTCAACGATCCCGACATCGTCGCGATGATCGCCACCTCGGCGGCGCTGACAATCTCGGGCGTGCCGTTCAGGGGCCCGATCGGGGCCGCGCGCGTCGGCTTTGCGAATGGCAACTATGTGCTGAACCCCGAGGTCAGCGACATGGACCAGCTGCGCATGAACCCCGAGCAGCGGCTCGATCTGGTCATCGCGGGCACCAAGGAAGCCGTGATGATGGTGGAATCGGAAGCCTATGAGCTTTCGGAAGCCGAGATGCTGGGCGCGGTCAAGTTCGGCCATGACGCCATGCAGCCGGTCATCGACCTGATCATCGACTTTGCCGAAGATTGCGCCAAGGAACCGTTCGACTATCAGCCGGCCGATTATTCCGCGCTCTATGCCAAGGTGAAAGCCACCGGCGAGGCGCAGATGCGCGCCGCCTTCGCGATCAAGGACAAGCAGGAGCGCACCAATGCGATCTCGGCCGCTGTGGCCGCGATCAAGGACGCGATGTCGGATGACGAGAAGGCCGACGAAAACCTCGGTTCCGCG
>JAGRDO010000031.1 GCA_020447005.1 Paracoccaceae bacterium
TTCCCCGGCGATCTCCTGCGCGCGGAGGTGCTTCTTTACCGTCATCGGATAGTAGGTGCCGCCCTTCGCGGTGGCGTCGTTGGCGACGACCATCACCTCTTGCCCGTGCACCCGGCCGATGCCCGCGATGACGCCCGCCGCAGGGGCATCGCCATTGTACATCCCATGCGCGGCAGTTGCGCCGATTTCGAGGAAGGGAGAACCCGCATCGAGAAGGTTCGCTACCCGCTCGCGCGGCGGCATCTTGCCGCGCGCGACATGGCGGGCGAGCGATTTTTCCCCACCCCCGGCGGCGGCGGTGCGGGCCGCCCCGGCGACGGTTTCCAGCATCGCCTCATGCGCCGCGCGGTTGGCGCGGAATGTGTCGGATGTGGGAAGCGCTTCTGATCTGATCCTGCTCACCTGTGATGCTCCAACAACGGTTTATCCAACTTTTTCAATCGGGGTCTTGCGTCGAATCGCCGGGCGGCGCTTGGCAATGCCCACCGAAAACCACGATCCGTGAGGGCGCCATGTTGCCAAGATCGTATATGGCTGACCGAAAGCCACCCGCAGCTCTGGCCTGAGCTTTGCGGGGCTGCGCCCCTCACCCTTTCCAAACCTGACCGAAAGGCCCGCGCGACGCGCGGGGGATATCCATGTTTGTCCGTTTCATTGCGCCCCATTGGGACGCGGAATCGCGTTGCCGTGCGGGGCTGTTCACCATCGCCTATCGCGCCAGCCGTTCCTCCTGCCTGCCCGAGTGGCAGCGGGCGGAACTGCGACGCGAACTCGACTGGTTCGGCGCGCATCTGGCGGTGCCGGCGGTGCTTGTCATCACCACAGGCCACCGGCAGTGCCGCAACGGCGTCTGCTGGTTCCGCGACCGGGCCGCCGAACATGTAAGCCGCGCGCGCTACGTCGCGTGGATCCTGTCCGGGAACGGAGCGCCGATTGACGAACTGCGCTCTGACCGTCCGGGCACTCTGATCTGGAGCGACGCGCATCAGATCGTCGCCCTTTCGCATCGCAACGCACCGCGATGGGCGCATTGACCTTTGAGGGGGGCGGTGGTTCACCCCACCGCCCCCGGAGCGGAGGGCGGCGCCCGGCCGCGGGTGGGCGAGAAGCGCCCGCCCGGGGGGGCGGTCGGGCGCTGCCCGGCGGTGCTGCCGGGCGGGACGATACTCTTGCGTCACCCCATCGCCCCCATCAGTTCCCGCCCGATCAGCATCCGCCGGATCTCGCTCGTCCCGGCGCCGATCTCCATCAGTTTCGCGTCGCGGAAGATGCGGGCGACGGGGGTTTCGTTCATGAAGCCCGCACCGCCCATCGCCTGCACTGCCTGATGGGCGACGTTCATCGCCTCTTCCGAGGCATAGAGCACACAGGCGGCGGCATCCTGACGGGTCACCTCGCCCCGGTCGCAGGCGCGGGCGACCTCGTAGGTATAGGCGCGGGCGGAGTTCATCTTGGTGTACATGTCGGCGATCTTGGCCTGCATCAGCTGGAAGTTTCCAATCGGCTGGCCGAACTGCTTTCGCTGGGCGATATAGGGCATGACCTCATCGAGACAGGCAGCCATGATGCCGGGGCCGATGGCGGAAAGGACCACGCGTTCGTAATCGAGCCCGGACATCAGGACGCGGACGCCCTTGCCCTCTTCCCCAAGGATATTCTCGAACGGAACCTCGACATCCTCGAAGATCAGTTCGGCGGTGTTCGATCCGCGCATGCCAAGCTTGTCGAAATGCTTCGAGGTGGAAAACCCCTTCATCTCTTTCTCGACCAGAAAGGCGGTGATGCCTTTCGATCCGGCCTCGGGGTCGGTCTTGGCATAGACCACGAGCGTGTCCGCATCCGGGCCGTTGGTGATCCAGAACTTGGTGCCGTTGAGGACGAAACGGTCGTTCTTCTTCTCGGCGCGGAGTTTCATCGAGACGACGTCGGACCCCGCCCCCGCCTCGGACATCGCCAAGGCGCCGACATGGTCGCCGGAAATCAGGCGCGGCAGGTATTTCTGCTTCTGGGCGGACGAGCCGTTCAGCTTGATCTGGTTGACGCAGAGGTTGGAATGGGCGCCGTAGGAGAGAGAGACCGAGGCCGAAGCCCGGGCGATTTCCTCGACCGCGACGCAGTGGGCGAGATAGCCCATGCCCGCCCCGCCATATTCCTCGGGCACGGTGATGCCGAGAAGGCCGAGGTCGCCCATTTCCTTCCACAGCTCTGCCGGAAATTCGTTCTTGCGGTCAATTTCGGCGGCCATGGGCCGCACGCGGTCCTGCGCCCAGCGGTGAACCATGTCGCGCAGGGCCTCGATCTCATCGCCAAGATGAAACTTCATTGAAGCTGCAAACATCGCGCGCCCCCATAAATGAACATGTGTTCAATTCCTACGTGTTTCGCCCCGCCGGGTCAAGCGCCATGTTGGTCGGCGCAAGGCCCGGCGCGGGCATCCGGGGGGGCGACAACCGGCACGATTGCCGCCCCCGGACCCCGCGCTTTCCGGCAAGGGATCGCCGGCACCGTCACAGGTGCCGGCGATTGCCCGGCTCTGCCGGGGGGGCAAGCCCGATATCGCGCTGCATCCGGGCCGGAAGGTCGGTCTGAAACCGGTGCGCCACCCGGTAGCGGCGGCGCATGACGACCCCGGCAAGCGCGACAGCAACGCGCAGCAGACCGTAATGGCCGACAAGCGCATGGACTTCGGGAAAAACCGACCGTTGTTCGGGTGTGTATTCTACTTTCATCATTACACTCAGCCGCGCATCCCGCCTGGGATGGCATGGCTCCTTGAAAAGGGGAATCGCGCGCTTGCGAGCGGCAGAAAGCCGGGCGCGGCGCAGTGTTCAGGTCTCTGAGAGAGGCGGAAGTTTCCGCGACGCAGCAGCCGGTCAGACGGTCAGCGACGATCGCCGATCACGGTCTGAAACCGGCAGGTTGCGGTTTCGGAAAACGCATCCGAACCAGCCCGGAGCATCGCACAGTCAAACTTGTTCATCCGACGCCTCCTCTGGTTGGGGTTGGAACGATGCGCACCATACACCCGAGAATAACCCCTACAAAGCTGCGGATTGTACCAATCGCACCGCGCCGATTGTGTGTGTCGCGAATGATACAATGGGCCCGCCGCCCGAACCTATGTGCGCAGGCCGCTGAAGAAGCCGCGCAGCACTTCGCCCGCCTCATCGGCGGCTATTCCGTCATAGACTTCCGGCACGTGATGACATTGCGGATGCGAAAAGACCCTCGCGCCATGGGTCACGCCGCCGGATTTCGGATCATCCGCCCCGAAATAAAGCCGTCCGATCCGCGCGAACGAAATGGCGGCCGCGCACATGGCGCAGGGTTCGAGCGTCACGTAAAGATCATGCCCCGGCAGGCGGTCGCTGCCCGCCTCGGCGCAGGCGGCGCGAATGGCAAGGATTTCGGCATGGGCGGTCGGGTCGTTCCGTTCGCGCGTCCGGTTGCCTTCCACGGCGACGACCCGGCCATCGGGCGCGATGACGACCGCGCCCACCGGCACTTCCCCCCTTGTCGCCGCGTCCCTTGCCGCCGCAAGCGCCCGGTCCATGTGGCTGCGGAATTTGCTCATGACTTCTGATGCCCTGCCGGACCCTGATCTGCAAGCGCTTCCATCAGGCCGCGAATACCGCTAGAGGAGGCGCTTCATATAAGGCCCGGGGGCATGACAATGAGCGACGAGACTACCAAAGGCGACCGGATCGCGAAGGTCATGGCACGCGCCGGCGTCGCGTCGCGCCGGGACGCCGAAAAGATGATCGTCGCGGGCCGCGTGACGGTCAACGGCAAGACGGTCACGAGCCCTGCGCTGGACGTGAGCGACACCGACCGCGTGACACTCGACGGCAAGCCGATTGACGCGCCGCAACCCGCCCGGCTCTGGCTCTATTTCAAGCCGCTGGGGCTGGTCACCTCGACCAGGGACGAAAAGGGCCGGCAGACGGTATTCGACACCATGCCTGAAGGCATGCCGCGCGTGATGAGTGTCGGGCGGCTGGACCTGACCTCCGAAGGGCTGTTGCTTTTGACCAATGACGGCGAGCTGAAGCGGCGGCTGGAACTGCCCTCGACAGGCTGGCTGCGCAAGTACCGCGTCCGCGTGAACGGGCGACCGAACGAGGCGACGTTCGATCCGCTGCGCCGGGGCGTGACCATCGAGGGTGAGGAATTCCAGCCCATGGACATCACGCTCGACAAGCAGCAAGGCGCCAATGCCTGGCTGACTGTCGGCATCCGCGAGGGCCGCAATCGCGAGGTTCGCCGCGCCATGGCCGAGGTGGGGCTGACCGTGAACCGCCTGATTCGCGTCAGCTATGGCCCCTTCCGGCTGAACAAGATGAAGCCGGGCGATGTCGTCGAGGTAAAGCAGAAGGTTCTGCGCGAACAGTTGGGCACGCCTGACGCCGCGGCAACGGATGCGGACGAAAGACCCGCCCGCAAGCCCCGGGCCACCGGCACTGGCCCAAAGGCCGGTGGCACCTCCCGCCCGGCGCGCGCGCCGATGCGCAAGGAAGGCGGCAAGGAAACGTCCCGCGCCGCGCGCCCATCCGCCAGCGGGCCGGCAGATGCGCGACGGCCGCGCCGCTTTTCCGCCAGGGATGGCGGAGAGGGCGACAAGGGCTTCAAACCCCGCGGGCCGAAACCCGCAGGGGACCGGCCCGCGCGCCCGCAGCGCGATGAACGCGCCACCGGCCCGGGCGAGCGTTCCGAAGGCAGGCCGTTCCGATCACGCGGCCCGAAAGACGGCGAAAACCGCCCGGCAAGACCGCCCCGCGAAGGTGGCGAACGCCCCGCCAAGGCACAAGGCGGCGAGGGCCGCCCGGCCAGACCGCCGCGCGCAAGCCAGGACCCGGCGGACAGGGACCGCAGCTTCAAACCCCGAGGAGCGAAACCCGGCGGCCACAAGAGCGCCGCGAGCGATGGCCCGCGCAAGGCCTATCCGGACGGCCGCAAGCCCTTCGGCAAGCCCCGCGACGAGGAGGCCGCCGAACGCAAGCCGAGGGCGGGCAAGACCTATGGCAAGCCGCGTGACAGTGACGGCGCCGACCGCCCGCGGCGGTTCGGCAAGCCCGGCGGCAAACCCGAACGCACGAGCTCTGGCCCCGAGAGGCGCTTTGACCGCGCCGGGCCCAAGGACGGGGCAGCGGGCAGGACCGACCGCCCCGCGCGCCCGCGTTCGGGCGCAGGGCAAGGCAAACCGAAACCCGGTCGCGGCAAATAGCCCATACCCCCTGCCCGGCCGTTGCGGATTTCCGCACCCGGACTATATCGGGGCCATTGGGGGGTTGGACTGTCCGGCCGCTCATGGCACTCTGCCCGCGATCTAATGGGGGGATCGGATGACGGAACCCGGGCTGCAAAGGCTGGCCTTCAATCTGCTTCTTGCGCTGACACTTTATGTCGCGCTGACGGGGGGCGGATGATGGCCGAAAGGTTCGGCGGCCCCCACAGCCCCGAGAGCGGCAGTCCCGGATCGCAGCGGGCCATGCCAAGCCGCGCGGAAAAGCGTTGCTCATGGCTTTACGGGTTCGCGTCGCTGTTTGCCCTCAAGGCTTTTTTCCTTGACCCTTTCGGACTTGCACTCAACCTTGCCGCCTTCGCCATGCTGGTTCTGGCGGCATGGCTGACCCGTGAAGGCGTGCGGGCGGCCGATGCCTACCGGGCGCGTCAAAGCGCGCGCCGCCCCGCCTTTCCGCGCAAGATCGCCGGTGCGCTTGCCACGGCCATCGGCCTTGGCCTCGGGGCCTATTCCGATGGCGGGGGGACGGTCGCGCTGCTGCTCGGGCTGATCGGCGGAGCCCTGCATCTTGCCGCCTTCGGCCCGGACCCGTTGCGCGACAAGGGCATGGAAAACATCGACCCGCGCCAGCAGGATCGTGTGGCCCGGATCATTGCCGAAGGCGAAGCCTATCTTGCTGAAATGGATGGCGCGGCACGCAGCATCGGCGACCGGCGCCTGACCGCGCGGATCGCGCGCTTCGCCCTGACGGCACGCGATCTTTTCCACACGATCGAGGAAGACCCGCGCGACCTGACGGCGGCGCGCCGCTATCTTGGCGTCTATCTGATGGGTGCGCGCGACGCGACGGTCAAATTCGCGCAGATCTGGGCAAAGACCCGCGATGGCGATGCCCGCGCAGATTACGAAGCCTTGCTGGATGATCTTGAAAACAACTTTGCCGAACGCACGAAAGTGCTATTGCGGGACAATCGGGTGGATCTTGATATCGAGATCGGCGTCCTGCGCGACCGGCTGAAACGCGACGGCCTTCCCGCGGCCGTTCTTGATGGTAACTGAGTGGAGAGTAGCATGTCGAATTCGGTACGGGAAGAGGCTGCCAGGACGATGGATGCGGTCAGAGAAGCGGCCGCCGTGGTGCTGGCGGAGCCGACAGGTCCGGTCACCCCGCTCGAAAAGGCGCCCAGGCCCCTTGCCGAGGAAATCCGCAAACGCGCCGATGAGCTTGACATGGGCGACAGCGGGTCGATCGTGCATTTCGGCGCGGCGGCGCAGGCCGAATTGCAGGAAATCAGCCAGGCGATGCTCGCCGATGTGCGCAACAAGGATGTGGGGCCAGCCGGCGATTCCCTGCGCGAGATCGTCACGACGATCCGGGGATTTTCGGTGTCCGAACTCGACGTCCGGCGCCAACGGTCCTGGTGGGAGCGTCTTTGGGGCCGGGCCGCGCCCTTCGCCCGGTTCGTCGCCCGTTTCGAGCAGGTGCAGGATCAGATCGACCGCGTGACCGGCAATCTGCTGACCCACGAACACAAGCTGCTGAAAGACATCAAGTCGCTTGATCTTCTCTATGAAAAGACACTGAAATTCTACGACGAGCTGGCGCTTTACATCGCCGCCGGCGAAGCCAGGCTTGCCGAGCTTGACGGCAGCGAGATCCCGGCGCGCGAGGCCGCGGTCGCCAGCGCGGCCGAAGCCGATCAGGTGATGGCCGCGCAGGCGCTGCGCGATCTGCGCTCGGCGCGTGACGATCTGGAACGGCGCGTCCACGACCTGCGCCTGACCCGGCAGGTCACGATGCAATCGCTGCCTTCGATCCGGCTGGTCCAGGAAAATGACAAAAGCCTTGTCACCAAGATCAACTCGACCCTGGTCAACACCGTTCCGCTTTGGGAAACGCAGCTGGCGCAGGCGGTGACGATCCAGCGATCGGCAGAGGCCGCCAGCGCGGTCCGCGACGCGACCGATCTGACCAACGAACTGCTGACAGCAAACGCGAAAAACCTGCGCCAGGCCAATGAAGTTGTTAGAAAAGAAATGGAACGCGGCGTCTTTGACATCGAGGCCGTGAAGGCCGCCAACACCGAGTTGATCGCGACCATCGAGGAAAGCCTGCAGATCGCCGGCGAGGGCAAGAAAAAACGTGCGGCCGCCGAGGAGGAACTGAAGCGGCTGGAAGCGGGCCTGCGTGATGCCCTGTCCGCCGCCACGGCACGTCGCGGCGCCTGAAAATGACGCTGCGCCCGTTTCGCTACGGCAGGATCGCCCGCATGGCCGGTCTGGTCATGCTGGCAGGCTGCGTCGCCGCGCCGCCCCCTCCGGACGTTTCGGCATCGCAACCACCGGGCAACCTTCCCGCCGAAGAGCGCGCCCTTCCGCCTTCGGCGGCCAGCATCGCCGCACGGGCGTATTACGCGCGCGTCGAGGCCTATTATGTGGGGCAGGAACAGTTGCGGCTTGACGATGGCCGTTCCGATGCGCCCTTCACGGCCGAAGAGCTTGCCGAAAACTTCATCCACATCGCCTTTTACGACGAATTCACGGAAAAGAATGGCAAACTGGAAGCGGAGCCGGTCGAAACCATCCTGCACAAATGGGACGGACCGGTTCGCCTTGCGGTCGAATTCGACCCCACGGTGCCGCCAGAGGCCCGCAGCCCGATCAAGGCGGACATCACAAGCTATGTCAGCCGTTTGTCGCGCCTGTCCGGCCTGCCGATGCGCGTCACCGCTTTTCGGCCCAACCACACCGTGCTGATCCTGAACACCGACGAAAGGGAAGCCTCGGCCCCTCGTCTGCGCGGCCTTGCGCCGGGCATATCGGATGCGGCGATACGGTCGGTCACGCAGATGAAGCCGGATATCTACTGCACGGTTTTCAGTTTCACCCGCGGCGCCAGCCCCACCTACTATCAGGCGCTGACCGTGATCCGCGGGGAACTGCCCCGGCGGCTGCGTCTGGCCTGCATCCACGAGGAGCTGGCCCAGAGCCTTGGTCTCGTCGCCGACTACCCGCGCGCGCGGCCGTCGATCTTCAACGACAATGAGGAATTCGCGCTTCTGACCGGGCAGGATGAACTGATGGTCAGGATGCTGTACGATCGGCGCCTGACCGCCGGCATGACATTGTCAGAGGCACGCCCGATCGTCTACCAGATCGCGCGCGAGCTTGTCGGCGGGGAAAGTTGAGCTTGCGGAGGTAACCCATGGGTATTCTTGATTTTCTGACCGGTGAATTCATCGACGTCATTCACTGGACCGATGACAGTCGCGACACGATGGTCTGGCGGTTCGAGCGCGAGGGCCACGCGATCAAATACGGTGCGAAGCTGACGGTGCGGGAAGGTCAGGCGGCGGTCTTTGTCCACGAGGGGCAGATCGCCGACGTCTTTACGCCCGGGCTTTACATGCTTGAAACCAACAACATGCCGATCCTGACGACGCTCCAGCACTGGGATCACGGGTTCAAATCGCCCTTCAAATCGGAAATCTATTTCGTCAGCACGACACGTTTCACCGATCTCAAATGGGGCACGAAGAACCCGATCATCGCGCGGGACCCCGAATTCGGACCGGTCCGGCTGCGCGCCTACGGTACCTATGTGATGCGCGTCTCTGACCCGGCCCGGTTCCTGAAGGAAATCGTGGGTACGGATGGCGAGTTCACGGCCGATGAAATCAGCTTTCAGATGCGAAACGTCATCGTGCAAGAGTTCAGCCGCGTGGTCGCCAGTGCCGGAATTCCGGTGCTGGATATGGCCGCGAACACGGCCGACCTTGGCCGGATCGTTACACGAGCGATTGCACCTTCGGTGTCGGCATACGGGTTGGAGATACCGGAATTCTACATAGAAAACATATCTCTGCCCGAGGATGTTGAAGCCGTTCTGGACAAGCGGACATCCATGGGCATCATCGGAGACCTGAACCGGTACGTCCAGTATTCGGCGGCCGAGGCATTGGCACGCGGAGACGGTTCGGCCGGCGCGGTGATGGGGGCTGGCATCGGTGCGGGCATGGGCATGGCATTAGGCAACCAGATGGCACCGGGGCCGTGGGGCCAGGCGCCCCAGCCGGCGCAGCCCCACCTCGCGCCCCCGCCGCCTCCGCCGGTGGAAAAGGTGTGGCATATCGCGAATTCCGGGTCGGTGTCCGGCCCCTTTGGCCGGGGTCATCTTGGCCGTCTTGCCGCCGATGGCAGTTTTTCGCGCGAGACGCTGGTCTGGACACCCGGACAGGATGGATGGAAAGCCGCCGGCGAAATCGCGGAACTGGCGCAGCTTTTCACCGTGATGCCGCCGCCACCGCCGGCACATTAGGCGCGCGCTGCAAATGCAGGTAGCCGTTGAGGAATCTCACCATTTTCCCTGCCGTCAATGCGGGGCCGACCTTCGGTTCGCCCCGGAACAGGGGCGGCTGGTCTGCGATCACTGCGGCTTTGGCGAGGATGTAAACGGGACCCCGCGCAAAATCGCGCCGCCAAGCGAAAACCCGTTCCGCCCGGGATTGGACGCGGCGCTGAGCGATGAGGCGGAAGCAGAGGACCTGCGCTTTTCCAAATGCCCGAATTGCGGTGCCGAGGTCACTCTGGATGCGGCAGTTCACGCGGCGGATTGCCCCTTTTGCGCAACACCGGTGGTCGCGGATACCGGGGCGCGGCGGCAGATCAAGCCCGGCGGGATCGTGCCGTTCCTTCTGCCCGAACATGAGGCCAGAAAGGCCATGGCGGACTGGCTTGGCCGCCTGTGGTTCGCGCCCGGCGGTCTGGTCGACTATGCGCGCAAGGGCCGCATGCTTCAGGGTATCTACATGCCCTACTGGACCTTCGACGCCGACACCAGGTCAAGCTACGAAGGCAGGCGCGGCACCGTTTATTACGAAACGGAGCGCGTGCATGTGCAGGACGGGCGCGGCGGCCGGCGAAGCGAGACCCGCCGCGTCGCCAAGGTGCGCTGGACCCCGGTTGCGGGACGTGTCGCCCGTTTCTTCGACGATGTCCTGATCCTGGCCTCCGAGGCCCTGCCCGAAAGTCACACGACCGCGCTGATGCCCTGGGACCTGTCGCAGCTTCAGCCTTACGCGCCGCACTATCTGGCGGGGTTTCGCGCGAACGGATACTCGGTGCCGCTCGATACCGGCTATGGCCGGGCCCGCGCATGGATGGACCGAATGATCGAACGCGACATCCGCTTTGATATCGGCGGCGACCGACAGGTGATTAATCACGTGAATACAGATGTTTCCGGCGTTACATTCAAGCATGTTCTGTTGCCGGTCTGGACCGCGGCCTACCGCTATCGCGGCAAGAGCTATCGTTTCGTCGTCAATGGTCAGACCGGCAGGGTACAGGGTGAACGTCCGTGGTCGGTCGTCAAGATCGCCTTCGCGGTGCTTGCAGGGGCAGCCCTTGTCGTCGCCGCGGCGGCGGCGTTGCAATATGCACGCCAGCAAGGCCTTATCGGACAGTGACGGGTCAGGCTGACCGGAGACACCAAGGGGCGGAACAGGAATGCGGATACTGGTGCAAAGGGTAAGCGAAGCCCGTGTCTCGGTGGCGGGCGAAGTCATCGGAGAGATCGGCGCGGGTCTTCTGATCCTTGTCTGCGCGATGCAGGCGGATGATAAGGCCAATGCCGAGAAGCTGGCGGAAAAGGTCGCAAAACTCCGCATTTTCCGCGATGCCGACGACAAGATGAATCTTTCGCTGAAAGATACCGAAGGCGCGGCGCTGGTGATCAGCCAGTTCACGCTTGCCGCCGATACGACGCGCGGGAACCGGCCCGGATTTTCGGCCGCGGCGGCACCCGAGAAGGGCGAACGTCTTTACGAGCATTTTTCGGATCATCTGAGAAAACAGGGGGTTTTCGTCGCCAATGGCAGGTTCGGCGCGGATATGGACGTCCAGCTTGTGAACCAAGGCCCGGTCACTGTCTGGATCGAGGGCTGACGGCGCGCCTGCCGGACGCGTGCCTTCTTGCCCCGCGCGGCCGCCAGCCTTGCCAGCCCGGCAAGCACGGCGCATCATGCCTGCCGACGGTATCGCAAAACGTGGTGGATGCAGCCATGCCCCCGCACCAAGGCCCGTGTGGATCTTCTGTCTGGAAAACGTGTCTGGCCATCGCGGCGTCGCTGATCACCCCGCTACCGGGCAATGCCTGCGACGTCGCCCTGCTTCTGGCCGTCGATGTTTCCGGATCGATCGACCGGGGCGAGTTTCGTCTTCAGGTCCAGGGCCTTGCCGATGCCTTGCGTGACCCCGAAGTTTCGGACGCGCTGGTTCTGGGACAGATCGCGCTGGCCGTCGTGCAGTGGTCCGGCAGCGGCCAGCAGACCACCACCCTGCCCTGGCGCCGCATGCTTGACGCTTCGGCTGTGGCCGAATTTGCGGGCCGTGCCGGCGCGCAAAAACGGGTCTATACCGGGTCGGACACGGCCGTGGGCGAGGCCGTCGCCTATTCGGTTCAGCAATTCGGAGCGGTTTCCGATTGCCGCCGCAAGGTGATCGATATTTCCGGCGACGGGCCCCAGAATGCGGGGTTCCCGCTCGCGCCCGAACGCATGGGTGCCGAACGGGCCGGTATCGAAGTCAATGCCATCGCGATCGAGGATATAGGGTCCTCCTTTCCGATCACGGCCTTTTATGAACGTGTGGTCATCACCAGCGGCGGCTTTGCGATGACCGCGCGCGGGCTTGAAGATTACCCCCGCGCGATCCGCGCCAAGATCCTGCGCGAGATTGCAAAACCCACCGGATGAGAATTGCCGGGGTTCCGGCAGGGCGATCCGCATCCCCCACGATCGCATCGCCGAACCCGCGCCCGGATCGTGCGGGCGAAATGCGATCGTGATTTGCCTCAGCGGCGGGAGGCGCCGGACGAAGGGCGCTGCGTTCCAACTCCGGGATAGGTTTCGCACGTTGCGCGCCCCTTGACGATTTCGGACTGCGCTTTCAGGCCCTGAACCGATAGGCACTGATCGTTCGTGGCGCCGATAACGACCGGCATGATACTGCGCCCCGGGCCGCGGGCCTTGTGGCGGTTACGGCCGGGTCTTCGTGGCAAACCGGGGACAAACCGCAACAACCCGACGCCAGGATGGTGCTTTCCGGCGCATTGTCCCGTTGGCTGCGCGACGGGTTTGATCAGCGTCGCCACCGGCCTGCCGGGCGCCCGCGAAGAACGATGGGCGCATCTCGTCCGGGCAAGACAGTTTCCGGCGTGTATTCGGCCGGATCGGGCTGTTTATTCGGCACCGAATCCCCTATGCTGCCACCAAGGCTGCCGGATTGGACCGAATGACCAAATCGATTGATTACGGGACACTGATGCATCGCGCCATGCGTGGGCTGATTCATGAAGTGCTTCTGAAGATCGAGCGCGAAGGCCTGCCGGGCGAACATCACTTCTTCATCACCTTTGAGACCGGCCATCCCGACGCCGATCTGGCCGGTTGGCTACGCGAGCGGTATCCGAATGAAATGACGGTCGTTTTACAGCACTGGTTTACCGGGCTGGCAGTGGATGACGACGGTTTCGCGGTAACGCTCAATTTCGGCGACACCCCCGAACCCTTGTATATTCCCTTTGATGCGATCCGCACATTCGTGGACCCGTCCGTTGAATTCGGATTGAGATTTGAAACCCAGGATCATGAAGACGATATGCCGCTATCCGACGAAGAGCGGAAGCCGGACGCAGATCAGGCCACCCCCAGAGACGCGGAAGTGGTCAGACTTGATCACTGGCGAAAGTGACTATGGCGCTTCGGCGACCCCGCCGGCGCGTGCGAAAATGAATTCATTCTTGCCGAAAAGCGACATTTGGAATGGGCAATGATCTCGGGCTGTTTCTTGGACAAGTTCTGAAGAACCCCAGGCAGATCTCGGCCGTGGTGCCGTCATCGGCCGCGCTGGCGCAGGAAATGGTAAGAACCCTCGGCGCCGGAACCGGACCCGTGGCGGAATTCGGGCCCGGTACGGGACGCATAACCGAGGCGATCCTTTCACGCGGCATCGCCCCGGCCGACCTGACCCTGTTCGAGATGAATGAAGCCTTCTGCGGAACGCTCCTTCGGCGTTTTCCCGGAGTAACCGTCAGGAACAAGCCCGCCCAGTCCATCGCTGCCGCTGATGGCGGCCCCTTTGGCGCGATTGTCAGCGGGCTGCCGCTGTTGTCCTTTTCCGATCGGCTTCAGGTCGAAATTGCCTGCGCGGCGTTTCGCGCCCTGCGGCCTGACGGGGTTTTCATCCAGTTTACCTATGGGATGAAGTCCCCGCTGACAGCCGCCATCGTCGCGGGTCAGGGTCTGATGGTGGAGCCGGGGCCGGTGATCTGGGCCAACCTTCCTCCGGCCCGGGTTTTTCGCTACCGGAAGGTTCCGACGGTTTTGGCCGCGGCCTGAACGCAGGCCGCAATTGGGGTTTGTGACCGATGCCGGAATCGCTTAGCTAGTGGGCGAACGGCAGCTACGGACGATGACATGACCAAAACCCGCACCGAGACCGACAGCTTCGGACCGCTTGAAGTACCCGCCGATAAATACTGGGGGGCGCAGACGCAGCGCTCGATCATGAATTTCCCGATCGGATGGGAAAAACAGCCCGTGGCGATCATCCGGGCGCTTGGCGTGATCAAGAAGGCCTGCGCTCTGGTCAATATCGCGCAGGGCGATATCGATGCAAATCTGGGCAATGCCATCGCGGCGGCGGCGACCGAGGTGATTGATGGAAAGTTCGACGACAACTTCCCGCTTGTCGTCTGGCAGACCGGATCGGGGACGCAATCGAACATGAATGCGAATGAGGTCATCTCGAACCGCGCGATCGAGATGATGGGCGGCACGATGGGCTCCAAGAAGCCGGTGCATCCGAACGACCATGTGAACATGGGCCAGTCGTCGAACGACACGTTTCCGACGGCGATGCACGTGGCCATCGGCATGATGGCGCGTGACGTGCTGCTGCCGGGGCTGGAAAAGCTGCACAAGGCGCTTGTGGCCAAATCCGAAGAGTTCAGGGACATCATCAAGATCGGCCGCACCCATACCCAGGACGCGACGCCGCTGACGCTGGGGCAGGAATTTTCAGGCTATGCCAAGCAGGTCGAAAAGGGCATCGCGCGGGTGAAGGCCTGCCTGCCCGACATCTACGAACTGGCGCAAGGCGGCACCGCAGTTGGCACCGGCCTGAACACGAAAGTCGGCTGGGATACCCGTGTCGCCGCGGAAATCGCGACGATTACCGGCCTGCCCTTCGTTACCGCCCCGAACAAGTTCGAGGCCCTCGCCGCCCATGACGCGATGGTCATGTTCTCGGGCGCGCTGAAGACCGTCGCGGCAAGCCTTTTCAAGATCGCCAACGACCTGCGCCTGCTGGGGTCTGGCCCGCGTTCCGGCCTGGGAGAGCTGATCCTGCCGGAAAACGAACCCGGGTCCTCGATCATGCCGGGCAAGGTGAACCCGACCCAGGCCGAGGCGCTGACAATGGTCTGCGCCCATGTGATGGGCAATGATGCCGCCGTCGGCTTCGCCGGGTCGCAGGGCCACTTCGAGTTGAACGTCTACAACCCGATGATGAGCTACAACGTCCTGCAATCCATGCAGCTTCTCGGTGATGCGGCCGCGTCCTTCACCGACAACATGGTGGCGGGCACCAAGGCGAATACCGCGCGGATCGACAAGCTGATGAAGGAAAGCCTGATGCTGGTCACGGCGCTGGCCCCCACAATCGGTTATGACAACGCGACCAAGGTCGCCAAGACCGCCCACAAGAACGGCACCACATTGCGCGAAGAAGCCGTTGCGCTCGGCTTTGTGGATGCAGAGACGTTCGACCGGATCGTTCGTCCGGAAGACATGATCGGCCCGAAAGGGTGACGGCCGACGTCGTCAACTTGCGCGGCGCGCGAAAAGAGCGGGAACGCCGGAAAAAACGGAGCGCGGCCGATGCCAACGCCGCGAAGTTCGGCAGAACGCCGGAACAACGCAAGCTGGCAGAGGCCCGCGCCGATCTGGAGAAAAACCGGCTTGACGCGCATCAGATGGGAAAACCGGACCGGGACGCGCAAGACCTGTCTTAGGGCGCCCCGTCCGGCCCGGCCTTGCGGCCCGCCGCCCACATGCCTATCACTTTGCCATCATCCGATCAGGAAGCAATGGTGTCGCGCCCCGAAAAACACTCGCTGACCTTGCGGGGTCATCGCACCTCGGTCACGCTTGAGCCGGAGTTCTGGCGGGCGTTTCGCGAGATTGCGCGGCGTCGCGACACCCCATTGAATTCGCTGGCGGCCGAAATCGACGAAAGCCGCGATCCGGGGACCGGTCTTGCCACGGCAATTCGGCTGTTCGTGTTGAAGGATCTTCAGGGCGCCGGACGGCCTAGTGACTGAATTCCATCCGGTCACGCGGATAGAGGGCGCGGCGGATACGGCCGGCCAGACGCTTTTCCTGCTCTTCCCTCTCGGTAAGTGCTGATTTGCGCCTCGGCTTGGGCTTCAATTCACCCTGAAACAGCGTCTGCACTTCCTCACGCGACAGCGTCCGGCGCGGTTCCGGTGTGGCAGCGGATTCGGGATGAATGCCGACAACCCGCCATGACGGCACGGCGATGCGCAAGAAACTCGGCGCGACATAGCCCGAGTTCAAATAGTCCTGCAAAGACGACGCGACAGATTTCATCATTACATCCCCCAATCGCTACAAGGGCCGATCGGCAGAAATCAGCCCGTTTCGCGCCTTCGGGGTCATGGGCAGATAACCGCCGAACGCGCGCCGCACGAAAACGAATCAGGTGCGATTTACCAAAAATGCACCAATTTCCATTCGAAGATCAATTAAAGGTTGCGCTTCAGGATTGTTTCACGCCCGTGATCAGGGCTTCGGGTCCCGTCTGTCAATGGCAAGATATATGCCCGAACGCGCACGGACGGTCAGCCGAGCCACCGGAACCGGAACCCTGTCCGGAACGGTCCGAAACACCAGATCCCGTACCAGAAGGGCAAGCAAAAGCGTTCCTTCGGCCATGGCGAACCCTGCGCCGGGGCAAACACGTGGCCCTGCGGAAAAGGGCAAATAGGCCGTACGTGCCGACTGGCGTCCTTCAGGTTCCTCCCAGCGGCCCGGATCAAAGTCATCCGGCCGCTGCCAGAACCGCTCGTGCCGGTGCAGATGCCAGGGCGAAAGCACGATCTGGCCCCCGGGCGCGACCTGCCTTTCGCGGAACCGTTCCGGGCAGCGGTTTTCGCGCACCATCATCGGAACCGGTGGATAAAGCCGCAGCGCCTCGCGGAATACGTTTCGGGTGAAGCTTAGCCGGGAAAGGTTTGAAAACTTAGCAAGATCGCCCGCCGCCAAAGCCTCGTCGCGCACGCGATCCTGCGCGTCCGGGTTGCCGGCAAGAAGGAAAAGCGCCCAGCCAAGGGCCGAGGCCGAGGTTTCATGGCCGGCCAGAAAGAAGATCGCGACCTGATCGGTCATTTCCTCGGCGGTAAAGCGGCGCCCGGTTTCGGGGTCTTCGGTGGTCATGATCTTCGTTGCCAGATCGTCGGGCGCCTCCCCTGCCCCGATTTCCGCCATCCGGGCTTCGGTCAACTGCCTGATCAGGTCGCGGATCGCCTTCGCGCTTCGCTTCGTGGCGCGGCTGTGGAACCGCGGGAAGAACCGCGGCAGCGGCAAAAGCGCCGCGATGTTCAGCAAGGGCTGGGCCGCCTGATAGGCGCGAAACTCGTGGAACACCCGGTTTGCGACCGCATGTTCGATGGGAATTGAAAAGAGCGTCCGAAAGATGACATCCGCCGCCGCGTGGCTGGCAACCTCCTCGATTTCCACCACCTGTCCGGCCCGGTCGCGAAGCCGGTCACGCGCCGCAACGGCTGCGGCATGGATCGCGCCATGGCTTTCGCGCAGCCTGCCGCGCTCGAACGACGGGTCGATGATGCGGCGCTGGAATTCCCACTCCGCGCCATTGGTCACGAAGACCGACCGGCCCAGTAGCGGCACGAGACCTTCGCGTATCCGCCCCGATTTCGGGAAATCGCCGGGCCGTTCTTTCAGGACCAGATCGATCAGGGCGGGATCGTTGCAAAGATAGGACCGGAAGAACGGCGTTCTGAATTCGGCCATCAGCGCCCGGTAGAGCCGGGCGGGCTGCGCCGAGAGGATATCCGCCCGAAAAAGCCGCATGTAACGCCAGAGCGAAACCTTTTCGGGGCGGGAGGCGGGTTTTGGCGGGATCATGCGACATCCCTGTAACGGTTCGTGGCGGTTTCGATCCGGCTTTTTGACGGCGCCCGCGCGCGATAGCGTTCGGACAGGCTCAGCGCTCCGGCGGTGATCCTGAAATAGTCATAGTCGCCCGGACGGTCGAAGGCGCAGAGATACTGGAAATGCAGCCGGAAAAAGCGCCAGCGCAGTTCCGCCCAGCGTTGGGGCGACAGGGTCTGGGTGAAGGCGGCCGAAACGACAAGGGGCCAGCGCTTGTCAGGCGGCGCAACCCCGGTCACCGCCACCGGGTCGCACAGCGCATAGGCGCAGCCATCGCCGGGCGCGGTCACGTCAACCCAGGTCAGTTCCCTGCGCGTCGAAAGAAACGCCAGATCGCCCCGCAGTTTTCGCGCATCGGGCAGGAAGCTGACCATGGGCACGACCTGTCCAAGCGACAGGAACCCCAGCGCAGGCCCGTCATGGCGCACTTTCCCGGTCCGGATCAGATCGGCAAGGATGGATATCGCCAGATGCGCGCCGGAGGAATGCCCGACCACCAGAACCTCGTCCCAGTCCTCGCTCAGCGCCTCGCCGATCTGCGCGCCGAATTCGGCCATTCGCGGCGCCAGAGCGGCCGGATGCGCTCCGCGCGCGGATGCGGTGAAGGCATAGTCGTGCATCAGGTAATAGGCAAAAATCCGGTTGTCATGACGCTTGAACCAGAGAAGCGCAAACATCGCGACGAGGATGCCGAGCAGCAGGGGAACATAGATCGAAGGCAGGAAAAGCGGTGTGAAAATCTGGCCGGGCCAGACCGTTCGTTCAATCAGCGAAAAGCCCCAGCCGATGCCCCGCGCCGCCAGATCGAAGACGAGAAGGGCAGCGGCAAGCTGCAAGATCAATGCGCCGATCGGATAAAGGGCCGCAATCGTCGGCCCCTTGCGCAGCCGGGCGAGGCGGAACAAGGCGCCTGTCGAGATATAGATCCATGCGGTCTTGAGCAGCTGCCAATAGGTTGCCGGGATCGAATGTCCCATCGACGCGCCCACGATATCGGACCAGACGAGGACTTCGATTTCGGCTTGGGACCTGACGCCGCCATCTTCCATTTCCGCGTGCCAGCCAAATGCCTTTGCCCTTTGCCCGGGCGACTGGATCAGCGTGTACCCGCTGATCCGCGCCTGTTCGGCACCCTCCTTGCGGTAAAGTTCGCGGTAGCGCCGCGGCGGAAACGGGTCATAGCCGGGAATGTAGAACACCCGGCGTCTTGTCACCCTGCCCGTTTGCTTGCCTGCCATGCGCTTGCGCTTCCGATGCCTTGGCGTTCTTCCAGACCTGGATGCTAGCGGGAATTTCCCTCACGAACAAAGGGGGCGCGTCAAAGATCCTGTCCGGCAAGGATGCGCCCGGCACCAAAGCCCAGTTTTCGTGACACGTCGGTCAATACCCGGTCAAACCCGGCGAACATTGCACGATTGAGGGCCTGCCCGGGCCCGGATTCCGAAAAGGCCTGATAGGCCGCAAGATCGTCGTCGCTGAGCGGTCCGTAAGCCATCGCAAGGTAGGAATGGACCCAGGTTTCCATCTGGTCGCGTATTTCGGCCTCATGCGTCCAGACTTCGGCAAGAATATCCGCCTCATCCAGCGCAGCCGCGCCACCTTTTGCCTCGACGAGGCCCGAAACGAAGGCAAAGTTCGCGGTCAGCGCGCCGGCAACGTTGCTTTCCACAAGATCATTGGCCCGCACGAACGCCTCGATCTGGCGCAGCCGCGGCGCCTCTTCGGCCTGCATCTGGGCAAGCTGCGCGCGGCTGGCGTCATCGACGGCCGGATCAAGCATCGCGCGACGCGCAGATATTTCAAGAACGGTGACCCTCTGGCCCAGTTCGCTGTCGAAAAAAGCGGCGATCGCATCCAGGTCGGCATCTGAATCCGCAAGGTTACTGGCCAGTTCCTGCTTGAACCGATCAAGCATCGTCACGGGATCATAGATCTGGCGGATCGTGCGATCCCAGGCCGCGCCACCGCGCCCGCCCAGAAGGCCGCTGTCAATCTCCTTGCCGTAGTTGAGGCCCTCGGCGCTCATGACATCAAAGGTTTCGTCCAGGTGCAGGCTTTGCGCCAGCGCGTCGATCTTGGCTGTTGCGGGATCGGCCGCAAGCATGGGGTGCGGGACGACCAACAGCGCCCCCGCAAGAACAACCGTGGCAATGCGATGAAACATCCGGCACCTTTCTGGTCTGCATCACTACCCCTAACCCGCGCGCGGGACTAATCCAAGCGGCCAAACCGACTGCGCGATTTCATCCGCCCCGATATTCCGAAAAATTCGTATTGCGCTGCCGCGCCCGGCCAGCTAAACCCCGCCACCGAACGACCCCCGATGCGGAGAGGTGCCGGAGCGGTCGAACGGGGCGGTCTCGAAAACCGTTGTGGGTGTGAGCCCACCCAGGGTTCGAATCCCTGTCTCTCCGCCACTTCATTCAGAATATTAAAGTAATAACAACGACATAGATAAGATAGACTTTGCCTAATCCCCCATTTTGACCGCCATAATGATTCTGATACCCGCCGTTTGAGCGCCCGGAATGTTCCGATTTATGCTAGGCGGCTGGGTCAGGCGGTCCGTCTGGTAAGCTTTGACGAAAAAACACCCGCCCCCATGTCCAACTCTATCATCGTTGTTGGCGTGGCAATTTCTTAGGATGGTACATCTGCCATGATTAGGTTGGTCATCCAAACCACGGTGCTATTCGCCATAGGTGTTTCACAGGCGAACGCGGACCCATACGAACAAGCCTATAGCGCTGCCATCGAAGCTCGCGACAAATGCCGTAGCGCGTGGTTTCAGAGCGTACGTGTTGAAGCCTTAAAGAAGATCAATGACCGGGGCGCTTTGATGGCGGCCACTCTCAATCCATTGAGTCCCGAAATTGAGCGCAATGCCCAAATGCTTGTAGAAGTAACTGATGCGCTTCGTGAATGCACCAAGTTGACCTATCCAGAGCGATAAGCACAATTCAATTCAGGGTGCCACTGCCCCGACCAAACCTCGCCAGCATATTCGTCAGCTGCCGCAATCTGGTTGCTTCCGCCGACCGCTCGCCGTGTTTCCAGTTCCAATGCGCCCGTCCGCGCGGAGCGCCGCCGCCCGCGCCATGAACACGGCAGACGGCCCATCCTTTGACTGCCGGGGCCTTGCAGTGCTCGCCGGTGGATTTGGCCCTGGCGTGGCATCTGGGCGCGTCTTTTAGGCGCTGGGCGGGGCTCATGGGGTTAGCGTCATTTTTCGTCATCGCCCCTCCCCCTATGCTGGACAGGGCCAACGATGGCCTGACCGCCTTCGTTCACGGTGACGCGCTCCACCCGGACAACCTGTTGGCCCTTTGATCGGTAGCGCTTCAGCGTCTCCATCTGCGCTGCGAATGTGCGGGTCAGCTTGGTCAGTGCCCTCTCTGCGCTGTCCTTGCTGGCGAGGCTTTCCCCCCAAAGGTAGCGCCGTGACGCGTCCATGGCACAAACATGCACCGCCGCCATCTGCGCCGCCAACATCGCCTCGATTTCGTTCCTTGGTTCCAAGCCGACGACCACGCCCAGCGCAAACCGCATCTTGCCTTCGGGTATTATTCCCTTGTCCGAGACCGCGTTGCCAATCTGCCCAAGAAACGAGTCCAAAAAGCCGTAGTCATAGGTGCCCAGTGCCGCCATGAGCCGCAGATAGTCTTCGCCGCTACTATCCTCGCCGACCCTGAAACTCGCTTTATTGCCCTCCATGGTTACGGATACGTCCGGGGCTTTCGCGCGGCGTTCGTGAAGCTTCCCTGCCAGCTTTGCGAATGCCGCATCGTCTGATTTGCTCACCTCGTTCATTTTGTACCTGCCTATGGCTAAATGTAGATATGTCCTGTTTTTTGGGACGGGGATTTCGCGGAATTGGCCGGTTGCGCCCGGGTTTTTGGGACAGTTTCGGATGTTTTGCCGCTGTCGGGGCTGGGAGTGTCCTGAAAATCAGGACGGGGTGTCCCGTTTTTTGGGCGGGGCTTTTGTTTTTTGCTCCACCGCATGAACCCCATTGCAGCGGGCTTGCCGTCTTTCGTAACTTCTTCCTGCAACGCCCATTTCGACGCCATGCCGATGCCTGAAGATCCAAGGTGTGGAGCCTGCGTCATCGAAATGAATCCGCGTTCGGACAGTTCGCGGAAATACCCCGTGATGGTGTTCCGGTTAACGTTGATCGCGCTGGCCGCGTCCCGTTGACTGAGGAATATCTCGCCATTGTTCGCGCCATTAAACCGACGCCTAAGCTCGATATAGAGCGCCCTTGGACCGGGCTTGAGCGTGGCCCAAGCCTCGCTCGCCTGTAACCGTTCGGAGAGCTGGACGTGACGCCCAGCCCCCCCTTTCTTATGCGCCTTGTAGCGTTTCTCCGTTTTAGCCATTGCGCCCCTCGTGGAAGGCCAGGAAGGCCACAACCCGGGCGCTGGGCTCCGAGAGGCCATGTTTGCGCATGATGTGGCGCACGGATGCGGGAACCGGCGCTGGGCGCTTCTGGGATTGCTCTTGCGTCATTCGCCAGCCTCCATGCCCGAGACGGCCACCACGGCGTCACAGGCAAGCCTGTATCGGGCGTGAATCCCTTTGTAGATGCCACTATGCCGTTCGATCTCGGTATCAATCGGGATGCCCTTTTCGCGGAGCTGGTGGACATAGGACGACCATCGCAAGGCCGGTTTTTCGAGCGGGGTCACGCCGCACGCCCCGGCGCGGTAGAGTTGGTAAAATGTCCAGCCGAGACGGCCGGAAAGCTTGAATGCGCGGGGGCATTCGCCGCCCCTAAGGATGACGTTGATTTTCATAGTGTCCTCATTGAATAATGAGGCGCGGAGCTTTAGGACTGATGTTGTCTAGACTGCCCAGCGCCCGCGCCTGATTTCAGGATTGCGGGCGTTGGTCTAGGCGCAGTCGCGACTAGCCAACCAATCGATAATTTTGCTTTCCGGCCACGCCACAGCGCGGGATGATAGCTTTACGGGACGAGGAAACGCGCCCTTGGCCATCAGGTCATAAATCGCACTGCGGCTTAGGCCCGTTAGGTTCTCAACTGCCTTGCGTCGAAGGTGCCTCATTGTCATTTCCATTCCCTTTCTCCGCAATCTAATTGCGGAATCGTCGATGGTTTGCGAGAAAGGGAGTAGGTGTTGGCGAAGTTGGTTCCATACCTATCCCGCTGCCCCTCGGTTCTGCAAAACTGGGGGGCAGCTTCCAGGACTCTCGTTTTATCCTGAAAACTTGCACTCAATAGTTCCTCCGGTTCCTGAAACGTTCCAAGAGCCTGACGTATTTGGGTTGAGCAATTCAAGCGATTTCTCGGTGAAAAAGATTTCGACTTCACTTGACACTCTTTCCCGGTGGTACCGACCGTGATTCTACGGCCTGCCAAAGCACCGTGCAAATTGTATATCGCTGTGGGGTGGGTGTGGATAACGCAATAAAGCCATATGTTGTGTATTCGATCGGATGAATGTCAATATATTGATGCATGCCGATGGGTTGGTGCCGATGTTCTTCCAAACGAACATCAACGGAGACTTGAATTTCTCCACTCCGAACCGAAGTTCAGCCTATGAGAACGATATGAGAACGGTTTTTTGTCAGACTCGCCGCCCACGTCTCCATCATCTTCCGCCGTTTTTCGAAGAGATTTGATCGTGCATAGGCCGCTTCGGCCTTGTCTTTGATGGTATGGGCCAGCGCCGCTTCCGCAACCTCACGCGGAAAGTTTGTCCGTTCCTGTGCCCATGTGCGGAACGACGTGCGGAACCCATGAATATCGGCGTTAAAGCCCAACTCCTTCACAAGCTTTGACAGGGTCATGTCTGAAAGCGGCTTTCCGGGTTTCGTGCCGGGGAACACCAAGCCGGTTCCATCCGAGAGGCCCTTAGCCGCCGTCAGCACCTCAACCGCGCGCGGCGAAAGCGGCACGACATGTTCACGCTTGGCCTTCATGCGGCTTGCCGGAATTGTCCAGCTTTTCGCGATCAGATCGATCTCAGTCCACGTCGCGCCCCGCGCCTCGCCCGACCGTGCAGCGGTCAGGACAAGAAATTCGAAGGCAAGTTTGGTTGCCATGTCGGCGCTGGACGCTTTGACCGCGTCGATGCAGCCCGCGACATCGTTGTAATGGAGCGCCTTCCGGTGTGCGATTTCCTGTCCTTGCTTGGGAAGCGCTTGCGAAATTGCATCGGCTGGGTTGTCCGAGCGCCAACCTTGCGCTACCGCCCACTTCATCACCATACCGATGCGCTGTCGTACCCGACGCGCCGTTTCGGCCTTTTCCAACCAAATTGGGGTGAGGACCGCCAGAACATCGGCGCTGTCCACATCGGAAATCTTGGTCCTTCCCATTCTGGGAAAGGCGTAGGTTTCGAGCGTCGATATGAATTGCGCGGCATGTTTCTTGTTGCGCCATGACGGTTCATGAATCTTGTGCACCTTGCGTGCTGCTTCCTCGAACGATGGAACCGCCTGTTTCCGGCGTCTATCGGCCAGAGGGTCGCCGCCCGCCCGCGCCAGCTTGCGATTGGCAAGTGCAGTCTCGCGCGCTTCCTTTAGCGATACGAGGGGGAAGGCTCCAAGCCCGATTTCGGTGCGTTTGCGACGAATGACTATCCGTTGAATCCAGCGCCGAGCGCCTGTCGCGTCCACCTTCAGAAACAGGCCGTGCCCGTCGAAATACTTGCCCGGTTCGGCCACGGTACGCACGAAGGCGTCACTTAGGGCTTTCTCAGGGTGCTTGCCTTGCTTCCGACGTTCGGGCGCGTCCATCATTCCGTCCCCCATTTGTAAATGGAATATCGGGGACGTTATCGGAACGTGCAAGACAGGAAATCAAATAAAATCAATATGATTACGGAATGTTGCGGAACGTGCCGGAACCCGCTTTGGCAGACTGTCTCTCCGCCACCCGAACGCCCCCGAAATCCAACCGTCTCTGCGAGATGCGCCGGCGCGTTGGGAGAGTTAATGCAACCTTAACTCCAACTTGATACTGCTTTCGGGGAACGATCCGGAGGAACCGATGCGGCACGAAAGCAAGTTTGCGGCCTGGATCAGGTCAGGCGGCAACAGCGTCTTCGTCTTGCCGCTTGGTCCGGTTCGGGCGCCGGAGGTCAAGTTCTCTGTGGTCCCTGACAGGCTGCTGGACAGCATCATCGACGATGCGCTGGCCGCTGGCGTTGCCCGGCTGAATGGCTTTCTCTCCGAAGGTGTCAGCATTGACATCACGTCGGTCGACCTGACCACGATCAGAGATCAACTTCGCACCTCTGTCGCGGACCGGCTGAACGAAACGGGTGTTCCAGTCAATCCCAACGATCCGGTCATCAATGCGATCCTCGCGCGATATACTGAGGCGCTGAACGGCCATTTTCAAAGAGATGCGCTGCAGCTCGAAACCTACATCTGGCGCAGTCAGGACGATGTCCGTGTTCGCGCGGCACATGCCGAAAACGATGATCGAGTCTTCGCATGGGCCAATCCTTCTGCCGGAGGACACCCTGGCGAGGCCTGGAACTGCCGATGCACGGCCGAACCAATCATTGATCCCCAGAGTATGCCTGAGGGAGCGGTCTGCGACATCCTGACAGGGGGTCGTCTTTCCGATGTATTCCCGGATGCCGACGAAGACCGTCTGACGCAAGTTGCCCGGGAGATCGACCTCCAGATCGTGACGGCCCAGTTGAACAGTCCCGAGCGACTGGCGCATTTCTTCGGTCAGGTGCTTCAAGAGGTCGGACAACGCATGCGGCTTGTGGAGAGCCTCGACTATCGGGCGGACCGCCTGGGATCGATCTTCAGCTATTTCAGGCGCAACCCGGGCGAAGCCTTGCTCTACGGGAGAACTGCCGACCATCCCGCAGATCAGGAAGCAATCGCAAACCGTGCCTATGCGGACCGCAACGGGAATGGGAATGTCGAGAGTGGTGACGGGTGGAGATTCCGCGGACGCGGCCTGAAGCAGGTCACCGGTCGCGCGAATTACCGAGCCTTCACCGAAGATCACGCTCAAATGTTCGGTGAGCAGATCGACTTCGAGGCTGAGCCGGACTTGCTGGAAACACCGCGCTACGCCGTTCGTTCGGCCCTTTGGTTCTGGCACGCCAACGATCTCTACTCGCTCGCGGACGCAGGTATCAACCGCGCTGCCGCCGACAGCATTACAGCGATCATCAATCTTGGGACGGATTCCTATGGGCAACGCTGGGAAAACGTTCGTCGGCTGAACGAGACGGAGGTCTTCGCAAACGTCTGTCGTTTCTCCGTCTCTCGCCCGCGCTTCGAGGATGCAGAATGAGACGCGCCCTCCGGCTCCTTGCTGCTGTCTTGCTATCGGGCTTCGCCAGTCCATCCGTAGGCCAAACGATCTTTGATGGACCTTCGGTCGAGTCGGCCGAGCTCCGAGTTGATCTACGGCCTCGAGGCGAGGATCGATTTGCCATCCGCCTGACCGACAAGACGACCGGCCGACAGGTGGATTACGAGTTTGACGGAGAGGGCGCGAACGATCCAGAGCCATTTCTGATGGTCGAGGGCCAATACTGCAATACGTCGGTCATCCTGCTGACGATCGAGTTTCCGTGGAGGCATTCATTGCCGCAGTACGCCCGCGTCTTGGACACCTACGCATTTCGCGCGACAGACTTGGCGTATATCGACATGGCGGCTGGGTCGGTGACCGACATTGCTTTGCTGGACAGCTCCGAAATTGCAGCCGAAGACATGGCTATGCAACCGTCGATCCTCGTTCAATGCATCTCGGACGAGGGCGGGAGTCCCTTCAGATTTCAAGTAAAAACAAATAATTAGGGTGCCGCGCAGGTGGAGACGGTTCGACGTCAGGCCCGTCCCCTCCGCCACTCATTTCTGAAACAAGAAAATTTACGTGTCTCCAATTAGACAGGAGATAGTCGCTTTGGTCACGACCCTCTGCACCCGACCTTCGCAGCAGTCGAATTGCTGTGGCGTTTGCGTACCCAATCGGGATGCTTTTGGTGTCACGGAGAGACCCGCTCAGACCAACTGATGGCGTACCGCAGGTCAGGGTAGCCAAAATCGCCAACGCCACCCGGAGCCCCCCCGGACGCAACTCGGGCTTGCATATCCAAACCCGGGCCCGGCTCAGACGCCATCAAGGCCAGCGTTGGTGTTCAAAAGGAACTGGGAAAAGATCGGCACACTGGCCGCGCCGATGCCGCGGGCATTTTCTCCGATGTCTCCGGCTTCGATCTTGGGAACGATCAGGCCACGGTGATCCTGATTTATCATGTACCGCCGCGTCCGCGCGACCAGCTCGTGTCTGACCTCTGGCGGGAACGCTCCGTCTATGAGGATAGCCCCGAAATCGAAGACCGAGCAAATCGACAGCGAGGCCTTGGCCAGCTCTTGTGCCGTCGCACCAATCCATGGCTCGACATAGCGCGACAGGCCGCTCCAATCCTGAGGCATCTGCCACAGGGCCTGAGGGTCAATTCCCGCCTCGACAAGCCGCGCTTCAAGAAGATTCAGCGACGCGGTATCGATCAGTTGCTGACCCTCGCCCAGCGGGCCCGTTGTCCGCATCGACCCCAGCGCGCCTGCATTCCCCTGGTTCCCCTCGAAGACCGTGCCGTTCAGGACCACACCGCCGCCGACGAAGGAACCAATGAAGAAATAAGCGTAGTCGCGGAACGCGCTGCCGCGGCCATAGAGGTGTTCGGCATGACAGGCCCCTGTGGCATCGTTGACGACGTAGACGGGAAGATCGCTGAACGCGAGGACCTCGGACCGGAAGTCGATGTCCTTCCATGACCGGAACCTCTCGGCAGCGATACCAACCAGATCGTGCCATTTCCAAAGCTCGAAGGGTGAGCCAATGCCGATACCACAGACACGGGACTGCAGCCCCTTGGGAAGGCTGCCGAGGAGTGTTGCCAATCCGCTTTTCAGGAAGCCGAAAACGGCGTCCGGCAACGGGTAGTCGTAGGTGGTGTGCAGTTGCCCGCGCACCACGCCGGCAATGTCGAGCAGCAGAAGATCGGCGCTTCTGCGGCCGATCTTCAGCCCGACCGACAGGACGCCATCAGGATCCAGCTCTATCGGAATTGACGGCTTTCCAACCCTCCCCCGCAGGGGATCGCCCCGGCGCACCAGCCCGTCATCCTCAAGTTTCCGCAGGATTGCCGACACCGTCGGCTTGGACAGGCCCGTGACACGCGCCAACTCCGCGGCCGGTATGGCGCGGTGGCGGAGCAGCAGGAACAGGAGAAGACGCTCGTTATGATCGCGGATCCCGCGCTGATTCACTCCGGCACGCTGCGCTCTGAGGCTGTTTCCATCCATGGCGGGGACCATAATTCTACCCTCTACAAATAGGAAGATAGCACAAATAATTAGTAAGTAAAGTTTACAAACTAATTGACAAAAGCAACGGAATCGGTCTTTAACTCACACCGAACCTGCCTGTGCTTCGGCATGGCGGGCTTGGGCCACGGAGGTGCTTGGCCCAGATTCTGAAACCGGTTCCTTGGGAGGAAAACATGAAGACCTTTGTTGCCACTTCGACCTTGGCCTTGACCGTAATGGCGGGTGCCGCCTTTGCGGAAACCAATGCCTGCCTGATCACAAAGACCGATACCAACCCGTTCTTCGTGAAGATGAAGGAAGGTGCGACTGCAAAAGCCGCCGAACTGGGGCTGGTGCTCAAATCCTACGCCGGCAAGGTTGATGGCGACAACGAAAGCCAGGTCGCGGCCATCGAGGCCTGCATCGCCGACGGCGCCAAGGGCATCCTGCTGACCGCGTCCGACACCGCTGCCATCGTCGACTCGGTCAAGGCCGCGCGCGATGCGGGCCTTCTGGTGATCGCGCTCGACACGCCGCTTGACCCGATCGACGCCGCCGACGCGACGTTCGCAACAGACAACTTCGCCGCCGGCCTCCTGATCGGCAAATGGGCGAACGCGACGCTTGGCGATGCCGCGGCGAATGCCAAGATCGCGATGCTCGACCTCGCCATCTCGCAGCCTTCGGTCGATGTGCTGCGCGATCAGGGCTTCCTTCAGGGCTTTGGCATCGACCTTGCCGATCCCGACAAGTGGGGCGATGAGACCGATCCCCGCATCGTCGGCCACGAAGTAACCGCCGGTAACGAGGAAGGCGGCCTTACGGCAATGGAAGCGCTTCTGGCCAAGGACCCGGACATCAATGTCGTCTACACGATCAACG
This sequence comes from Paracoccaceae bacterium, assembly GCA_020447005.1. Taxonomy (GTDB): domain Bacteria; phylum Pseudomonadota; class Alphaproteobacteria; order Rhodobacterales; family Rhodobacteraceae; genus Albidovulum. The sequence continues at coordinate 28,702 of JAGRDO010000031.1, forward strand.
AACCCGCGGCCGCAGGCGCCTATGAGGCACTGAAGGCGGTCGGCAAGGAAGGTTCGACCCTGATTGTCTCGGTCGACGGCGGTTGCCCGGGCGTCGCCAACGTGAAGGACGGCATCATCGGCGCAACCAGCCAGCAGTATCCGCTGCTGATGGCGTCCAAGGGCATCGAGGCGATCGCCGCCTATGCCAAGGACGGCACCAAACCCGCTCCGACCGAAGGCAAGAACTTCTTCGATACCGGTGTCACGCTGATCACCGACAAGCCCGCCGCAGGTGTGGACTCGGTTGACACGGCGAAAGGTTTGGATCTCTGCTGGGGCTGATCCCGCAGTTCTGTGGCGGCGCTCAGCCGCCGGCAATCACAGAAAGGGGCGGCCCGGTGCCGTCCCTTTTCCCTAAGGGACATGGAAAAGAGGAGGGGCACCATGGCTGCGCAACACCAGTCCGGGTCCAGCTTCGAAGAGGGCCTCAAGGGCGCTTCTGAAAAGGTGGCCGAATTTCACGAAAAGGAAAGTTTCCTGAAGAAGATTCAGCACTGGCTGCATCAGACGCCATCGGCGGTTCCGATGATCGTCCTTGCCGTGTCAGTCATCGTCTTCGCATTCCTGTCGCAAAACTTCTTCAAGGCGACGACGATGTCGACGATCCTTCAGCAGATCGCGATTGTCGGTATCATCGGCTGCGCGCAGACGCTTGTCGTCCTGACCGCCGGCATCGATCTTTCGGTGGGCGCCATCGCGGTCTTCTGTTCGGTGCTCATGGGCCAGTTCACCTTCCGCTACGGCGTCCCGGCACCGTTTGCGATCCTGATCGGGCTTGCGCTCGGCATGGCGATGGGGGCGATCAACGGCTTCCTCATCTCGCGGCTGAAGCTGCCGCCCTTCATCGTCACGCTCGGAACCTGGCAGATCTTTCTTTCGTCCAACTTCATCTATTCGGCGAACGAGACGATCCGCAGCCAGGACGTCGCCGAGTCCGCTCCTTCGCTCCAGTTCTGGGGCAACGCGATCCAGCCCGGCGGGGTCAAGGTGCTCTATGCGGTGTTCCTGCTGATCGCGCTGGTTGCGATCATGGCTTATGTGCTGCGCCATACTGCCTGGGGGCGGCATGTCTATGCCATCGGCGATGATGCCGAGGCGGCGAAACTCGCCGGTGTGCAGACCGACAAGATCCTCATTCAGGTCTATGCGCTGGCCGGCCTTTTCTGCGCCATCGCGGGCTGGGTCATGATCGGCCGCTTCGGGTCGGTCTCGCCGACCGCCTCGACCGGGCAACTTGGCAATATCCAGTCCATTACCGCCGTCGTGATTGGGGGGATTTCGCTTTTTGGCGGACGCGGCTCGATCCTCGGCATGTTTTTCGGGGCGCTGATCGTCGGCGTCTTCGAGATGGGCCTGCGCCTTGTCGGCACCGACCCGCAATGGACATTCTTCCTCATCGGCGCGCTGATCATCTTCGCGGTCGCCGTTGACCAGTGGATCAGAAAGGTGTCGTCATGACGACCGAACCCATCCTGAAAGCCCGCAATCTCGTCAAGCGTTACGGCAAGGTGACGGCACTCGACGAGTGCGACTTCGAGCTGATGCCCGGCGAAATCCTTGCGGTCATCGGCGACAACGGAGCCGGCAAATCGTCGCTTATCAAGGCGTTGTCGGGCGCAATTCAACCCGACGAAGGCGAAATTTGGCTCGACGGCAAACCGGTCGAGTTCGGCTCGCCGCTCGAAGCGCGCGGGGCCGGGATCGAATGCGTCTACCAGACGCTTGCGATGTCGCCCGCGCTGTCGATCGCCGACAACATGTTCATGGGCCGGGAACTGCGCAAGCCCGGCATCATGGGCTCGCTCCTGCGGCAACTCGACCGTCCGGCGATGGAAAAGTTCGCCCGTGCCAAGCTGAATGAACTGGGCCTGATGACGATCCAGAACATCAACCAGGCGGTTGAAACGCTTTCGGGCGGTCAGCGCCAGGGGGTGGCTGTGGCCCGCGCGGCGGCCTTCGGATCGAAGGTCGTCATCCTTGACGAGCCGACCGCCGCGCTCGGCGTCAAGGAAAGCCGCAGGGTGCTGGAACTGATCCGTGACGTGCGCTCGCGCGGCATTCCGATCATCCTCATCAGCCACAACATGCCGCATGTGTTCGAGGTGGCAGACCGCATCCATATCCATCGTCTGGGCAAGCGGCTTTGCATCATCGACCCCAAGGACTACACGATGTCCGACGCGGTGGCGTTCATGACCGGCGCGAAAGAACCGCCTGCGCGGGACGCCGCGTGACCGTATCGATCGACATGGGCGGCGCGTTTCTGGAGATCGGTCTTTCAGACCGATGCGCCGCCCGGTAGCGATTGGCAGCTCTCGCCGCCCCGCCGACCACGGAGGGGCGGCCGACGGGTTTTAGGAAAAGGCTGCACGGGGAACCGTCCCTGGCCGACCGACGCTCACGGCCCGAGGAAGTTGATCACCTTCGTCTCGAACAGGCCGATGACGTTTTCGGCCAAAGCGTTGTCGATCTGCCCCCGATGCCGTCAACCGAAGATCAGTCCGGGCGATGGTCACCCCGAGCGCCATCCCGCGGCCCGGCGAGGTGGCGCGCGGGGCGACCCCCCCGGCCCGGACGGGCCTGACGATCCCGGTCGCGCTTATGGCGAGGTGGCGTCGAGCCGAGGGGTCCAATCCTCGACGCTGCCGGTCTCGATCCGGCGCCTGACCAGCCGCAGCCAGCTGTCGGGCAGGCGCGGCAGGTCGGCAAGCGCCGCAAGGGCCTCAAGATCGAGCACATCGCGATAAAGAAGGCGCGCGACCCGCGTCAGCGGCCATTCGGGTTGGGCGCGAAGCACAAGCGTTGCGGTCGCCGGCGCTTCCATGGAACCCCGCTCCAGCACCCGGAAATACCAGCCGGTGCGTCCAGACGTCTGCACGCGCCGGGCCATGTCCGTAACGCCGAACCGAAAATTGAGTTTCCAGCAGGGTTGGCGCGACTGGCTGACCTCCATGAGGGCGCCGCCAATCCGCCAGCGGTCGCCAAGGCAGATATCCTGTTCCGTCACGCCCGCCACCACCAGATTCTCGCCGAACCCGCCGGGGCGCAGGCGCGCGGCGATCTGGGGCAGGTCCTGCCTCCAAAGCGCGTAGTGGCTGGCCGGATAGGCATGGACCGCCTTGTCACGCCCGCCATGACGCAGGGTGTCGCCCTGCGCGTCGCCTGCCAATCCCAGAGTGTCCGCGATCACCGGCCCCGACACGATATGCTT
>JAGRDO010000148.1 GCA_020447005.1 Paracoccaceae bacterium
CGCGATCCTGGAACAGCGCACGCATAAACGAGGTCAGCTGTTGTGAGGGCACATCCGTTGGCTCGTCCCGCGTGATCAGGAACTTGAAGTGATCATACTGTAGAGTCGCGCCGGCGTCCTCGATCACCCCCATGTAGGCACCGGCAAGTTCGAGGAACTGTGCGGTCGACGAAACATCCAACATCGAAGGCGTCAACGGGACAATCAGCGAACTTGCCGCGGCCATTCCAGCAATGGTCAAAAAGCCCAACTGTGGTGGGCTGTCCATCAGGACAAGGTCGAAATCACCTTCGACCTGGGACAATGCGTTTCGGATGCGCGTAAAGAACGGCTGGTCAGGGTTCGAATGGACAGCAGATTCAGTCTCGAATTCTGACAACATGAGGCGCGACGGCGCAATCGAAAGCCCGGGGAAGTAGGTGGGAACGACGACATCGGCCATGCTTACTGGATCGTCGTAACGGATCGCGTCATAGACAGTCAGCCCATCAAACTCGATTTCCGGGCTGATGCCGCACATGGATGTGAGAGACCCCTGGGGATCCAGATCAACGACCAACACGCGGTAGCCGCGAAGCGCAAAATAATGCGCAAGATGGATACTCGTGGTGCTCTTGCTCGACCCGCCTTTGAAGTTCATCAACTGCCAAACTTGCAGTTTCTCGTCACCAGACCGTCGAGGCAGATAGCGCCCTTTCTTGCGTGACGACTTCTCTAAAATCTCGCGCGCATCCCATACCTCTTGCGCCGTGTAAAAGCGCCGACCTCCACGAACATCTTCGGGCTCTGGGATGGTTCCTTCTGAGTGCAGCTTTCGCATGAACTGACCGGAGACCCCGAGGAGTTCTGCAGCCTCAGGTGCGGAAAAAGACCGTAGCGTTTTTGTGCTATCTGGGGCAAAAGCTGAAAGAAGATGCTCCCGGATGGCGGCATTCAACCGCTCGGAAATATCTGTCGCGAGCGCAGAAGGCTTCTCGTTTGCCAGTGGTGTCACAGGAATCATCTAGTTGCCCCAAAATCGAAAATATGGCCTTTTTCGCGCCACTTGGGGATAAAAGCCGTGATTCACAGCGCTAAGTCAAGATTTTTCCGCTATATAGTGTCTATTGAGGCGGGAAGAGACTATATGCGCGGACAGTGCTTGCTTCGGAATTTACAGCTGTAAACGGGCTGGCAGAGGTTCTCCTCTGCCAGCCGTTGGCTTACGCCGCGTCTTTGGGACCCCAGGGGATCACAGCCTGCAGGGACAGATCGTCCTGGTTTGCGGCCTTGCCGAGGTTGGCGTTGAAGCCGTGGTCGCGGATGGTCAGCGTGTAGTAGTCGGCGCCGGTCTCCTTGTTCTGCTTCTTCCAGATGCCGCCGCACTCGACCAGCTTGCCGCGCGGGGAGCGGCCGAGGACGCGGTGTGTGGGGGCCATCGGGTTCGTGCTCGCGACGGGTTCGACCGTGATGTCGAGGTCGAAGGTCAGG
>JAGRDO010000149.1:0-1613 GCA_020447005.1 Paracoccaceae bacterium
TGGCGGACTATGCCATCCGGCGGCATTATCCCGATATATCGGACCGGCCGGACCGTTATCTGGAACTGTTCCGGCGCGTGCGCGATGCACAGGCGGCGCTGGTGGCGCGATGGGTGCTTGTCGGTTTTGTCCATGGCGTGATGAACACCGACAACACGACGATTTCGGGCGAGACGATCGATTATGGTCCCTGCGCCTTCATCGACACTTACGATCCGAAGGCGGTCTACAGTTCCATCGACCGGAACGGCCGCTACGCGTTCGGCAACCAGCCGCCGATCATGCAGTGGAACCTGTCGCGCTTCGCCGAGACGTTGATCGATCTGGTGAACCCCGACGACAGCGAGGACGCGATCCGGCAACTGACCAATGAGGTCAACGCCTTCCCCTTCCATTACCAGCAGCTTTGGCTGGCGGGGATGCGGGCGAAACTTGGCCTGGTGAAGGAATATCCCGAAGATCTGGATCTGGCGAATGGGCTGCTTGCCGCCGCCGAGGGGCAAGGGGTCGATTACACCAAGCTGTTCCGCAGGCTCGCGACCTTCGTGCGCGGCAATGTCGCCCCGGTGCGAGAACTGTTTGACGATCCTGCCGGGTTTGATGGGTGGATCGACGGCTATGTGCGGCGCATGGCGCTTGAGGATGTTCCGGACGCCCGGCGCGCAGAGGCGATGGATCGGGTGAACCCGGTCTACATCCCGCGCAACCATCTGGTTGACGCCGCGCTGAAGTCGGCAGAATCTGGCGATATGGCGCCGTTCGACCGCCTTTCCAAGGTTCTGGCGACACCGTTCCGCGAACAAAAAGGGGCGGAAGCATACGGCGAACCTGCGCCGGACGGCTTTGGCAAATTTGTAACTTACTGCGGCACCTAGACCGCACATACACAAGGGGAGAGATGACATGAAACTTTCTGCAACCGATGCTGTCGCCGCCGTTTCGGAACTGATCGAAGCCGGCTATACGCACGACTTCCGCATTCGCGATGGCGGCCTGGTCGATGTGGGCGACGGCGCGCTGATCGACCCGTCCGCGGTGACGGTCGAAGCGAAGCTGCGCTATGAAACCGACACGGATTCGGGCGATGCATCCAATGTGTATGTGATTTCGGTCAGGGAAGGCGACAGGAAGGGTTTCCTGATCGATGCCCACGATCTGGAAGGCGAGGGTGCGCCGCAGGCGCTGATTGATCGCATTCACGATGGGCCGGGCGAAACGCGGTCCGAAGGCAGCGAGGACAGCGATCTGCGTTACGGGGTGCGCAAGGTCCGCAAGTCCGAGTTCAATGCCGACCCGGAACGCTATGTGCTGCGGCTCGGGTTTCCGGACTTTCCGCCCTGCCCTTTTGGGCAGGGGTTTTCCATGCTGGGCTATGATACCGCGAACCAGGAATATGTCTGGCTGGCGACGAAAATCATCCGCGACGACCGGTTGCAACGTGTGCCATACAACGGTTCGGACGAAGACGCCTGAAGCTTCGTCAACAGCAATAAAAACCACCCGGGGGGCAGGATGGAAGACTACGACAGCGTTATCATCGGTGCCGGTCAGGCGGCGCCGTCGCTGGCCGCCGGTCTGGCCGCGCGTGGTCAGACCGTCGCCCTGATCGAGGG
>JAGRDO010000149.1:1788-2619 GCA_020447005.1 Paracoccaceae bacterium
AAGGGTTGACGGAATGGCTGGAGGGCATCGCGGGCCTGACCCTGATCCACGGCCACGGCCGGTTCGACGGACGGACGGACGATGGCCGGTTCCGCGTCGCGGTGGGCGATCGGGTTCTTTCCGGAAAGTCGGTCTACATCAACACCGGAACCCGCGCGATCACACCTTCCGCGCCCGGGATCGAGACGGTCACGCCCTTGGACAATGCCGGCCTGCTGGCGCTGACCGAACTGCCCGAACATCTGGTCGTGGTCGGCGGGTCCTATATCGGGCTGGAACTGGGGCAGATCTTCCGCCGCCTGGGGTCGCATGTGACGATCCTGAACCGCTCCGGCAGGCTTGCCGGTCGCGAAGACCCGGACGTTGCCGGGATCGTCGCCGACATCCTGCGCGCGGATGGTTGCGACGTGATGACGAATGCCGCGATCGCCAGCGTCGGGCGCAGCATGCGCGGGATCCTCGTGACATTGGAGGACGGCGCCGAGATATCCGCCAGCCACATCCTGTTCGCCACGGGCCGCGCGCCCAATACCGACCGGCTGAACCTGGGCTCGGTCGGGCTTGAGGCAGACAAGCGCGGGTATATCGGCACCGACGCGGCGCTGCGCACCGCAGTTCCGGGCATATGGGCGCTGGGCGATGTGAACGGCCGGGGGGCCTTCACCCACACCAGCTATCATGATCATGAAATCGTTCTGGCGGCCATCGACGGGATGGAAGGCCTGCACCAGTGGCGGGATGCCGACCAGCGTCCCGTGACCTACGCGATGTTCACCGATCCGCCGCTGGGCCGGGTCGGGCTGACGAAAACCGAGGCGCTGGCCGAGGTCG
>JAGRDO010000149.1:2763-4377 GCA_020447005.1 Paracoccaceae bacterium
GACGAAATCATCGCGACGCTGTCGAATTTCATGGCCACGGGTGCCAGCTACAGGGTCATGCAGCAGGCGCTGCCGGTCCATCCGACGGTGGCCGAATACCTGCCGACCATCCTTGCGGGCTTGCAGCCATTGGTGGCCAGCGATGGCTGATGTGACGTTGTTTGGCGAGGTGCGCTGTCACAAGACGCGGTTCTATCAGGCCGCGCTTGAGGAACGCGGGGTCGCCTATGAGCTGGCCGAGGTCGATAAAAGCGCGGAAGCCGCGCGGCGGCTGACCGAGCTGACCGGCAGTGCCCAAAAATTCCCGACATTTCAGATAAAGGGGCGGAAAGTGCGTAATCCCAAACTGCCGGATCTCGACAAGGAGCTTGCGCGGGCTGGCCTTTATGACCCGGGGCTTGTGCATGACGAACGCGGCCAGCGCTTCGTCCGCCACATGGCGCCCTCGGATGCTTTCGTCAGCTACTACTGGCAGGGCGACCGCATGGTCATGACCCATATCGAGGTTGACCGGTCCCTGCGCGGATCGGGCGTCGGTGCCCGCTTTGCCACAGAGGTGTTCGAGGCCGTTCAGGACCGTCCGCATGAGGTGCGCCTGACCTGCCCGTTCCTGCGCCGGGTCGCGGCGACACGACCCGAATGGAAGACGAAGTTCAAACTGGAAGGATAATATGGCTGTCACGTTCAAGAATACCCGCTTCGACCCCGACCTTGTCGAGTTTCACGGCATTGCCAAGCAGATGGCGGCGTCGGTTGGCTATACCGCCGATCTCTCGGTCGATCCGCAGCTTGCCCAGCTTCTTCGGCTTCGTGTGGCGCAACTGACGCCGTGTTCCTATTGCCAGATCCTGCATACCAAGGCCGCGCATGATCGCGGGATCGGCGTCGAGAAGGTGGCGCATCTTTCATCCTGGCGCGAAAGCACGATGTTCTCTGCCGCCGAACAGGCCGCGCTGGCCTATTGCGAGGCGTTGACGGACTATGATCTGGCAGGCTTCCCGTCGCGCCATGAGGCATTGACACCCCATTTCGATGAAAAGGCCATCGCCGAAATCGCGGCGATCGTGATCAACATGAACCTCTGGACGCGCCTGAAACTTGCCCAGGGCGCGGTTCCGGTAGAGGAGTAGCGCGTGCAGAGACGGGCGGGTTTTGGCGGCGGGTGCCACTGGTGCACCGAGGCGGTGTTTAAGTCCCTGCAAGGGATAGGGGAGGTGAAGCAGGGCTTCATTTCCTCGGACGCGCCGCACGATACGTTCTCTGAGGCCGTTGATGTCACATGGGACGACGATCAGATCGGCTTTGACGATCTGATCGCGGTCCATCTGGCGACCCATGCAAGCACCTCGCGCCACAAGATGCGCGGCAAGTACCGCAGCGCGGTCTATGTTCACAGCGACGACGATGCCGCCGAGGCGCGGCGTATCCTTGACCGGATCGCCACCGAGACGGACAGCGTTTTCGTGACCGAAGTCATGGCGCATCGCGACTTCAAGCCATCGGACCAGAGGTTTCAGGACTACTACACGAAGAACCGCGAAGGGCCGTTCTGCGAATCTTATATCGAACCGAAACTTGCCCTTTTGCGGCAGCGGTTCGCCAAGCTGCAGACAG
>JAGRDO010000032.1:0-46270 GCA_020447005.1 Paracoccaceae bacterium
TCTTCATCCTGTTCCCCGAGGGGCGTGTATCAGAGGTGCAGCGGCGCCAGATGACGACGCCGGCCGACGCCAATGTGCACGCGCTGGCGCTGAAGGGCGATTTCGACGATTGCCAGGCCCGGCTGAAGGACATGTTCAACCATTTCGAGTTCCGCGATGCCGTGGGGCTGGCCGGTGTCAACTCGATCAACTGGGCGCGGGTTCTGGCGCAGGTGGTCTATTACTTCACCTCGGCGGTTTCGCTGGGTGCGCCGGATCGCGAGGTCAGCTTTACCGTGCCCACGGGCAATTTCGGCGACATCTTTGCGGGCTATATCGCCAAGAGGATGGGCTTGCCGATTGCGCGGCTGGTGATCGCCACGAACCAGAACGACATCCTGCACCGCTGCCTGACGACGGGGCGGTACGAGACCGATGGCGTCCGGCCCTCCATCTCGCCATCGATGGATATTCAGGTGTCGTCGAATTTCGAACGCGCGCTTTTCGATGCCTATGGGCGCGACGGGGGCGCGGTGGCAAAGCTGATGGCGGAGCTGAAGTCCGACGGCGGATTTTCGGTCAGCCAGGGCGCGCTTCAGGCATTGCGCGAGCTTTACGGTTCGGGCCGGGTGTCAGAGGAGGAGACGCTGGCGACCATCGCGGCGATGCGGTCGCAGACCGGAGAGGTCTTGTGCCCGCATTCGGCCGTGGGGGTCGCCGTGGCCGGGGCCGGGCGCGACACGGGCGTTCCGATGATCACGCTGGCCACCGCGCATCCGGCGAAATTCCCCGACGCGGTCGAAAAGGCAACGGGCCTGCGCCCGGCGCTGCCCGAGCGCATGGCCGACCTTTTCAAGCGGCCGGAACGTGTTACATCGGTGCCGAACGATCTGGGCGCACTTGAGGCGCTGATCATGGAAAGGCGAAAGAAGTGACGACACGGCTGACGACACTGCCGAACGGGTTCCGCATCGTGACGGAACGGATGCCCGGGCTTGCCTCGGCCTCGCTCGGCGTCTGGCTGACGGCGGGCGGGCGGCATGAACGGGCCGAACAGAACGGCATCGCGCATTTCCTCGAACATATGGCCTTCAAGGGCACGAAGCGGCGCAGCGCCTTGCAGATCGCCGAGGAAATCGAGGATGTGGGCGGATATATCAACGCCTATACCAGCCGCGAGATGACCGCCTATTACGCGCGGGTACTGGCGGCGGATGTGCCGCTGGCGCTGGATGTGATTTCGGACATCGTGCTGAACCCGGTCTTCGATCCGAAAGAGATCGAGACCGAGCGTCACGTGATCCTGCAAGAGATCGGGCAGGCGCTGGATACGCCCGATGACATCATCTTTGACTGGTTGCAGGAAGCCGCCTATCCCGAGCAGGCGATGGGGCGCACGATCCTCGGCCCTTCGGAACGGGTGTCGGCCTTCGGGCGCGAGGATCTGACAGGCTTTGTCGGCGAACATTACGGGCCGGACAGGATGATTCTGGCCGCTGCGGGCGCTGTCGATCATGACCAGATCGTGAAAGCCGCCGAGGCGGTGTTCGGCGGGCTGGCGCCGGCGCGGGGCGCGGCGGTCCAGCAGGCAAGCTGGCGCGGCGGTGAGCGGCGCGAGGTCAAGGAGCTTGAGCAGGTTCACCTTGCGCTGGGCTTTGAGGGGCCAAGCGTGCGCGACCGGGATTTCCACGCCGCGCAGGTCTATACGACGGCGCTGGGCGGGGGCATGTCGTCGCGCCTCTTTCAGAAGATCCGTGAACAGCGCGGATTGTGCTATTCGATCTATGCGCAGGCCGGGGCCTATGCCGATACCGGGATGGTCACGATCTATGCCGGAACCTCGGCCGACGAGATCGGCGCGCTGAGCGAATTGACCATCGACGAGATGAAGCGCGCGGCCGATGACATGAGCGAGGCCGAAGTGGCGCGGGCGCGGGCGCAGATGAAGGCGGGCCTTCTGATGGGGCTGGAAAGCCCCTCGGCGCGGGCGGAACGCATGGCGCGCCACGTCGCCCTTTGGGGCAAGGTGCAGACCGTCGAGGAAAGCGCCGCCGAGATCGAGGCCGTGACCCGGCAAGAGGTTCTGACCTTCGCCGCGCAGATGGTCGAGGGCACATCGTCGGCCCTGGCGCTTTACGGGCCGGTCGAACAGGCTCCGACGCATGAAACGCTTCGCAGAAGGCTGGCTGCCTGATGTTCCTGCGGCGTCGGGTCAGGATCGAGACCGAGCGGATGACGCTGCGCCTGCCGAGCCATTCCGACTATCAGGCCTGGAGCAGTCTGCGCCAGCAAAGCCGCGATTTCCTGCTGCCCTGGGAACCGACATGGGCGCCGGACCATCTGAGCCGGAAGGCCTTTACCAACCGTGTCTACTGGGCCCAGCGCGCCAATTCCGGCGGCACGGCGATGCCGCTGTTCATGATCCGCCGGGGGGACGGATCGGTTCTTGGCGCGGTCACGGTGGACAATATCCGGCGCGGGCCCGCACAGGCGGCGACCATCGGGTACTGGATCGGCGCGCCATATGCCCGGCAGGGATACATGACCGAGGCCCTTCGCGCGGTCATCCATCACTGTTTCACCGCGCTTGACCTCAGCCGGCTGGAAAGCGCCTGCCTGCCGGAAAACGCCGCGTCGCGCGGGGTGCTCGAAAAATGCGGCTACAAGTACGAAGGTGTGGCGCAAAGCTATCTTCAGATCAACGGCCGCTGGCGTAACCACGTGCTTTACGCCAATCTGCGCCACGACCGCCGTGGCCGGACGGATATGGGATAGGCGGCGCGGACCGGAATTTAGGGTGAAACCGGGAGGTTATCGGATGATCATTGGCCATATCGGTGTCCGCAAGGGATCGCGCGGGGTTCCGGGCAAGAATTTTCAACGAATCTGCGGGAGGCCATTGATCGACTGGTCGCTCGACCAGCTTTTTGAAAACCCGCAGATCGATACGGTCGTGGTTTCGACCGACAGCGAAGAGATTCTGGAACATGCGCTGAAACGCGGATGTCTGGATATCGGATTGCGGCCGGATCATCTGGCGACGGATACGGCGGCGAAATGGGATGTGTGGCGGCATGCCCTGGAAGCTTGCGAGGCCATTGTCGGCCCGGCTGACATCTTCCTTGATCTTGACGCGACCTCGCCCCTGCGGATGCCCGAGGATGTGTCCGGCGCGCTCGATCTGTTTCAGGCGGAACGGCCGGACATGGTGATGTCCTGCTCGATCTCGCGCAAGAACCCCTATTTCAATATCGTCGAGGCGGATGCCAGCGGCGCGCTTCATGTGTCCAAGCCTTTGCCGAACAACGTGGTTGCCCGGCAGCAGGCACCGATGGTCTATGACCATGTGGGCGTCGTCTATGCCGTCGCGCCCGACTACCTGCGCCGCGCGCGCGCGCTGTTCGAAGGCCGGGTGATCCCCTTCGTCGTGCCCAACGAACGTTCGCTTGACATCGACAGCCCGCTTGACTGGGAAATCGTCGAAATCCTGCTGGGCCGCCAGATCGCGCAGGGTGTGCGAAAGGTGCCCGATCAGACCTGATCGCCGCGACAGGTTCCGATCAGCTGCGGAATGGCCGCCAGCGTGCGTTTGGCCGCGCCGCGATGGGCGTCAAAGAAGGCGTCTATCGTGGCGGCATCCGGAAGCGCGGCATCGGGGGCCAGCGCATCGGCCAGCGCGTCGGGGGGCACGATGCGGCAAACCCCGGCCGCCACGGCCTCGACAGCCGGAAATTCGATCGTCCATGTCGAAGGACCGACGATCACCGGTTTCTTCAGCGCCAGCGGTTCGATGATGTTATGCGCCCCGGCGGCGCGATAGCCGCCCCCGACGATCACGAGATCGGCAAGGGCAAGGTAGAAATACATCTCTCCCAGACTGTCGCCGAGAAGGATGTCGGTGTCGCCGAGGGGACCGGTCGCGGTCAGGTCCCGGTCGAAGACCTTCGACCGGCGAAGGACGCCCAGCCCCGCGGTGGCGATCATCCCCGCGACCTCGTCAAACCGTTCGGGCGCCCGGGGCACATAGACGAAAAGCGGCATCGGCAGGCCGGCGCGGGCATGGTTTTCGCGGGTCTGGCGAATGGCCGAGAGGTAAAGCGGATCTTCGCCATTGACGGCGCTGGCGATCGTGATCACACGCCGGCCGGCACCGAAGGCGGGCCGCGCGGCGGCGGCGGCGGCGATCTGGGCGGGCGGGACCGGCTGGTCAAAGCGGGTTTCGCCGGTAATGGCGATATTGGTCACGCCGGCGGTGGCGAACCGTTCGCGTTGCAGTTCGGATTTCACCAAAGCGCCGGCAAAGCCGCGCATCAGTTCAGCGCGAAGTTTCGTGCGGTGCAGATCGCGCTCATAGGATTTCGACGGATATTGCGCGTTGCACATGAAAAGCGGCAGCCCCGCGCGGCGGCATTCCATGATCATCACCGGCCAGACCTCGATTTCCATCACCAGCCCGTAGCGCGGGGCGAAGTGGCGGATGAAGCGGCGCATGGCGGGGCCAAGCTCTAACGGTACCCAGACCGGGCGGACCTGTCCGGCCCTGATCTCATCACCGAAAAGGCGCGCGGATTCGCGGCGCCCGGCGGGGGTGAAATGGGTCAGAAGCACGCGTTCGCCGCGCGTGAGAAGTGCGCGGATCAGGGGGGTGGCCGACCGAAGCTCGCCAAGGGAAACGGCATGGATCCAGACCGGCGCTTCGCCGGGCCAGTCCGGGTAGAGGCCGAAGCGTTCGCGCAGGTGGCGGCCATAATCGGGATCGCGCCGGGTGCGGCGCCAGAGATAGACGAGCACCGCCGGAAGCCCGAGCCACCAGAGCGCCCGGTAAAGGACCAGCGCCATCCGCAAGCGCGGCGAGGGAAACCGCCCGCCCATCAGCCACGCCCCGGCATGAGCGCGAGCAGGCGCGTGGCGAGGATCGTCACATCCTGCGACCCGGCCGTCGCAAGTGCCTGCCCCCGGGTGGCCATTGCCGTCAGGTCGCGGCCAAGGGCCGTCACCAGGGCAGCGGCATCGGCCACGGCCAGGGCGGCGTCTTCCCCGTCAAGCCGGGCATAGTCGGCGGCGAAATTCGCCGTCCGTGGCCCGTGAAGCACAGCGGCGCCAAGGCGCGCGGGTTCCCACGGGTTGTGGCCTTCGACGGGGCCGAAGGTGCCGCCCATCAGCACGGCAGGGCAGAGCCGGTACCAAAGACCCATTTCGCCAAAGGTATCGGCGACATGAACCTGATCGCCCGGTCTGGGCAGTTGCGGGCCATTGGCCGATGCACGCAGCGACACGGCCAGCCCTGCCTTCTCTGCGGCCCCGGCAATCCCGGCCCCGCGGCCGGGCTGGCGCGGCGCGATGATCAACAGCGCGCGCGGGTCGGATTTCACGATCTGGCGATGGGCGGCAAGGGCAATCGCCTCGTCAAAGTCATGCGAGGAGGCAAGGCACCAGACCCGGCGCCGGGCAAGCTCCCTGCGCATGGCCTGCAGCGCGGCGGCGTCCACCGACAGGGGCGGCGTCGCGGCCTTGAGCGAGACATGGGTCAGGACCGGGCCCTTCGCGCCCAGCCGGGTCAGTGCGGCGGCGGTTTCAGCATCCTGCGCGGCCAGCAGCGAAAAGCGCGCGTAAAGATCGCCGTAAAGCCCCCCGGCGCGTCCCCGCGCGGCGGCCGCGCGCGGGTTCAGCCGCCCGTTTACCAGGGCGAGCGGGATATCGCGGCGTGCCGCCTCGACAACCATCCCGGGCCAGAGATCCTGTTCGGACCAGACCGAAAGGTCCGGCCGCCAGTGATCGAAGAACGGCCGGTAAAAGCGCGGTGCGTCGATGGGCAGGAACTGATGCTGCGTGCGCGGTGGCAGGTTCGCGGCGAATACGCTGGCCGAGCTGCGCGCAGTGGAGGTGACAAGGAACGACAGTCCGGGCGCCTGCGCCGCCAGTTCGTCGATCAGCCCGCGCAGGGCCATCACCTCGCCCAGCCCGACCGCATGCAGCCAGACCAACGGCCCCGATGGCCGGCGCGCGCCGGTCTGGCCAAGCTTTTCGGACATGCGCGCGGGGTCTTCCTTGCCGCGTTTCAGGCGGCGGCGCAAAAGCGCGGGGGCAAGCGGGGCAAGCAGGGGTGTCGCGGCAAGGTACAGCCGCAGCGCCCATCCGGCCGGCGCGGTCATGCCCCGGTCCGGGTGAAGTCGCGAAACTGCTTCTGCATGCCGCGCGCCCAGAAGGCGGGGTCGTTCAGCACCTCGACAAATCTGGCCGCTGCGCGCCCTGCGCCAAAGGCGGTGTGCCGGTCATAGCGCCGCCCCCATTCTTCGGAAAGAAAGGTCGCGATTGCGGCGCTGTCCCCGGCCCGCGCGGCGCGGATCGTCGGCGCATCCGAGCGGTTCGTCTGCCGGGTGCCGATGTCCAGCGACGGCAGACCGAGAAACGGCGCTTCGCGCACCCCGGCGGAAGAATTGCCGACCATGACGGCGGCGTTCTTCATCAATTCGGAAAAATGCGCAAAGCGCATCGAGGGCAGCACCCGGAACCGGTCCCTGGGCAGGCCTTCGATCGCGGCAAAGATCGCCTCGGACCCCGGATCGTTGTTCGGCGCGATCAGCACGAAATTGCGGCCCGATGCCTGCAAGGCGCCGAACAGGGCCGTGGATTGCTGCCCCATGGTGGCCGCTTCGGAGGTGACCGGGTGAAAGACGCAGATACCGTAATCGGCAAACGGGATGGCATATCGGTCCCGCACATCGGCGATGCCGACACCGGACGGAGCGGCGTGGAAATCCAGTTCGGGAGAGCCGATCACATGGATCGCGTCATCGGGTTCGCCAAGGGCGCGGACCCGGTCGGCGGCGGCCTCGGACGACACGAAGTGATGCCCGGCAAGCTTGGTGTTGCAGTGGCGGAACACCTCGTCGATCGTGCCCGAGACCTCGCCGCCCTCGATATGGGCCGAGCGGATGTAATTCGTTGCCGTGACCAGCGCGGTTGCCAGCGCCTCGACCCTGTCGCCATGGATCACGACCAGATCGGGCCGGTGTTCGGTAACGAAATCGGAAAAGCCCGTGACGGTCTTGGCAAGGATCACATCCTGCGGATCGCCCGGCCGCTGGTTGAGGAATTCGTGCACCGCGACGCCGGCCATCCGGTGAACCTCGTGCTTGGTCAGCCCGTAGCGGTCGAGCATGTGCATCCCGGTGACGAAAAAGGCCACGCGGTACCCGGCATCCCGCGCGGCGATGGCAAGCGGTTCCAGCTTGCCGAAATCGGCGCGCGTTCCGGTAACGAAGAGAAGCGAGCGGGTCATTTTGCTTCGGGGGCCGATGTCGGTTCGGGCAGGTCGGCAATCGTCCAGATACCCATGCATTTGTCACTGTGCTGGCCCGACGCATTCACGAACTTCTCGTCAACGACATGCAAGGGTTCGGGAAAGTTGAACGGTGGCTTGCACAGGTCCAAGGGACGCCACTGGCCGGTCAGAATGTCGGCATTCGCCGCCGTGGACGGAAAATTCGTCGCCATCAGATAGGTTGCCCCGCTTTTGCGGATATTGCTGACGGCCGCGCTGGCATCGGCAAGCGACAGATGCACAAGACAATCGCGTGTAAAGATCATGTCGGCATGGGGCAACGGGGTTTTCATCAGGTTGATGACGGTGAACCGCACCCTGTCCGACCCGTGGCGCTTGGTATTGTCCGCGATCAGCGCCGGTACGATATCGCCGCCGGTATAGTCGATCCCGGCCATATCGACCCGGGACATCCAGTTGAAATCGCCGCAGGGCACATCAAGCAGGGACTTGACCCCGAACCGCGCAAAGACCCCCGGCAGGGCTGCGCGCAGGGCCGCCGTCACCGCAAGGTTGGAGCCCTTTCCCGACGCGCTTTCCCGGTCGCCCCATGAGTTCCTGGCGTAATAGCGTGAAAAGGTTTCCTCTGCGGTTTCCCGCTCCAGACGCTTGATACGCCTTTTTTGGCGAAGGGCTTTGAGCAAGCCGAACATGATCCGATCCGTCGGTGATTGATAGACCTAGCCAATACCGGGCCTTCGCGGGCAGGCAAAGCGAAAACATGATTACAGGGCGTCACGGCGATCCGGACTTCTGGACAGGGCATGTCCACTCGACTACCAGTCCTTCCAGACACGGGGAGGACCGACGCGGTGGCGAAAGATCAGCCGAAGATCGTGCTTTGCATGAAATGGGGTTCGCTCTATCCGGCAAGCTACGTGAATGTACTGCATTCGGCGGTGCGCCGGCATCTGTCGGGCGATGTGCGTTTCGTCTGCCTCACCCCGGAGCCGGAAGGACTAGACGACGGGATCGAAACTTTTCCGATCCCCGATCTCGGCTATGGCCCCCGCCACTGGAAACGCGGGGCATGGCCGAAGCTTTCGGTTTTTGTCCCGGACCTTTACGGGCTGCGCGGGCGAGCGCTGTTCATCGATCTCGATTCCGTAATTCTTGAGGATCTCGACCCGTTTTTCGAGGTTCCGGGGGATCTGGTTTCCATTGCCGGAGGGCCGGGATGGCGGCGGGGAAGCCTGAACCCCACGCCGTCGCTCGCCTCTGGCGTCTTCAGCTTCGATCTGGGCGCGCAGGCGCAGATCGCCGAGCGGTTTCAGGCAGACCCCGAGGGCGCCTTCGATACGTTCGGCATCGAACAGCGCTTTGTTCAGGCCCATGTCACCGCATGGGAAACCTGGCCGCGCGAATGGGTGATCAGCTTCAAGAAACATCTGCGCAGGCCGATGGTTCTTGATCGGCTGCTGGCGCCACGCCTGCCCGATCCCGGCACAAGGATCGTGGCCTTTCACGGAGACCCGCGCCCGATCGACGTCACCCGTCCGGACCGGTCATCCTGGGCCGCCTTTCCGCGCTATGGCCGCGGGGCCATTCCATGGGTGCGGAACTATTGGCTGGAAAACGGGTTCACGGACGGGCCTCAGGCAAAATCCGGCAGGTCGCGGGAATAACCGATCAGATCGAAATCGCGGTCATAGATCTTGCGGACCAGATCGGCGGTTTCATCGGTGTAATAGCTGGACATCGGTTTCTTGCCGGCCTTGGTCTTGTTGACATGGCGCAGGGCGAAATCCGGCAGCTTCAGGTCGCGGCTCAGCTCTTCCAGCTCGGCGTTCAGGTTTTCGAACCTTACCAGCCGCCTGACGGCGAGATCGCCCGCCGCATCGGTCAGGTAGTAGCTTTGATCCGGCATCCGGGCAAAGATCGTGTCGTTCCAGATCGGCGGTTTCATGCGGTATTCAAGGTAGTCGCGGAACGACATGCGCCCGACCTTGTCGGCGGTCGACTTGATGCGGAACTGCTTCATGTATTCGTAATGCGAGACCGCGTGGTCGAACGGATTGCGCACGACCGAAAAGCTGAGAAACCCGTCGAAGACAGGGCGCGAGAGTTTCGCGATCATCTTCGACGCCGGTTCGTGAACCCGGAAATGCGCGGCAGAGGGGCTTTCCTTGTAGGGCATGCGCCGCGAGATCGAGCGCCAGATCGTCCGGCCGCGCGGACGGCCGTATTTGCCGAACGCATCGGTCACCGAAAGCCCGGCGGTCTTCGGAATATGGACAAAGATGAAATTGTATTTTTCAGAAATGATCATCCGATTGCCTTCGTGATCGCCGCGCACCGGCGCTATAGTGGAAACCGCCTATCGGCTCAATCCGCCAGATCGCTCCACTTCAGTTGCGTGTTCCGCGTGACCGCGCGGGTCAGCCGCCGGCCCAGCACCTTGTCGAAGTCATAGCCCGCGATTTCGCCCGAGCCGGGGCGGCGGGCCCAGATGTCGGCCTCGGTGATGACATGGCCTTGCGGCAGGTCGCGGTCGGCCACGACGCTGGCGCGGGCGAAGCGGTAGACCGGTTCTTCCGCCGCCGTCCTTTGCTTTGGATTGTTCGTGGCAATCCAGATTTCGCGCGAGCGGTCGATCAAGAGTTTCAGCTCGGCAGGGTCCATCGAATTGATGATGTCGGGGCCCTTGCGATAGCGCGTATCGGTATAGTGCCGTTCGAGGATCGCCGCACCGAGGGCGACCGAGGCCAGCGCCATTTCGGGGCCGATCGAATGATCGGAAAAGCCGACCACGGCATTCGGAAAGGCCTGTCGCAGGTCGCTGACGCCCCTGAGCGAGACGATGTCCGGCGGGCTGGGGTAAAGATTGGTGCATTCCAGAAGCGCATAGTCGATCCCGGCCGCATCGAGGATGGCGACCGAGGCGCGCAGGCTCTCGATCGTCTGCATGCCCGTCGACATGATCACCGGCTTGCCCTTGCGCGCGATATGGCGGATCAGCGGCAGGTTGTCCGCCTCGCCCGAGCCGATCTTGTAGGCGGGCACGTCCAGCTCTTCGAGAAAATCCGCCGCGGCGCGCGAAAACGGCGTCGAGATCCAGATCATCCCGAGGCTTTCGGTATAGCGCTTCAGCTCTGCCTCATCCTCGCGCGACAGCGCGCAGGCGGCCATCACGTCCCAGATCGAGACATCGGCATTCGGCGGGAAGATCGACTTGGCCTCATCCGTCATCTCGTCTTCGAGGATATGGGTCTGATGCTTGACCATCTCGCAGCCCGCCAGCGCGGCAAGACGCACCATTTCCTTGGCCACGGCCAGATCGCCGCCATGGTTGATGCCGATCTCGGCAATGACGAGCGGCGGGTGTTGGGGCGAAATCTCGCGGCCTGCGATATTCATGTCTCATGCCTCGGTAGTGATGCTCGGGTCCCCGAGCCGGGTTGGCGCTGATTACACCCTTGGCGTCCCGATGAACAGTCCATGCCTTTCGCGCAGCGCGCCGCGCCCCTGGGCCGGGAAGATGCGCGGCCGCTGACGGCAATGATCCTCATCCCCCCTGCCGCGGGGCGTCCGGGTCATGGGGCGGACGGGATCAGGCGTTGCGCTGGCACCAGACCAGAAGCGCGGCAAGGTCGGGGGCGAGTTCCTCGGCAAAGCCCTCGGCGAAACTCTGGAACACCGGCAGGTTGGCGCGGCCCACCGAGGTCAGGACCGGGATGCCTTCCGCCAGCGCCTGCCCGATCAGCGGGCGAAAGCCGCGCCCGTCGGCCTCTTGCTTGCCGAATCTGTTCACGATGAGAAGACGCGGCCGCTCGGGACCGGAGAGCGCGCCCGCAACAAGGCCCACCGCCTGCTCAAGCCCGTCAGGGTCAAGCCGGCAGCCCTTGGCGAGCTTGCCGAGATTCTGGCTGATGCGGATGATCCGGCGTGCGGCAAGCACGTTCAGATCCATGTCGCAGGGGCGCCCGGTGCCGGCGTCCGAGTTGATCTGTACCGCCCCGGCAAGCGGCCAGCCTTCGGCCGCGAGGGTATCGGCGACCCCGGCCAGAAGCCGGTCGGCGGTGCCCTGTCCGTCGGTGATCAGATAGCCCAGCATCGGCTTTCCCTTGCAACCCCTGTCGATGGGCATACAAGATGCCCTGCGAATTCGAAAGACATGTGATGCCGCCCGCCCTGCCTGTTCTGCCCGATCCTTCCGATCCGCGCCTGACGCGCAGGATCACCGGCACCGATCACGCCGGGATGCCGGCCGAGATCGCGGTGATCGAGGAGCGCCCGCTGACGATCTTCCTGAACAGTCAGGAAATCGTCACCGCGATGACGATCGGGGACTATCCGGAATATCTGGCGCTGGGTTTCCTGCGCAATCAGGGCATGTTGCGGGCCGACGACGTGGTGACGGGCGTCGATCACGACGAGGAGGCCGAGGCGGTTGTCGTGCGCACCGCGCGGCAGACCTCTTATGAGGAAAAGGTGCGGAAGAAAACGCGCACCTCGGGTTGTGCGGTGGGCACGGTCTTTGGCGACATGATGGAGGGGCTGGAGGGGCTGGTCCTGCCCGGGGCCGAGGTGCGGACAAGCTGGCTTTACACGCTTGCGCGCGAGATCAACACCACGCCGTCGCTTTACCTTGAGGCCGGGGCGATCCACGGCACGGTGCTGTGCGAAAAGGACAGGCCGCTGGTTTTCATGGAGGATGTCGGGCGCCACAACGCGGTGGACAAGATCGCCGGGTTCATGTTCCGCCATCGCGTGCCCGCGCATGACAAGATCCTTTACACCACCGGGCGGCTGACCTCGGAAATGGTGATCAAGACGGCGCTGATGGGCATTCCGGTGCTGGCCTCGCGGTCGGGCTTCACCGCATGGGGGGTCGAGATCGCGCGGCAGGTCGGCCTGACGCTGGTCGGCCGGATGCGCGGCCAGCGCTTCGTGGTGCTGTCCGGCGAGGAGCGGCTGATCCGGGATGCAGAGCTGACTGGCGAGGGCGAGGAGCGCCGGCACAGGCGCAAGGGGGCGGGGGATGAGTGAGCGTTTCAAGCCGGTCCGCGACGATCAGATCGCAGCACTCGTGGCGCTGTGGGACCGGGCCGGCATGACCCGGCCCTGGAACCCCGCGGCCGACGACATCGCCCGTCTGCGCGCCCAGCCTGCCGCCGAGGGATGGGCAGGCGCGCGCGGCGTGATCAAGCTGATGCTGGTGGTGCGCGACACCAATCAGGGGGTGATTGGCTTTTACGAGCGTCTTGGCTATAGCGACGCGGGTGTCCGGGTGATGCCGCACTGGCTTACCCCTGAGCGCGCCCGCGCCTATGAGGCCGGCCATGCCTGACGCGTCCGAAACCATCACAGTCACCTACGACACGGCCCACGACGTCCGAATCGCGTTGAGAAACCTGCGCCGCTACGGGTTCGCTTCGCCGGTCGATCATCTGGCCGTCGAGGCAGCGCGATTGTCGCTTCTGCCCATCCCGGTGATCCTGACGATCGCCGGCACCATCCGTCCCGATCAGGCCCTTGCGGCCTATGTCGGGTATTTCGCGCTGCGCTGGTTCAACCTTTTTGCGAGGCCGGCCATCATGCGGCGCCTCGGCCCCGGATTTGGCCAGAGCGCCGGCGGTGCCGTCGAATTTACCTTCGGCGCCGGGGGGCTGCACTCGGCCAGCAAGCAAATGCAGTTGACGGTGCCATGGGCGTCCATCCCGCCGCAACGGGTCCGCAAGGCGGGCGTGGTGTTCCGCATCGGTCCCGAACTGGCCATTCCGGTTTCTGCCGGGAGGCTGCCCCCGGGATGGACCCCCGAGAGCTTTTCAGAGCAGGTCGATCGCTGGCGCAGCGAGGAGGCCGCATGAGACCGCCCGGCATCATCCTGGCCGGCGGGCGGGCGACCCGGATGGGCGGTGGCGACAAGGGCTTGCGTGTCGTGGCGGGCCGGCGGCTGATTGACCGGGTGATCGCGCGGCTGGCGCCTCAGTGCGGCGCCATGGCGATCAACGCAAATGGCGATCCGGCGCGGCTGGCAGAGTTCGGCCTGCCGGTTCTGCCCGACAGCCTGCCCGACCATCCCGGTCCGCTGGCGGGCGTGCTGGCGGGGCTGGACTGGGCGGCGGGTCGCGGGGCGGAGGCCATCGTCACGGTCGCCGCCGATACGCCGTTCTTTCCCGCCGATCTTGTCACGCGGCTTCGGGCGGCTGCCGGGCCGTCCGGCCTTGCGCTGGCCGCCAGCCGGGACGGGGACGGCACGCTTTGGCAGCATCCGACCTTCGGGCTTTGGCCGGTTGCCCTGCGTCACGATCTGCGCGCCGCGCTGGAAGGCGGGTTGCGCAAGATCGTCCTTTGGACCGGGCGTCATGGCGCGGGTATCGCGGAATTCCCCTCCGATCCCTTCGACCCTTTCTTCAACATCAACACGCCCGGGGATATCAGCGAAGCCGAAAGGCTGATCACATGAGACTTTACGGCGTCACCGGCTGGAAGAACGCAGGCAAGACCACGCTGATGGAACGGCTGGTGCGCGAGATCACCGCGCGGGGGATCAGCGTTTCGACCGTCAAGCATGCCCATCACGATGCCGAGGTGGATCATCCGGGGCGCGACAGTTTCCGCCATCGCGCGGCAGGCGCGCGCGAGGTGCTGCTGTCCTCGCCCGCGCGCTGGGCCCTGATGCACGAGCTGCGCGGCGCGCAAGAGCCGGCGCTGGACGAATTGCTGGCGCGGCTGTCGCCCGTCGATCTGGTGCTGATCGAGGGTTACAAGCGCGAAGGTCACCCGAAGATCGAGGCCTATCGGCATGTGATCGGACGCCCGCCGCTGGCAGAGGGCAATGCCACCATCCGGGCAGTGGCGGCGGACGTGGTGCCGCCGCGGCTCGATGTGCCGAAGTTCGGCCTCGATGACATCTCTGCCATCGCGACATTTGTCTTGCAGGAGGTTGGGCTTTGATTGTCGCAAACCCGCCTTCCGTCATCGGCCAGAACCCAAGACCGGCATCTCATGCCTGTCAGGGAATTCATGCCTCCGGGGGTCCGGGGGCAGGCGGCCCCCGGCCGGCGCTCAGGGGCCGCGAGGTCGAGACATGAGCGATCCGCTTATCCCGCCCCGTTTGCGCGACGACTGTTTTGCCATGCCGCAGGGCGTGGACTGGGTGCCGGTCGCAACGGCTCTCGCCCGGTTGCGAGAGGGTCTTGCGCCGGTGAACGGGACCGAGACCCTGCCGCTGGAAGAGGCGGCGGGGCGCGTTCTGGCCAAGGATTGCACGGCGCGCCGGTCGAACCCGCCGGCGGCGAATTCGGCGGTGGACGGTTACGGCTTTGCCCATGCGGCGACAGGGGCGGGGGTGCAGCGCCTGCCGCTGGTGGCCGGGCGCGCGGCGGCGGGCCAGCCCTATGCGGGCGCGGTGCCCGGGGGCCATGCCATCCGCATCCTGACCGGCGCCATCCTGCCCGAGGGCGTGGATAGCGTGGTGCTGGAGGAAGACTGCGCGACCGATGGCGCGACAGTGGCCTTTGACGGGCCGGTGAAGCCCCGCGCCAACACGCGCAAGGCGGGCGAGGATGTCGTCGAAGGGGCGGTCGCGCTGGCTGCGGGGCGGCGGCTTCGCGCGCCGGATCTTGCGCTTCTGGCCGCGCTGGGCATCGCGGAGGTCGAGGTTTGTCGCCCGCTGCGCGTTGGTGTCCTGTCCACGGGGGACGAGATCGTCGCCGCGCCCGGGATGCCCGCCGCACCGCATCAGATCTATGACGCGAACCGGCCGATGCTGCTGGCCTTGGCGCGGGCCTGGGGGCATTCCGCCGTCGATCTCGGTCATATCCGCGACGATGCGGGGCTGCTGGCGGCGGGGTTCGACCGGGCATCGGCCGAGGTCGATGTCATCGTCACGTCCGGCGGGGCGTCCGCGGGGGATGAGGACCATGTCTCGCAGCTTTTGCGTGACAGGGGGCGGCTGACAAGCTGGCGCATCGCGATGAAGCCGGGCCGGCCGCTGGCGCTGGCGCTGTGGCGGGGGGTGCCGGTCTTTGGCCTGCCGGGAAATCCGGTCGCGGCCTTTGTCTGCGCGCTGATCTTCGCCCGCCCCGCGCTTTCGCTGATGGCCGGGTCGGGCTGGTCGGTGCCGCAGGGCTTTGACGTTCCTGCGGCATTTTCCAAGGCCAAGAAAGCCGGGCGGCGGGAATATCTGCGCGCGCGGCTGAACGCGGATGGCGCGGCCGAGGTCTTTGCCTCGGAAGGATCGGGGCGGATCAGCGGCCTTGCCTGGGCGGACGGGCTGGTCGAGCTTGGCGACGGTGCCGCCACGATCGCGCCCGGCGCGACGGTGCGGTATTACCCGTTCTCTGCCTTCGGGCTTTAGGCGCGCCGGATCAGATAGGTCTGGATGCCGCCATCCTCGGCGCTTTCCAGCAGTGCATGCCCGGATTCGGCACAGAAATGGGGAACGTCGATGATGGCCGCCGGATCGGTCGCGATCAGGCGCAGCACCTGACCGGGCGCCATCGCGCGCAGTCTTTTGCGCAGCTTCAGCACCGGCAGCGGGCAAAGCAGCCCCTTGGCGTCGATTTCGTCATCCCATCTCATGGCGCGACTGATAGGTAATATGGCGATTCCTGTCTATTCTTTCCAACCACACCATGAGAGACATGGCGTAGCCGGTCCGTGAAGGGACGGGCCAGGGATTGCATTTGAGGGCGGACGGCAGGATGGCACTGGACAACAAGGACGGGGTCTGGAAATCGGGGCGCGGACGCGGGCGCAAGACGCCGAAGGGCCGGCAGCTTGACGACCGGGCATGGGCCGAAATGCGCGAGCTGCTGGGCGAGGGGCCGTATCGCCGCGACCTTTTGATCGAGTATCTGCACCTTGTTCAGGACAAGTATGGCTGCCTTTCGGCCCCGCATCTGCGCGCGCTGGCCGAAGAGCTTCGCACCGGCATGGCGGAAATCTGGGAAGTGGCCACCTTCTATGCCCATTTCGACCCCGTGCGCGAGGATGAGGCCACCCCACCCGATCTGACGATCCGGGTCTGTGAGTCGCTGTCTTGCGAGCTGGCGGGGTCCGAGGCGCTGATCGCCGCGCTTGAGGCGGGCACGGACCCCAAGAAGATCCGCGTGCTGCGCGCGCCCTGCATGGGGCGGTGCGACACCGCGCCGGTTCTGGAAATCGGTCACCGGCATATCGATCATGCGACCCCGGCAAAGGTCGAGGCGGCGCTGAAGGACGGCCATTTCCATGCCGAGATCCCGGCCTATGAGGATTTCGCCGCCTATCGGGCGGCGGGCGGCTATGCCACGCTGGCCGGGCTGCGCACATCCGGCAACTGGGAAAAGGTGCAGGAAACCGTGCTGGCCTCGGGTCTTCGGGGCCTTGGCGGGGCGGGGTTCCCGTCGGGGCGCAAATGGGGCTTTGTCCGTGCCAATCCCGGGCCGCGCTATCTGGCGGTCAATGGCGACGAGGGCGAGCCGGGCACCTTCAAGGACCGCTACTATCTGGAGCGCACGCCGCATCTGATGCTGGAGGGGATGCTGGTCGCCGCATGGGCCGTCGAGGCCGAGCGCTGTTTCATCTACATGCGTGACGAATATCCCGCCGTGCTGGAAATCCTGCGGCGCGAGATCGCGGCGCTGGAGGCCGCGGGGATCGCCGCGCCGGGCTTTATCGAGCTTCGCCGCGGGGCAGGCGCCTATATCTGCGGCGAAGAAAGCGCGATGATCGAATCGATCGAGGGCAAGCGCGGCATTCCGCGTCAGCGCCCGCCCTATGTGGCCGCTGTCGGCATCTTCGACCGCCCGACACTGGTGCATAACGTCGAAACCCTGCACTGGATCACCCGCATCCTGCGCGAGGGGCCCGAGATCCTGAGCAGTGTCGAGAAGAACGGCCGCAAGGGGCTGCGGAGCTATTCGGTTTCCGGCCGGGTGGCGAAGCCGGGCGTCTATCTTCTGCCGGCGGGATCGACGATCACCGATATCATCGAGGCCTCGGGCGGCATGGCCGAAGGCCACGCCTTCAAGGCCTATCAGCCGGGGGGGCCATCCTCGGGCCTGCTGCCGGCCTCGATGGCCGACATCCCGCTGGATTTCGACACGCTGCAACCCCATGGCAGCTTCATCGGTTCGGCCGCCGTCGTGGTCCTGTCGGACAAGGATTCGGCCAAAGCGGCCGCGCTGAACATGCTGCGGTTCTTTGAATCCGAATCCTGCGGCCAGTGCACGCCCTGCCGGGTGGGCTGCGAAAAGGCCGTCAAGCTGATGCAGGCCGACAAATGGGATCAGGGTCTTCTGGAAGACCTCTGCCAGGTCATGGGCGATGCCTCGATCTGCGGTCTGGGCCAGGCGGCGCCGAACCCGATCCGCCTGACGATGAAACATTTCCCGGAGGAAGTGTGATGGCCGCCGCGCGGCATACCGTAATGATCGACGACGAACGCGTTGTCGTGAACCGGTTCGACTTCGCGCCGGGGGATGAGACCGGGCACCATGTGCACGGTCTTGCCTATGTGATCGTACCCCTGACCGACGGGCAGGTTCGCGTGGTCGCGGACGATGGCAGCGAAAGCGTTTCGCAGATGCGCGGGGGCAACCCCTATTCCCGCCCCGCCGGGGTTTCGCATAACGTCATAAACGCCGGTAAATCATCCCTGTCCTTTCTCGAGATCGAGTTGAAAACATGACCGAGACAATCAAGTTCACCCTTGACGGCAAAGAAGTTTCGGCACGGCCGGGCGAAACGATCTGGGAGGTCGCCAGGCGCGAGGGCACGGCGATCCCGCATCTGTGCCACAAGGATCAGACCGGCTATCGCCCCGACGGCAACTGCCGCGCCTGTGTCGTCGAGATCGAGGGCGAGCGGGTTCTGGCGGCTTCGTGCAGCCGCGCGCCCGCCAAGGGCATGGTCGTCAGGACCGCGACCGAACGCGCGAGGAAATCGCGCGAGATGGTCATGGAACTTTTGCTGGCGGACCAGCCCGAGCAGGCAAGGGCGCATGATGCCTCATCCCATCTGTGGGACATGGCCGAGGCCAACGGGGTTTCGGCCAGCCGGTTCCCGAAACTGGAAAAGACACGCATTCCCTTGCTGGACGACAGCCATGTCGCGATGCGCGTCAACCTTGACGCCTGCATCCAGTGCGGCCTTTGCGTGCGCGCCTGCCGCGAGGTTCAGGTCAATGACGTGATCGGCATGGCCGGACGTGGGCACGATGCCTATCCGGTCTTCGATCTGGCCGATCCGATGGGCCAGTCGACCTGCGTCGCCTGCGGCGAATGCGTTCAGGCCTGCCCGACCGGCGCCCTGATGCCCGCGACGGTGGTTGACGCCGCGCAGGTCGGCGACCGGGCGGATTTCGATTCCGAGACCACCTCGGTCTGCCCGTTCTGCGGTGTCGGCTGTCAGGTTTCGCTGAAGATCAAGGACGGCAAGGTCAAATATGTCGAGGGCATCAATGGCCCGGCGAACGAAGGCCGCCTTTGCGTCAAGGGCCGCTTCGGCTTTGACTATATCCACCATCCGCACCGGCTGACCAAGCCCCTGATCCGGCGCGAGGACGCGCCCGCCAAGGGGCTGAACGTCGATCCCGCGAACTGGGACAGGCACTTCCGCGAGGCAAGCTGGGACGAGGCGCTGGATTTCGCCGCGAATGGCATGAAGGCGCTGGCCGAAAAGACCGGTGGGCGCGCCATTGCGGGGTTCGGTTCGGCGAAATGCTCGAACGAAGAGGCCTATCTGTTCCAGAAGCTGATCCGGCAGGGTTTCCGCCACAACAACGTCGATCACTGCACGCGGCTTTGCCATGCCTCGTCGGTTTCCGCGCTGCTGGAAATTGTCGGCTCGGGGGCCGTCACCGCGACATTCAACCAGATCGAACATGCCGATGTCGCCATCGTCATCGGCTGCAACCCGGTCGAGAACCATCCCGTCGCCGCGACCTATTTCAAGCAGTTCACCAAGCGCGGCGGCAAGCTGATCGTGATGGACCCGCGCGGGGTGGGCCTGCGCCGTTTCGCCACGCATATGCTGAAGTTCCGTCCCGGCGCGGATGTCTCCATGCTGAACGCGATCATGGCGACGATCGTCGAGGAAGAGCTTTACGACCGCCAGTATATCGAGGCCTATACCGAGAACTGGGAGGCCGAGAAGGCCCATCTGGCCAATTTCGCGCCCGAGAAGATGGAGGCGATCTGCGGCATTCCGGCGGCAGAGCTGCGCGCCGTCGCGCGCGAATTCGCCACCGCCAAATCGGGCATGATCTTCTGGGGCATGGGGGTCAGCCAGCATGTCCACGGCACCGACAATTCGCGCTGCCTGATCAGCCTTGCCCTGATGTGCGGCCATGTCGGGCGGCCGGGCACCGGCCTGCATCCGCTGCGCGGCCAGAACAACGTTCAGGGTGCGTCCGACGCGGGCCTTGTCCCGATGTTCCTGCCCGATTACCAGACCGTCACCGACGATGCGATCCGGGGCAAGTTCACCGCTGTCTGGGGTTCGGACGACTTTTCCAACGAAAAGGGCCTGACGGTCACCGAGATCCTTGATGCGGTTCATGCCGGGCAGGTCAAGGGCATGTATATCCTTGGCGAAAACCCCGCGATGTCGGACCCCGACCTGAACCACGCGCGCGAGGCGCTGGCAATGCTCGATCATCTGGTCGTGCAGGATATCTTCCTGACCGAAACGGCGAACTATGCCGATGTGATCCTGCCCGCCGCCGCCTTCTATGAAAAGGACGGCACCGTGACGAACACCAACCGTCAGGTGCAGATCGGCCGCGCCGCCGTTGCCCCGCCGGGCGAGGCGCGCGAGGACTGGAAGATCACCGTCGATCTGGCGAACCGGCTGGGTCTCGGCTGGACCTATTCCCATCCGCGCGACGTTTTCGCCGAGATGAAACTGGGCATGAAATCGCTCGACAACATCACATGGGACCGATTGGAACGCGAAGGGGCCGTGACCTATCCTTCGCTGTCGCCCGAGGATCCGGGGCAAGCGATTGTCTTCGGCAACGGGTTCCCGCGTGCAGGCGGCAGGGCGCGCTTCACGCCCGCGCATATCGTGTCGCCGGCCGAGCTTCCGGATGCCGAGTTCCCGATGATCATGACCACGGGGCGGCAGCTTGAACACTGGCACACCGGATCGATGACGCGCCGTTCGGCGGTGCTGGACGCGGTTGAACCCGAGGCCAACTGTTCGCTGCACCCCGACACGCTGAAGCGGCTGGGGGTTGCGCCCGGCGAAAGGGTGCGGCTGAGCACCCGGCGCGGCGAGATCACGATCATGGCGCGGGCGGACCGTGCCGTCGCCGAGGACATGGTCTTTGTGCCCTTCGCCTATGTCGAGGCGGCCGCCAATATCCTGACCAACCCGGCGCTGGACCCCTATGGCAAGATCCCCGAGTTCAAGTTCGCGGCCGTGAGGGTGGAAAAGGCTGAAAACGCCGCCTAGATCATCCCGCCCAAAAATAGGGATTTGAAAACCGCCACTTGTTGGACTAGCGTTTTGCATCGGGAGGTGGCGGTGCAAAAAAGCGTTGATGCCGAAGCGATACGCGATGCCACGGAAGCCGGTGGGCCGGTCGCCATGCGCGAACTCAGCCGGCGCGGCTGCGCCGGCGGGCCGGTTTGCGGCACCCATCCTCAAAAATCAGAAACAGGGAGACTACGATGAAGAAGGTTCTTCTTGCTGCCGCTGTCGCGCAGCTTTTCGCCGGTGCCGTCAGCGCCGCGGATCTTGGAGGCGCTGTCTTGCGCGTGGGGTCGGACACGACCTATCCGCCGATGGAAACCATCGATCCGGCCACCGGGCAGGTTGTGGGCTTTGACGTCGATGTCGTGAACGGCATCTGCGAGCGCATCAACTGCAAGGCCGAGTTTGTCACCACCGCCTGGGACGGCATCTTCGCCGCGATCCAGCAGGGTGAGTTTGATCTGGTCGCCTCGGGTGTCACGATCACCGAAGAACGCCAGCAGTCGATGGATTTCACCGACCCCTACATCATCGTCAGCCAGGCGATCCTCCAGCGTGTCGAGGATGAAGGCATGACCATCGATGACATCAAGGCCTCGGGCAAGAAGCTGGCGGCCCAGACCGCGACCACCAACGCCTCGCTGGCCGAAGAGCTGGTTGGCCGCGACAACGTGGCGCTTTACGACAGCTTCGTGGCCGCCACCGTCGCCCTGAAGAACGGCGACGTGGCCGGTGTCGTGATCGACGGCACATCGGCGAATGCCTATACCAAGGAATTCGCCGGCGAACTGATCGTCGGCATCACCGGGCTTCAGTCCGATCCGCTTGGTCTGGTCTTCCAGAAGGGCGACGAGCGTGTCGCCGCCTTCAACGAAGCCCTTCAGATGATGAAGGATGACGGTTCGATGGACGTGCTTGTCGCCAAGTACTGGGGCAACAACTGACGTTTTGACCGCGTCCTGACTGGCCCGCCTGGTACCCCTGTGCGGGCCGGTTTCCATGACTCTGCCGGGGACAGGCAATCATGAAATATCTTGCGCGAATGCGGCCGAGCAACCTTGTCATTCTGGCGGCGACCCCCTTCATCATCTGGCTTTTCGCGACGGTGCCGAACTATCAGCGTTCGCTTGTCGCCATTGTCGGGGTCGAACCCGGCGCGGGCCGGATGTTCATCGATTTCCTGATCATGCTGGCGGTGCTTCTGGCGCTGGTGATGTTCGCGCTGCGCTATCTGCTGCCGGGCAAGCGCGGGCAGCGCGGGGTGCTGCCCTACCTTGTGGCGGCGGTGGCGGCCGTGGCGGCTGCCTTCCTGATTTCCCGCGGCGTGATCAGCATTGCAAGCCTTGTCAACGTGATCGTCGCCAATGCCGTCGATCCCGCGTTGTCGGATCTTGTCGTCAAGGCGCTGACGCCCCGGCAACTGTCGCCCGAAGGGGCGGCCATCGTCGAGGCGGCGACCCTGGGCTATATGAACTGGTTTGCGCTGGCCAATCTGGTTCTGGTTGCCGCTCTCGGTGCCGTACATCTGGGCAAGGCGGCGCGCGGGATCGGCAAGGTCATCGCAATCGCAATCCTTGTGCTGGATGGCGGTCTTCTGGCCTATCTTCTCTTGAACGCGCATCTGGGTTTTGCCGCCGGTCTGTTCACGACGATCCGCGCGGGGATCTTCGCCTATATGCTGGCGGCGACGCTGGGCATCTGCTGGGCGGGGATGCTGCATATCAGCCCCGGCCCGAAGACGACCCGCCGCTATGCGGTTGCCGCCGCGCTGATGCTTGCCGCCGCGGTCGCGCTGTTCCTGCAACCGCATTCGAAATACGTGCTCGCCGGCAGCCTCGACAAGAAGGTGGCCATCGCCAAGGGCACGCCGAAGCCGATGATCGACGCGATCCGCTATGGCGGTTTTGACGGGGCACCGGCGGATCGGGAAATCGGTCTGCGAAGCGTGCTTGACGATGACCATGCCTTCCGGCTTCTGCAGGAAGGCGATCAGGTGTCGGCGGTGTTCGTCCCCGAGGACAAGGCCCCTGCCGGCGCTCCGGTTATCTGGAAGGTGACGTTTCTGCCGGATTATCTGAGCACGCCGGCAAATACCCTGCTGATCCTTGGCATCCTTCTGGGTCTTCTGACGATCTCGGCCCATCAGCATGGGCGCCATCCGCTGTCGGTGGGGACCGAGTTTTTCGTCGATACCGTGCGCGGCGTTCCGATGCTGGTCATCATCCTTTTCATCGGCCTGCCGCTGGCCGGGGCGCTGAAGGACGCGACGGGGGGCGCCATCAACCCCTCGAACGTCGTGCGCGGCGTCTTCGCCATCGCCATCGCCTATTCCGCCTATATGGCGGAAATCTTCCGCGCCGGGATCGACGCGGTTCCGCGCACCCAGTCCGAGGCGGCGCGGTCGCTTGGCCTGAACAACTGGCAGCTTGCCCGGCTGATCGTCCTGCCGCAGGCGCTGAAGATCGTCATTCCGCCGCTTGGCAACGAATTCATCGCCATGCTGAAGGATACCTCGCTTCTGTCGATCCTGTCGGTGCGCGACGTGACCCAGAGGATGCGCGAGTTCCAGTCGGCCAGTTTCCTGCCCTTCGCGCCCTTCAACTCGGCCGCGATCCTTTATGTGTTCCTGACACTGGCGGCGGCCAGCCTGATCAGCCATCTCGAACGGAAATACGACGTTGGCAAACACTGACGAACGTGCGGCATATCTGGCGCGGGCCCGTGGGCTGAAGCTGCCACGGGGCTTTGTCCTCGGGGCGGCGACATCGGCCTATCAGATCGAGGGTGCCCCCCGCGCCGATGGCAAGGGCGAAAGCATCTGGGACCGTTTCGTGCGCCAGCCCGGCGCGATCATCGATGGTACGACCGGCGATGTCGCCTGCGACCATTACCACCGCTGGCCCGAGGATCTGGCGCTGATGAAGACGATGGGGCTTGATGCCTATCGCTTCTCGCTGGCCTGGACACGGATTCAGCCCGACGGGGCGGGCGCGGTCAATGCAAGGGGCATCGCGTTTTACGACCGGCTGATCGACGCGCTGCTGGAGGCGGGCATCGCCCCGCATGTGACGCTTTATCACTGGGATCTGCCGCAGGCCTTGCAGGACAAGGGCGGCTGGTACAGCCGCGACACATCGGAACGGCTGGCCGATTATGCCGCCATCGCGGCCGGGGCGTTCGGCGACCGCGTCAGGAACTGGGTCACGATCAACGAACCGTGGACCTTCTGCTGGTCGGGCCATGCCGATGGCGAGGATGCGCCGGGCTTTCGCGATGGCGTGCGGGGCGGGGTTGCGGCCTCGCATCACGCGCTGTTGGGTCATGGCATGGCGGTGCCGCGGATTCGCGCGGGGGCAAAGGGGGCCGAGGTTGGCGTGGTCTTCGACCTGAACTGTGTCGAACCGGCCAGCGACAGTGACGCAGACCGCGCCGCCGCGACGCGCTTTGACGGCGCGCAGAACCGCTGGTTTCTGGATGCCGTCTTCAAGGGCGCCTATCCCGCCGACATGCAGGACCTTTATGCGGGCCTTTTGCCCGAAATCGCGCCGGGCGATGCGGAGATCATCGCCGCGCCGGTCGATTTTCTGGGCGTGAACATCTATCGCCGTTCCGTCATGCAGGCGGGCACGACATGGCCGCCGCTGAATTTCGACCGGGTTTCGCCGCCGGGCGCCTATACCGCCACGAATTACGAAATCTGGCCGCGCTGCATCTATGACATCCTGCATTATGTCCGGCGCAACTATGGCCCCGGGGCGATCTGGATCACCGAAAGCGGCATGGCGCTGGATGGCGAGGTGGTGGCAGCGGACGGGCAGGTTCACGACCCGGTTCGCGCGGGCTATTACATCGACCATCTGGCCGAGGTCGAACGCGCACGTGCCGAGGGCGTGCCGGTGAAGGGTTACTTCGCCTGGACGCTGACCGACAATTTCGAATGGGCCTATGGCTATCGCGCGGGGTTCGGCATCACCCATGTCGATTTCGCCACGCAGGAACGGACGATCAAGCTGTCGGGCCATGTGCTGGCGGAAATCGCGCGGACAAGGGTCGGCTAGGTGAAGGCGGGCGGCACCGTTCTGATCACCGGGGCCGGACGTGGCCTTGGCGCCGAGCTTTCGCGGCAATACCGGGCGGCGGGATGGGACGTCGTCGCCTGCGCAAGGCGGCCGGCGGCGGGAGAGGCAGCACTCGACCTGGCCGATGACCGCTCGATCGCCGCACTTGCGGCGTCGCTTGCGGGCAGGCCGATCGATGTCCTGATCCACAACGCTGCGATCCGGGGCGACACCGGCGGGCTGGCGACGCTGGATCAGGCAGAGTTTCTGGCGGTCATCCATGTGAACGCCTTCGCGCCGCTGGCGCTGACGGCGGCCTTGCTGCCGAACCTTCTGGCCGGGCGGGCGCGCAAGATCGCCCATATCTCAAGCCGGGTCGGATCGATGACCGAAGGCATGGATGACGATGGCGATTATGCCTACCGGATGTCAAAGGCGGCGCTGAACCTTGCCACGGTGAAGCTGGCCCATGACTATCGGCGGCAGGGGATCACCGCGCTGGCGCTGCACCCCGGCTGGATCCGCACCGATATGGGCGGGCCGGACGCCGAAACCGGGATCGGCGAAAGTGCGGCTGGGCTGATCGCCGTGATCGAGGGGGCGACACTTGCCGACAGCGGCAGTTTCAGGGATTTCCGGGGCCGCACCGTCGCCTGGTGATATCCCGCAAATGCAAACGGGGCCCGAAGGCCCCGCCGCTGAACACTTTGCCGGAAGAGAGGATTATTCCTCTTCGGCTTCGCCCCCGTCATCATCACCGTCACCGGTGCCCGCCGAACGCAGACCCGAGGGTGCCGCGACGTTGGCAATGACGAAGTTCCGCTTGATCGTCGGCGTTGCGCCGGCCGGAAGCTCGACATCGCCGATATGGATGACATCGCCGATTTCGCGCCCGGTCAGGTCGACCGTGATGTGATCGGGGATATCGCCCGCGGTGACTTCCAGTTCCACTTCGGGACGAACCACGACGAGCGTGCCGCCCTTGCGGAAGCCGGGGGCCTTGTCGTGATTCTCGAAGGTCACGTGGATGTACAGGCTGATCCGCGTGGTGCGCTTGATGCGCATCAGGTCGAGATGGGTGGGCAGGTCCTTCACGACGTCGCGCTGGACGTTGCGGCAGATCACGCGCACATCTTCCTGGCCTTCAACCTTGAGGTTGAAAAGCGTCTGCAGGAAGCGGCCTGCCTTCAGCTTTTTCAAAAGTGCGTGGTAGTTCACGTTGATCGCGAGCGGATCCTGTCCGCCGCCATAAACGATGCCGGGTACGTAGCCCTCACGACGAGCTTGACGAGCGGCCCCCTTGCCTGTCCCCGTCCGTACCTCGGCCTGAAGATCCGGGATCTCTTTGGCCATTGGTCTCTCCATATGTTAGCCGGGCATCCTCCAAGGGTGCATGCCCATGAAGCGGGGGCTATAGAGGGGAATGCCCGCGAAGGAAAGCGGATTCTTTGCGCCCCTTGCCCGTGCGCGCGGTCCGACCGGGTATTGCCATTGGTGGATGTGCTGTTTAGCAGATGGCGGGCAGGCGCGGAACGGGAATGACATGATATTACTAAAAGCGGCCCGCATCGCGAAAGCGCCGAATGCGGGGTTGGCGTCGGTTGGCGTTTTCTGGGGCGGCTTTTCGGCCCTTGTGCCCGATCTCAAGGCGGGCATCGGCGCGTCCGAGGCAGAGTTCGGGCTGGCGATGATGGTGACGGCGGTGGGCGGCATCTTCGCGATGTTCATGGCCCCCGCCGTGATGCGGCGCCTCGGCCCGCTTGGTCTGCCTGTGGCCGGAGCATTTCTGGCGGCAAGCGCCGCATCGCCACTGATCCCTTCCAACCCGGTGGAGTTCGGGCTGACGATGATACTGGTCGGGGCGGCGATCTCGCTTCTCGATATCGGATCCAGCATCCGCGTTTCGGTGCTTGAAGAGAGGGCGGGCGTTCATCTGATGAATTTCTCGCATGCGATGTTTTCCTTCGGCTTCGCGGCTTCGGCATTCGTGACCAGCGTGGCCCGGGCTGCCGGATACGGGCCCGGGGCGATTCTGCCCGCGCTGGCGATCGTGAATGCCCTGCTGATCCTCGCGCTGCGCGAAGGCGCGACGTGGAACGATGCGGCCCCGGCCCCGGCGGGGACCGTCGCCCGCAATCCCTGGGCGCTGATCTTTCTGGTGGCGGGAATTCTCTTTGCCTCATTCGTGGTCGAGAACGCCTCCGAGACATGGTCGGCCTATTTTATCGAGCGCGATCTGGGCGCGTTGCCGGGCAGTGGCGGTTTCGGCCCGGTCGCACTGGGGCTGACGATGGGGTTCGGGCGGCTTGGCGGGCAGATCGTGACGGGGCGGCTGGGCGAGGCAAGGCTGGTTGCGTGGTCCGGTCTCATCGCCGCGACGGGGGCGATGGTGGTCGCCCTGGCGCCGGTGCCCGCCGTGGCGGTGTTCGGTGTCGGCTGCATCGGTGTCGGCGCGGCGGTTCTGGTGCCCTCGGCCAACTCGATCCTTGGCCGGCTGGTGCGCCCCGATCAGCGCGCCCATGCCATGTCGCGGGCCTGGATGGTGGGGTTCACCGGCTTTTTCGTTGGTCCTGCGGCGATCGGGCTGATTGCCCAGCATGCGGGCCTGCGCGTTGCCTTCGGCGTGGTCGCCCTTCTGGCGATGATGGTGTTGCCCCTTGTTCGCGCCCTGCGTCGCCGGGGCGCATGAGCCGGCCGCCGGTCAGGTCCGCAACACCCGATAAAGCGCCGGGATGACGAGAACGGTCAGCAGCGTCGAGGAGGCAAGCCCGAAGAGGAGCGAGATCGCGAGGCCCTGAAAGATCGGATCGGTCAGGATCACGGCGGCGCCGATCATGGCGGCCAGCGCCGTCAGCAGGATCGGCTTGAACCGGATGGCGCCCGCTTCGATCAGAACCTCGGTCAGCGGCCGGTCGGGGCGGCGCGCGTGGCGGATGAAGTCGACCAGAAGGATCGAATTGCGCACGATGATCCCCGCCAGCGCGATGAAGCCGATCATCGATGTCGCCGAAAACGGCGCGCCAAACAGCCAGTGCCCAAGGATGATGCCGATGAAGGTCAGGGGAACCGGCGTCAGGATGACGAGCGGCACCTTGAACGATCCGAACTGCGCCACGACAAGGATGTAGATGCCAAGCAGGGCAACCCCGAAGGCGGCGCCCATGTCGCGGAAGGTGACCCATGTCACCTCCCATTCCCCGTCCCACAGAAGCGTCGGGCGGCTTTCATCCTCGGGCTGGCCGTGAAGCGCGATTACCGGCTTTTCCAGCCCGGTCCAGTCCTGCGCATCCAGGGCGTCCTGGACGGCAAGCATGCCGTAAAGCGGCGCTTCGAAATCGCCGGCAAGCTCGGCCGTGACCATTTCGGCGGGCCGCCCGTTATGGCGGAAGACGGGGAACGAGCCTTGTTCCTCGCGCAGGGTGACGACATCCCCGAGTTCGACGACGGAGCGGTCGCCGGGAAGGACATTGGCGGGGATCGGGGTTGCAAGGAACGCCTCGTCCAGCACCTTGGCGCTGTCGGGCCGTTCGACCCGGATCGGCAGCGGCTGGCGGCCATTGCCCCGGTGCGAATATCCCACCGTCGTGCCGCCGTTCAGGATCGCGATCGTGTCCAGCACATCGGATTCCTGCACCCGGAAATAGTCGGCCTGATCGGTCGATACGGTCATGCGCAACCGCCGCGCGGGATCGCCATAGGAATTGTCGA
The DNA here is from genome assembly GCA_020447005.1 of Paracoccaceae bacterium. Classification (GTDB taxonomy): domain Bacteria; phylum Pseudomonadota; class Alphaproteobacteria; order Rhodobacterales; family Rhodobacteraceae; genus Albidovulum. The sequence continues at coordinate 28,480 of JAGRDO010000032.1, forward strand.
TATCGACGACAAAGGGGACCGACCGGAAGGCGGCCTCGACCTTTTCGGCGACGGCGCGGCGGGTTTCGGCATCGGGGCCATAGATTTCGGCCAGAAGCGTGGCCAGAACCGGCGGGCCGGGGGGCGGTTCCACGACCTTGATCCGCGCCCCGCGCGGAAGGTCCAGCCCCGCGATCCGCTTGCGCAGGTCAAGCGCGATATCGTGGCTTGACCGGTCGCGTTCCGATTTCGGGGTGAGGTTCAGCGCCACGTCGCCCTGTTCGGGCAGGCTGCGCAGATAGGAATGGCGGACCAGCCCGTTGAAGTTGAAGGGCGCCGCCGTCCCGGCATGGGTCTGCGCCGAACGCAGTTCGGGCAGATCAAGCGCCAGCGTGGCGAGCGTCTGGGCGACGGCATCCGTCGCTTCGGCCGACGTGCCTTCGGGCATGTCGATGACCAGCGACAGTTCGGATTTGTTGTCAAAGGGCAGCAGTTTGACCGTCACGTCCCTGGTGTAGAAAAGCGCCATGGAGCCGAAGGTCAGCGCGGTGACGGCGGCCAGAAAGATCCAGCTTGTCGTCTTGCTGCGCAGCAGGGGCCGCGCGACGGCGGCATAGGCGCGGCCAAGGGGGCCGGGATCATCTTCGCCGTGATGGCCGGTGGCGGGCGCCTTGCCCGCAACCTTCAGCATCAGCCACGGCGTGACCATGACCGCGACGAAGAAGGAAAAGATCATCGCCGCCGAAGCATTCGCGGGGATCGGGCTCATATAAGGCCCCATCAGACCAGAGACAAAGAGCATCGGCAAAAGGGCGGCGACAACGGTCAGAGTGGCGACGATGGTGGGGTTGCCCACCTCGGCCACGGCATCGATCGCGGCCGTTCGCCGGGGGCGGCCGTCCCCCATCGCCCAGTGCCGGGCAATGTTCTCGATCACCACGATCGCGTCATCGACGAGGATGCCGATGGAGAAGATCAGAGCGAAAAGCGAGACGCGGTTCAGCGTGTAACCCATCAGGTAAGAGGCAAAGAGCGTCAGAAGGATCGTGACCGGGATGACCACGGCGACGACCACAGCCTCGCGCCGGCCGATGGCGATCCAGGCCAGCGCGATGATCGACACGGTGGCAAGGCCGAGGTGATAGAGCAGTTCGTTGGCCTTCTCATTGGCGCTTTCGCCATAGTCGCGCGTCACCTCGATCCGCATGTCTTCCGGGATCAGGCGGCCTTCCAGCGCGTGCACGCGGTGCAGGATCGTCTCGGCGACGGTAACGGCATTGGAGCCTGCGCGCTTGGCGACCGCGATGGTCACCGCCGGGCGGCGCGAAATGCCGTCTTCGCCGCGCTGAAGGCTGGCCACGTAAAACCCGGTTTCCTCGCTGGCATAGGCGACATCGGCCACGTCGCGAACATAGACGGGGCGCCCGTCGCGGGTGGTCAGCAGAAGGTTTCCGATCTCGGCCGGGGAACGCAGGGTTTCGCCGGCGACGAGGGTGATTTCCTCGCCGCCGTCGCGGATCCGGCCCGCGGGGGCCGCGCTGTTGGCGCCAGAGAGTTTTCCGGCAAGCTGTTGCACCGTCACGCCATAAAGCGCCATCCGGGCCGGCGCGGGGGCGACGCGGATCAGGTCCGAGGTTTCGCCGACAAGATATGTCAGGCCGACATCGGGTATCTTGGCGATTTCGGTGCGAAGTTCGCGCGCGACGCGGGTCAGGTCGGGCGCCGCGATCCGCCCGGCGGCACCATCCGACGGTGTCAGCGTCAGGGTGAGGATGGCAACATCGTCGATCCCGCGCCCGACGATGGCCGGTTCCGGTATGCCCACGGGGATCCGGTCGAGATTTGCGCGGACCTTGTCGTGAACGCGCAGCACCGCCGCGTCGGAAGAGGTTCCGACCAGAAACCGCGCCGTGACCGACACCATGTCATCGGCGGTCTGCGAATAGACATGCTCGACGCCGTCAATGCTTTTGACGATGGTTTCAAGCGGTTCGGTGATCAGCTTCACCGCATCCTCGGCGCGCAATCCACTGGCGCGGACATGGATATCGACCATGGGAACGGAGATCTGCGGTTCTTCCTCGCGCGGAAGGGCGAACAGCGCGATCAGACCGAAGGCCAGCGCGGCCAAGAGGAAAAGCGGTGTCAGCGGCGACGTGATGGCGCCGTCGGTAAGACGGCCGGCAAGGCCGCGCGAAGGGGGGGGTGGCATTTTCATTCCGCGGTCACGATCCGATCGCCGGCGGCAAGACCGGTCACCACCTCGATCAGGCTTTCGCCATCCAGTTCAACCGCCTCGCCCAGAAGGACCGCGCGTTCCGAGGAGTGCCCCCCGGCGGTGACCGTCACGAAATCGATCCCCGAACGGGTTGAAACGGCACTGGCGGGGACAAGAAGCGCGGTGCGTGTGCCAACGGCCAGGCTGACCAGGACGCGGGCATTCACGAATCCGGTTTCCAGCCCGTCGACCTCGACATCGGCCGTCACGCGGCCGTTGGATATTTCGGGGTAGATCTTGGCGATATGGCCGGTCTGATGCGCGGCGCCGGTTGAAATCCGGATCGCATCACCTTCGTTCAGTGACGCCGCGTGGCGTTCAGGGATCGCGAGACGAAGGAAAAACCCGCCGCCCCCGATTGTGGCGACCGGCTCGCCCGGCAGGATCACGGCGCCCGGCGTGACGGGGACGGTCAGGACACGCCCCGCGCCGGGGGCAAGCACCTCGCCTTCGCTGGCCTGCTGGCGGATCACCGCGCGTTGCGCCGTGACCGAGGCAATCTGCCCGCGCACCACGTCCACGTCGGTCTGCAACTGATCCAGCCGCTGGACCGTCGCGACGCCCCGGCCGACCAGTTCCTTGCCCCGGGCAAGTTCGGCTTCGGCGGTGATGCGCTGGGCGTCGAGGGCGTCGATCTGCGCATCCAGCGCCGCGATCTGAAACGACAGCTTGTCATCGCGCACCGTGGCGATCCGCTGGCCCTGTGCGACCAGATCGCCTTCGGTGACCAGAAGGTCGGCCACCAGCCCGCCGATCCGCGCCCGGGCGGGAACCGTTTCGCGCGCCTCGACCTGACCGTAGACCGACTTCCAGTCGGTCACGGTCCGCGATTGCAGCGTCAGGGTTCCGGCGGCGCCTTGCCCGGACCAGAGCAGGGCAAGGCAGATAAGGGCGGCGCGCATGGCGGTGATCCTTCAGAAGGCAGTGCCGGGTTTGAAGCCGAGCTTGCGGAACGCCATGGCGGCGGGGCAAAAGCCGGTAAAGGCCGACTGGAGCATGTTCGCGCCGATGAAGACGGTAAACCAGATGAAGTAGGGCGACACCCAGAGGGTAAGGGCCACGGACAGAAGAACCATGACGCCGGCAAAGGCCAGTACGGTACGGTCGAGGGACATGAGAGCCTCCTTGGCTGATTACACATTCCTAAATATGAATGTGTCTGGCGGATTGCAAGCGCCATCGACGTGTTGACGCGATAATCTGCCCCTGGTCAGCTGTCTGGCGGAAATGTCAGGCGCACGATCAGCCCGGGGCGATTGTCCAGCAGGCTGAGTTCGGCCCCGTGAAGCCCCGCCGTGGCGGCGACAAGCGCCAGCCCGAGCCCGTTGCCTTCGGTGCTGCGGCTGCGCTCCAGCCGGTACAGGCGGCGAAGGACGTTGCCGCGTTCCTCTTCTGGGATGCCGGGGCCGGTATCCGAGACCTGCACCATCGGCTTTCCCTGCCAGAACCCGGCGGCGACGGTCAGATGGCTGCCCGCCGGCGTATGGCGCAGGGCATTTTCAATCAGGTTCGACACGGCCTGTCCGACCAGATCGCGATTGGCCCTGACGGTGACCCCGATTTCCGGCGCCTCGATTGTCAGGCTGCCGCCATGCTCTTCGGCGGCGGGCTGATAAAGCTCGCCGATCTCGCGGGCAAGCCGTGCCAGATCGACCTTGGCGAATGTCGCGCCGGCATTGCCGCTTTCGATCTGGGCGATGCGCAAGAGACCGTGAAAGACGCCCACCGCGCCGTTCGCCTCTGCCATGGCGCGTTCGGCCAATGCGGCCTCTTCACTGCCATCGGCAAGTTTGTCGCGCAGGTCGTGCAGCAGAACCGACATGCGCTGAAGGGGTGTTTTCAGATCATGTGCGATGTCGGTAGAAACCTGACGCAGCGCGTCCGTCGAGGCCTGCAATCCGGCCGCCATGCGGTTGACGCGGGTTCCGATCCGTTCCAGATCGTCCTGACGGCCACCCTGTGCCGCTATCCGGGTTTCCAGCGCGCCTTGCGACAGTTTTTCAAGCGCCGTCTCGATCCGTTCGACCCGGCGATGGGCGCGCACCGCGATCGCCGCCCCGATCCCGAAGGAAATCAGCGCCGTGGGCACGAGGCTGAGCACCAGAAGCGCCGCGAAGGTTTCGCCAAGCAGGCGGATCGGCGCCTTGCTTTCGGCAACGACCAGTATGCCACCGGCCATGCGCATGACTTCGGGATAATAGCCATCCTCGCTCAGCGGTCTGCCATCGGGGCGGGGCAGGATCTGGATCGAGCCGTTGGCGATCTTCGCCTCGGCGTTGCCGGTCACCCGGCCATCGGGGGCAATGAAGGCAAAGACGCGGTCTGCCGGATCGGCGGCGTCGGCTTCGGCGGCAACCAGCACTTCCAGCGTTCGCGGCGATGCGGTGACATCGAACCCGGCCATGTGCTGGGCAAGGTTTGCGCGTATTCCGGATTCGATATTGCGCCGGGCCGCGACATAGGCGAGCGCGAGGGTGACAAGGCTGACGACGGTGAACACGGCGACAAGCCCCATGGCCTGCCGCACCGGTGTCGATCCGGCGATCTGGTGCAGTGCGACGGGCAGGCGGGGGCGCATCTCAGGCCTCGATCCGGTATCCTGCGCCGCGCACGGTCTGGATCAGCTCGCGCTCAAAGGGTTTGTCGACCTTGGCGCGCAGGCGGCTGACATGGGTTTCCACCACATTGGTCTGCGGATCGAAATTGAGGTCCCACACCGCTTCAAGCAGCATCGTGCGTGTCTGCACGCGCCCCTTGCGGCGAAGCAGATGTTCCAGAAGCGCGAATTCGCGGGGCAAAAGATCCAGTTCCTGCCCTGCCCGCGTCACCTTGCGGCTGATGAGGTCCATCGTCAGATCGGCGGCGGTCAGCTTGGTTTCCACCGGCTGGGCGGGCGGGCGCCGCGCCAGCACCGCGACCCGGGCCGCGAGTTCGCCGAAGGCGAAGGGTTTGACCAGATAGTCGTCGCCACCGGCCTGAAGCCCCTCGATCCGGTCATCGACCCCCGCGATGGCGGTCAGGAAGATGGCCGGCGTCGTGACCTTGGCCGAGCGCAGGGCGCGGATCAGCGACAGCCCGTCAAGCCCGGGCAGCATGCGGTCGACGATCAGCACATCGTAATCGCCCGACATCGCCTGCATCAGACCGTCGCGCCCGCTGGTCAGGTGGTCCACCACATGCCCGTCCTGCCGCATGCCCTTGGCGATGAAGGCGGCCGTGGTTTCGTCATCCTCGATCAACAGCAGTTTCACGTCCCGTCCTTCCATCGTGCCAATCCGGCGGCCGGAAACAAGGGCCCGGCGAGACCTATGCCAAACTGTCACCCTGTCGGGCGCCGCTGTCCAGAGGGCGCGCCAGCCCAACACCGCAGATTGCAGATTTGCAATCTTCCTGTCCGTAAACCGCAAGCTTCGGGGGCCAGATTTGCCGGGTAGCGCGGAAGCCCTGCTTCCCCAGTATCGGAGTCCGAAGATGAAACCCAAAAGATATTCCGCAATTCCGGCCCTGGCGCTGGGCGCCTTGCTGGGTGCCACCGCGCTGGGCGGCACGATGACAGTCCTTTCGCCGGGTGCGGCAATCGCTTCGGTTCCGCAGGCCGGGGGCTATGTCGATCTTGTCGCCAAGGTGTCCCCGGCTGTCGTCTATATCGAGATCACCAAGAAATTCGAGCAGGGCGAAGGGGGGCAGGGGGCGATCCCGCAGAACTTCCCCTTCGAGGAATTCATGCGCCAGTTCGGAATGCCGGCGCCGATGCCCGGCAATGAGGGCGATATGGGGCAGGCCGCACCCGAGGTGCATGGCGTCGGCACCGGCTTTATCGTCAGTGCGGATGGCCAGATCGTGACCAATGCGCATGTCGTCGATGGCGCCGATGTGGTGAAGGTGACGCTGGCCGACGGGCGCAGCGTGGAAGGCAAGGTTCTGGGCGCCGACACCGCGACGGATATCGCGCTGATCAAGATCGACGAAGGCGACGATCTGCCGACGGTCAGTTTCGGCGAGTCCAGCCAGCTGAAGGTCGGGCAGGACGTCGTGGCGATCGGCAACCCCTTCGGTCTGGGCAATACCGTCACGGCGGGGATCGTCTCGGCCGTGGGCCGCGACATCAATTCCGGCCCCTTCGACAATTACATCCAGACCGACGCGGCCATCAACAAGGGCAATTCGGGCGGGCCGCTTTTTGACGCAACCGGCGCCGTTGTCGGGATCAACACGGCGATCTTCTCGCCCACCGGCGGATCGGTCGGTATCGGCTTTGCCGTTCCTTCGGACACCGCCGCGCAGGTGGTCAAGGTGCTGGCCGAGGGCAAGACCGTCGAACGCGGGTGGCTGGGCGTGCGCATTCAGCCCGTCTCTGACGACGTCGCGGCCGCGTTGGGATTTGACAAGGCCAAAGGCGTGCTGATCGCCGATGTCACGGGCGAGACCCCCGCCGCCAAGGCCGGACTCGTTCGCGGCGACATCGTCCTTACCGTCGATGGCGCCGATGTGAACAGCCCCCGCGACCTGACGCGGGTGATCGCCACGGATACACCGGGATCTGAGGTTCACCTTGGCGTGCTGCGTGCCGGAAAACCGGTCGATCTTGTCGTGACCTTGGGAACGCGGCCTGACGTTCCCGCATGACAAAGGCAAGAAACGGGCAGACGGAAACGGGCGCCAGCGGCGCCCGTTTCTTGTTCGTGCCCGTAAGGCTTATTTTATGATCGTCTCTGGACCCATGACCAGCGTCGGCAGCCATGTCGACAGGATCGGAACATAGGTCACGATGATCAGGAAGACGAAGAGGACGGCAAGGAAGGGCAGCGCCGCCTTCACGACCCGCATCATCGACATCCCCGCAACCCCGCTGGTCACGAAGAGGTTGAGCCCGACCGGCGGCGTGATCATCCCGATTTCCATGTTGACCACCATGATGATGCCAAGGTGGATCGGATCGACGCCCAGCGAGGTCGCGATCGGGAAGACGAGGGGCGCCACGATCAGGATCAGGCCCGAGGGTTCCATGAACTGACCGCCGATCAGAAGGATCACGTTGACGATGATCAGGAACATGATCTTGCCGACGCCCACATCGAGCATTGCGGCCGCGATTTGCTGGGGGATCTGTTCATCGGTCAGCACGTGCTTCAGGATCAGCGCGTTGGCGATGATGAACATCAGCGTGACGGTCAGTTTGCCCGCCTCGAAGAGCGTGGCCCTGGTATCGCGGTGGAAGAAGGCGGTGACAAGGGCGAGCGGCTTCCGGATCAGCGTCAGGTTGCCCCCGTCCCGCGCCAGCGGCCCCATGTCGCGATAGATGAAAGTGGCCACGATGAAGGCCCAGACCGAGGCGACGGCGGCGGCCTCGGTCGGCGTGAAGATCGCCGCGGTGATGCCGGGGATGCCGTAAAGGCCGGCCATGATGATGACGATCAGCATCAGGCCCCAGAAGGCTTCGCCAAAGCTTTCGGCGATTTCACCCCAGCCCTGCCATTGGCCCTTGGGAAGGTTTTTCCAGATCGCCCAGATCAGAATCGTGGCCATCAGCATCCCGCCGGCAAGAAGGCCGGGGAAAACACCCGCAAGGAACATCCGGCCGACCGACACATCGGTGGCCGAGGCATAGACCACCATGACGATGGAGGGCGGGATCAGGATGCCCAGCGTTCCGGCATTGCAGATGACGCCCGCCGCGAAGTCCTTGGAATAACCCACCTGCCGCATCGCCGCGATGACGATGGAGCCGATGGCGACCACGGTCGCGGGGCTGGAGCCGGAAAGGGCGGCAAAGAGCATGCAGGCAAAGACGCCTGCGATGGCCAGCCCGCCCGGCAGGTGCCCGACACAGGCGATGGAAAAGCGGATGATCCGCTTGGCCACGCCGCCCGTGGACATGAAGGACGAGGCGAGGATGAAGAAGGGGATGGCGAGAAGCGTCGCGTGCCCCTCCATCGCCTGATAAAGCGTCTGCGCCACCGAGGCGAGCGAGGTGTCGGAGAACCACAGAAGGAACAGGGTGGACGAAAGGCCAAGCGAAATGGCGATGGGAACGCCGATCAGCATGAAGCCGATCACCATCACGAAGAGCAGGAGAACTTCCATTGGTCTTACTCCTCGACGTTCATGTGACGGACGTCATCGATGGCGTCCTCGGCTTCGTGGCTGACGATCAGGCTTTCGCGGGTGCCGGTGAAGATGCCCCATGTCGCCTGAACAAGGCGGAACAGCAGCAGCGCGCAGCCGATCGGCAGCATCGCATAGGGGATGAAGCGCGGCAGCTTTTCGTAATGTTCGCCCTGATTGAAAAGCGGCTCGATGAAACGCAGGATATCGGGCATCGGAATCTGCTCGGTTTCATACCAGGCCTGATCGCGGGTCTTGATGAAGCCTTCGGGGAACCAGCGGCCGCCCGTCTGTTCAAAGCCCCCGAACGGCGCCCAGTAATCCCAGGCCCCCTTCATCAGAAGGAAGGCATAGGCGATGCAGCAGGCGGCGGCGACCAGCGCGAGGATGCGGCGCCCGCGATGCGGAAGGATGTTGATCACGGCATCGACGCCAAGATGGGCCGTGGTCTTCACCGCGTAGGACATGCCGAAAAGCACCAGCCACGCGAAAAGCGCCGAGGTCAGTTCCAGCCCCCAGATCAATGACGAGTTGAACATGTATCGCAGGACGACATTGACAAAGGTGATGATGGTCATGAGGCCGAGAATGATAGCGATCGCGGTTTCCTCGACCTCATGCACCGCACGGCCAAGGGCCGTCGCGGGTTCGTATCTGGTGCTCATTTTCCCGTCCCCCTCATGAGATGAACCCGGCGCCAGGGCGCCGGGTCCGGTCGTATCTGCGCGGGATCAGTTCGCCGCGTTCGCGGCCTGCGCGGCGTCGATGTTTTCCTGCCCGACGCCTTCGACGAACTTGTCCCAGACGGGCTTCATCGCCTCGACCCAGGCGGTGCGCTGTTCCGGCGTCAGTTCGCGGATCACGCCGCCGGCATCGAGGATGTTCTGACGGGCCTGTGCGTCAACCTCGTTGACCGCGGCATTCCGCTCGACCGTCACTTCGTTCAGGATCTTCAGGACCTGATCCTTGACCGCCGGGTCAAGGCTGTCGAGCCAGTCGACCGAGGCAACGACGAGATAGTCGAGCAGACCGTGGTTGGTTTCGGTCGTGCCGTCCTGAACCTCGTAGAACTTCTGGCCATAGATGTTCGACCAGGTGTTCTCCTGCCCGTCGACGACACCCGTCTGCAGGGCACCGTAAACCTCGGCGAAGGCCATCGGCTGGGGCGAGGCGCCAAGGGCTTCCATCTGCGCCACGATGACATCCGAAGGCTGGACGCGGATCTTCAGGCCGGCCATGTCGGTCGGCAGGAGGAGCGGCTTGTTGGCCGACATCTGCTTCAGCCCGTTATGCCAGAATTCCAGCCCCTGAAGGCCACGGCGCGCCATGGAGCCTTTCATCGCCGTTCCGGTTTCCGAGTTCTGGAACGCATCGACAGCGGCGATGTTCTTGAACATGAACGGCAGGTCGAAGATCTGGAACTGCTTGGTGAAGGCTTCGAATTTCGACAGCGAGGGTGCGGCGAACTGCACATCGCCCTGAAGCATCGCTTCAAGCACCTGATCGTCATCGTAAAGGGTCGAGTTCGGATAGACCTCCACGCAGGCGGTGCCGTCCATCTCGGCATTCACACGCTCGGCAAAGAGCGAGGCGGCGATGCCCTTGGGGTGCTTGTCCGCGTTCGTCACATGGGCGAACTTCATGACGATCTCGCCTTCGTCGCAACCGGCGCTGGCAAAGGCCGCGCCGGCCGAAAGGGCAAGGGCCATCGCCGTCATGGTCGTGGTCAGGGTTTTCATTCAATTTCCTCCCGAAATTATGAATTCATCGGCATCACGTCGGGGATTCCGACGCCCGCGCCAATGGAAGCGAGTCGGACGCGTTACGGCAACGCTTCTTTTCCGGGCGGAAATCGTTCCATGAACTTGCGTACAATCAACACGTTAAGCGAAGCGTCCGGTCTTGCGCCGGAACCCCTGTGCGGATGATCGCACAGGAAATTCGGCGACTGTGCGAAAATCCGCACACTATCCGCGATAGTCTTCCGGCTTGACCCCATGGCGCGCGAGCTTGTCGTAAAAGGTCTTGCGCGGCAGTTTCAGGGCCGCGGCGGCCCCGGTCGCGTTGCCGCCATGCGTGGCCAGCGCTTCGATGAGAAGCGAGCGTTCGACCCGTGCCATCTGACCGGCCAGCCCCTCTGCGTCGTCGCCGCCGGTGCGATCGTCCAGACCCATGGCAAAACGCAACGCGGCGTTCATCAGCGCGCGGGCATTGCCCGGCCAATCCCGCGCCATCAGGCCCGCGACCACCTCTGGCGTGACCGTGGGCACTGGCAGGTCGGACTGCTCGCAGGCCAGTGCGACATAGTGCCGGAACAGCACCGGAATATCTTCGGGCCGTTCCTTCAGGGCAGGGATGCGCACGCGCACGACATCAAGCTTGTAATACAGATCCGGATTGAACCGCCCCTCGCGCGTTTCCTGCGCCAGGTCACGGTATGTGCCGGCGACGATGCGGATGCCGGGATGATTGTCGATCAGGTCGATCAGCGCGAATTGCGCGCCCGCCGGCAGGCTGGCGACCTCATCGAGGAAGATTGAACCGCCGTCGGCCCTTGCGAAGGCCCCCTCAAGGATATCGACCGCCGCAGAGGCGGCGGAGAGTTTCTGGAAAGGACGCATGGCGGCGGCGGACATCAGGTGGATGACTTCGGCCATCCTGGCGGTTCCCGAACCGGGCGGGCCCGAGATCAGCACCTCGGCCGAGGTGCGGGCCGCGGCGCGGGCGGCGTCGCGCATCTGTTCGGCCAGACGAGAGGTGCCGACCAGCATCCGCGCGGCCACGTCGCCGCGGCGCAACTCGCGCTTCAGGGCGCGGTTTTCAAGGACAAGGTCGCGGGTTTTCAGCGCCTTTTCCACGACCGACAGGAAATCCTGCGGACTGCAGGGTTTTTCCAGAAAGTCGAAGGCGCCGGCGCTGATGCCCCGGACCGCCATCGGCACATCCCCTTCGCCCGTCAGAAGGATCACCGGCAGATCGGGGTCAACCTTGCGGGTATGTTCGAGAAGCGCGAAACCGTCCTTGCCGGGCATGCGGATGTCCGACACGACGATTCCGGGAAATTCTGCCGTGATGTGATCCTTGGCCTCGATGTAACTTGCCGCAAGGACCGGCCTCAGTCCCGCCAGATCGAGTGTCTGGCCCAATGCCTCGCGCACGGCGCGGTCGTCATCGACAAGGATCACTCGTTTTGTCATGCCGCGCGCCCTTTCTTCGCCGGAACAAGTTCGATCACGAACTCGGCGCCGCCCGCGGGACGGTTCCGCCCCGTGATCGTTCCGCCGAAACTCTGGATGATGCCATAGGAAATCGAAAGGCCAAGCCCCATGCCTTCACTCGCGCCGACCTCCTTGGTGGAATAGAACGGATCGAAGATGCGGTCGGGCTCGGCTATGCCCGGCCCGGTATCCGACAGGGTAAGCCGAACACGGCCATCCGCACGGGCGATGCGGATCGTCACCGCGCCGCCGGCGGGCATCGCATCGGCGGCATTGGACAAAAGGTTCACCAGAACCTGTTGCAGCCGCACCTCTCCGCCGCGCACCATGACCGGACGCCCCGGAGGCGTCCAGTTCACCTGAATATCCGCCGACTGAAGCCGGGTTTCCGTCAGTTCCAGCGCGGCCCCCACGGCGGCCGAAAGATCCACATCGGCGATCCCTTCCACTTCCTGCCGGGCAAAGGCGCGCAGGTTCTTGATGATCCGTCCCATCCGGCGGGACAGATCACTGATGCGCACGAGGTTTTCGGCGGCCTTTTCGGGCGCATCGCGCGTCAGGAAAAGTTCGGCGTTTTCGGCATAGGACCGGATGGCCATCAGGGGTTGGTTCAGTTCATGGCTGATGCCGGCCGACATCTGACCAAGCGCGGACAGCTTGCCGGCCTGCACCAGCTCGGCCTGGGTTCTTTGCAGCCGGTCATTCGTCTGGGACAATTCGCGCGTGCGTTCCGCAACCCGGCCTTCCAGCCGCGCATTGGCCTCGGCCTCGGCCGCAAGCTGGGCCGAAAGCGCGCGGCGGCGAACCTGGATCGCGAAAAGCAGGGCGCCGACGCCAAGCGAAACCGCGGCGGCGATGCCGGCCTGAAGCGCGGCCTGACGTTCGGCCGGGGCCGCATCGACCAGCGCCTCTCCGGTCATCCCGATCACCTGCAACGGACGGGTGATGTGCAAGGCGCGGGCGGGAAGATAGGGGCCGCCGTCAAGATCCCAGATCTCGTGTCCGGCGCTCCGGCGCTGGCTGCGATGGATCAGCCGCCCGGAACTGTCCCCGCCCTCGCCGTCAATCAGGTCGAGCCGGACAAGGATCAGCTCATCGCGGTTCGACACGAAGACGATGCCGTTTTTGTCGGTGAAGAAGACGATCATCGGTTCCCCGCGCCATGTCACCTCGACGGTTTCCGTTTCCACCCGGGTGACAAGAACACCCGCAACCGGACCGGACGGGGAAAAAACCGGGGCGGCATAGACGAACATGCGCCGGCCATCGATGGGGTCCACCTCATGGTGAAAGCCAAGCGCCCCGTGCATTGCCCGCTTGAAATAGGGGGTGGACGACAGATCGAGACCTTCGCCGCCAGCCGAGGCCGCGATCACCCGGCCGGATGCCGTGGCCAGCCGGATTTCGTCCGAGCTTGTCATGTCCGCGCTGCGCTGCAACAGCGCGCTGACCGGGGCGGAGGGCGCGGCGGGATCAAGCGCGAGGCGCAGCACTTCGGGGTGGTCGGCCATCAGGACCGTCATTTCGCGGTAGCGCTGCAACTGCCCAAGCAGCCGGTCGCCGGACAGCGCAAGGTCGGAGCGGCCGCGCTCTTCGAGCCGTTCGAGCGCATCGGTCAACGCCCGCCACCAGATACCGCCGGTAACGGCACCCGCCAGCGTCAGGAACAGTGCCAGGATTGCCAGCCGCCGGATCATCCTTGCGTCCTCCGCGCCGCTAACATTAAAGTAGCCTTCCCGTCGTGGCCAGAGACCGCCCCCGGGGCGGCAGGATCAGCGTTCACCGGGTGCGTCCCCCGCCGTCACACCGCTGATCAGCTGGTAGTTCAGCAGGTCCGGGATCTTGCGAGGATCGCGCACAAGGGGGCGCAGGCCCCGGCGCAGGTCGGCAATCTGGCTAGGCTCGGTCCGAAGCAGGCGATCCGCCTCTTCGAAAGACACCTCGCGAAAACGCAGGGCCGAGGCCGTGGGCGCCTGCGCCACGATCGGCAGATCGGCGGGCAGCACCGTTCCGATCCTTGGATAGCCGCCGATCGTCTGGCATTCGGCCAGAAGGATCGCGGCCTGCCCTTCGCCGGTCATCTGGATATCGCCCTCGATGATCGGTTCGGACACCAGCCCGGCGCGGGGTTCGGCCGCGAAGGGCGCGCCATCGTGATCAAGCCTGACGCCCTGCCGGTTCGCCGCCCCGGAGACGCGAAATTCCGTCGCGCGGAACCGCTTGCGCGTCTCATCCGAGAAAAGCGCCGATTGCGGTCCGGCGACATAGCGGATCACGCCCCCGGCGAAACGCGGTGCCTGCGTCATGGTTTCCGGGCCGGCGTCCGTGGCGCCGGTCCGGGCGATGACGAACCGGTCGCCGGATCGGCAGGCGCGGCCCAGCCCGGCCGCGAGATGGGCGGAAACACTGGACATGAGGGACGGGGCCCCGACCCCGCCTTCCGGCGTCAGATAGCCATAGCGCCCGGACAGCGCCGGGCCGATTGTCAGGGTCTGGTCGGGCAAAAGCAGGTGCGACGCCCCCCAGGCCAGTTCGCGGCCATCGATATCGGCCCGCATCGGTGCACCGGTCAGCGCGATCCTTGCGGCCGCCGTGGTGGTGAAGACGCCGCCGATGCCGGCCATTTCCAGTGCGGCCAGAGGGGCTTCGGCCTTCAGAAGGGCGGCCGCCTCCAAGAGGGCCAGCCGGTCCACGGCCCCCCCGCGCGACAGGCCAAGCCGCGCCATCCCGGGACGCCCCCCGTCCTGCACGGTGATGCCCGGGCCCGCCTTGTGAAGGGTCAGCAGCGCGGTCATGGCGTGACCTCAAGCCTTGCGCCGCCTTTTGGGTCCCCATCGCGGACAAGGGCCGCAATCTCGTCCGTCGTGGCCAGCGACAGGCGGATTTCGTCGCCCGCGCGCAGGGGCACGGGATCGTCGGCAGCGGGCTGGAAGGGCCGAAAGGCTGTCAGCCCGATCTGCCGCCAGCCGGTTGGCGAGGGATTGGCGAAAAGCACGATCTGGCGCAATGCGACGACGAGGGCTCCGGCCTCGACCCGCGGGGTCAGGGCGGTCTGGCGAGGGATGTCCCAGATGTCGGGCAAAAGGCCCAGATAGGGCTGGCCGGGCGCGAAGCCGATGGCAAGCACGCGAAGCGGCGTTTCGGCAAGCTGGCGGATCGCGGCATCGGGGCCGAGCCCAGCCATCGCGGCGGCTTCGGCCAGATCGGGGCCGGCCGCCCCGCCAAGGGCGGCGGGGATGTGCCATATCCGGCGCGCGGCGTTCAGATCCTTGCCCTGGCGCGGGGCAAGGGCGGCCAGATCGCGCAGGTGCCGGGCGATGTCGTCGCGCGTGACCCGCGCCGGATCAAAGCGCACGAGGACCGAGGAAAGCGCGGGCACCACGTCGACGACACCGGCAGGAGACATGTCCCCAAGCGCGCGGGCGACGAACTGGACGGCGGCCGTCGCCTGCGTATCGACGCGCAGGGAAAACCTTAGCAGGACCCCGTCCTGGCCAAGCGCATGCAGGCTGGCGGTCCCCTCTTCGACGCCCGTCACGGTGTGCCTCGCACCTGTCGAAACCGGCTCATCCGGCGCGCCGGACCTTCTGGCTCTGAACGCCCAGGCCTTCGACACCAAGGCGCATGACCTCACCGCCTTTCAGATAGACCGGCGGCTTGTGCCCCATTCCGACACCCGGGGGGGTGCCGGTGCAGATCACGTCACCCGGGTTCAGCCGCATGAAGCGGCTGCAATAGGCCACAAGGAAAGGCACCTTGTAGATCATGGTGGCGGTCGAGCCGTTTTGCCGCCGCTGACCATCGACCTCCAGCCAGAGCGAAAGCGCGCCGACATCGCCCGCCTCGTCCGGCGTCACGAGCCAGGGGCCGATGGGGCCGAAGGTATCGCAGCCCTTGCCCTTGTCCCATGTGCCCGCGCGGTTCATCTGATAGTCGCGTTCCGACACGTCGTTGGCCACGCAGTAACCCGCGATATGACCGGGCGCATCGGCCTCGTCGATATAGGTGCCGCCCTTGCCGATCACGATGGCCAGCTCAACCTCCCAATCGGTCTTGGTCGAGCCGGGCGGGATGATCACGTCGTCATCCGGCCCGCTGATGCAGGATGTCCACTTGTTGAAGATCACCGGCTCGGGCGGGACGGGCAATCCGGATTCGGCGGCATGGTCGGCGTAGTTGAGGCCGATGCCGATATATTTGCCCACCCCGCCCACGCAGGCGCCAAGACGCAACCCGGCCTGGGGTGTGCCGGGCACGAGGGGCAGGCCGGCAGGGTCAAGCGCGGCAAGCCGCGCGATGCTTTCCGGCAAAAGTGCGTCGCCCGCGATGTCGGCGACATGGGCCGACAGATCGCGCACGCGGCCATCCTTGTCGAGCAGCCCCGGCCGTTCATCGCCTTTCGGCCCGTAACGCAACAGCTTCATCCGCCCCTCCTTGACCGGTTGCCGCAACCATCGGCGAACGGGGCGGGAAGGGTCAAGGCGGAAACCACATGGCCTGCCCGTGGCGCGTTCACGACGACTGCGGAAGCTGAAAGGGAAGTTTCTGGAGCGGGCGGCGGGAATCGAACCCGCGTCATCAGCTTGGAAGGCTGAGGTCTTACCATTACACAACGCCCGCGCCGGGACTCAGTGGGTATGCGATTGCTTATGGCCCGTCAAGCGGTCAGCGGCGGCCATTGCGGCCATCCCGCGTGATGTTCGAGGCAGGCGGCGACACGAAGCACGGTCGGATCGTCAAACCTGCGGCCGACGATCTGGACCGAGGTCGGCAGCCCGTCGCCCGCCGACCAGTTCGGCACCGCGATGGCCGGGCAGGCCGCCACATTGTTGAAGATGGCCGTCATGTCGAGGCCGTTCAGCCGCCCGGAGGCGTCCGGTGCCTCGAAATCCGCGTCGCGGTCGGTCGCGGCGGGGGCCTGCCGCGCCATTGTCGGACAGAGCAGTGCATCGTGGGTCGCGAAGACCCGCGCCAGCTTTTGCCATTGCTCGGTGCGCCGGATGGCCCCGCGTTCGATCGTCACCGCGTCAAGTTTCAGCCCGTGGTCCAGAAGGGTGGCGAAGTCGGGATCGAGCAGCGCGCGGTCGCGGTCCAGAAGATGCCCGCATTGGGCGGCAAGGAAGACGGCCCAGTAATCGACCCAGTCCGAGACATGGGCCGCCTGCCAGCCCAGATCGACTTCCTCGACATGGGCGCCCGCTTCGCGCAAGGCGTCAAGGCTGCGCTGAAAGTTGCGGGCGACAGGCGGGGCGACATTGTAGATGCCAAGATCCGGGCTGGCCGCAAGGCGCAGCCCCCGGACATCGGGCGACAGGATGTCGGGCAGCGGCGTCGGGTTGATCTGGCTCTGGATGTCCAACTCGTCCGGGCCTTCGGTCACCCGCAGGAAGAGTGCCGCATCGGCGACCGAGCGCGCCAGCGGGCCGAAATGCGAGATATGGTCGAAGACCGTCGCCGTGATCTCGATCGGGATGCGGCCCTTGCTGGGCTTCAGCCCCACGCAACCCGACAAGGCGGCCGGAATGCGGACCGAGCCGCCCATGTCGGTGCCTTCGGCCAGGGCCACCGCTCGGGTCACGACCGACACCGCCGCCCCGCCGGATGAGCCGCCGGGCGAGCGGGACGGATCCCACGGGTTTCGCGTCACCCCCCAAAGCGGGCTTTTGGTGAAACCGGAATGCGCGAATTCGGGGGTCGTGGTCTTGGCCACCACGATCGCCCCCGCCGCTTTCAGCCGCCGCACGATGGCAGGGTCAAAGGCGCCGATGTTGTCGGCCAGCGTGCGCGACCCCCGGGTGGTCAGTTGCCCCTTGGTCGGCGTGAAATCCTTGATCGAGATCGGCAGGCCAAGCATCGGCCCGGTATCGCCGCCCGCCTTGAGGGCGGCGTCGGCAACGCGGGCCGCCGCGATGGCCTCATCCGCGAAAACGGCGGTGAAGGCGTTGAACGTCGCGTTCACCGCCCCGATCCGCTGAAGCGAGGCGCGAACCAGTTCCTCGGCGCCGATGTCGCGGCGGCGCAGGCGCAGGGCCAGCTCGCTTGCCGACAGGCCGAGCATGTCGCCGGGCAATGCCGTTATCCCTTTCCTGGCCGCTGGCCCTTAATACACCACGACCGACCGGATCGATTCACCCGCATGCATCAGGTCGAACCCCTTGTTGATGGTGTCGAGCGTCAGCGTGTGCGTGATCATCGGGTCGATCTCGATCTT
>JAGRDO010000032.1:46423-46735 GCA_020447005.1 Paracoccaceae bacterium
AGCCGCGATGGGTGCATTCCAGCGCGTCGCGCATCACCTTGACGTTGCCGGTGGCATCGAAGCTGTAATCGGCGCCGCCGATCTGATCGAAGGGCGTCTTGGTCAGGTTCACGATCTCCTGCACCACGTTCTCGACGTTCTTGGGGTTGACGAAATGGGTCATGCCGAAACGTTCGGCCATCGCCTTCTTGTCGTCGTTCAGATCGACGCCGATGATCATGTCGGCCCCGGCAAGGCGCAGGCCCTGAATGACGTTAAGGCCGATGCCGCCGAGGCCGAACACGACCGCCTTGGCGCCGATCTCGACCTTGG
>JAGRDO010000032.1:46770-60463 GCA_020447005.1 Paracoccaceae bacterium
CCGATATAGCAGATCTTGTCGAAAGGCGCGTCCTCCCGCACCTTGGCCACCGCGATTTCCGGCAGCACGGTATAGTTCGAGAAGGTCGAGCAGCCCATGTAATGCAGGATCGGATCGCCATCCAGGGTGGTGAAGCGCGACGTGCCGTCCGGCATGACACCCTGTCCCTGCGTGGCGCGGATCTGGGTGCAGAGGTTGGTCTTCTGGCTGAGGCACGACGGGCAGGTCCGGCATTCGGGCGTGTAAAGCGGGATGACGTGGTCGCCCTTCTTGACGCTCGTCACGCCGGGGCCGACCTCGACCACCACACCCGCGCCCTCATGGCCGAGGATGGCCGGAAACAGCCCTTCCGGGTCGGCGCCCGACAGGGTGAATTCATCGGTATGGCAGATGCCGGTGGCCCTGATTTCCACCATCACCTCGCCCGCCTTCGGACCGGCAAGGTTCACCTCCATGATCTCAAGCGGTTTTCCGGCCTGAACGGCCACGGCGGCACGGGTGCGCATGCGGGTCTCCTCCCAGTGTTCTTGTGTCCTTTGCCCGAGCCTCTGCGATCCCGGCCATATTTGCAATTCGGGAAACGACATTTTGGCGTGCGTCCATGCCGGGCGCGGAACCGCCACTGCCGCCACGGGGCGACTCGACTCGGGCCGGCGGGCGGGGTAATTATGGAACACAACAGGAACATTTGCGATGCCCGGCCGTCGAATTCTGTCACTCTGGTTTCCCCGTCTCGGGGCGGAACGGCTGTTGCGCCAGATGCGCGGGCTGCCGCCGCCCCTGTTTGCCGTGGCGGGCGAAGTGGCGAACCAGCGTATCCTGACCGCGCTGAGCGCCGAGGCCGAGGCGGCGGGCCTTTCGTGCGGCCAACCCTTGCGCGATGCGCTGGCGATTCGCCCCGATCTGGTCACGCGGTTGCAGAACCCGCGGGCCGAGGCGGCGTTTCTGACCGCGCTGCGGCGCTGGGCGGGCAAGTTCAGCCCGTGGGTGGGCGAAGAGCCGCCCGACGGGCTGGTGATCGACCTTTCCGGGGCCGCGCATCTTTTCGGCGGCGAAGACGGCGTCCTGCGCGCGGTGGCCGAGGATTGCGCCACGCTGGGCCTGACGGTCGAGGCGGCCATCGCCGACACGGTCGGCGCGGCATGGGGGCTGGCGCGCCATGCCGGCAAGCAGGGCATGGTGCCGCGCAACGGTGACGCGATCGACCAAGAGGCGCGGGCCACCCGGTCGCGCGCGGCCAAGCGCCACTGGATCCGCGGGGGGGCGGCGCCGGTGCCCCTTGTCCCTGCCCGGCCGATGGCCCGGATCGCCCCGCCCGGCCACACGCGGCAGGTGCTGGCGAAGCTGCCGCTGGCGGCGCTTCGGATCGACGAGGATACGGTGAACGGCCTTGCCCGGCTGGGGCTGCGTCACGTCGGCGATGTCATCGACATGCCGCGCGCGCCGCTTGCCCGGCGGTTCGGCACGCATCTGATGCGCCGCATCGATCAGGCGCTGGGCCTTCAGGCCGAGCCGGTTTCCCCCGCCCGTCCGCCGCTCCACTTCGCCGTGCGCCTGACACTGCCCGATCCGATCGGGCTGGCCGAGGATATCATGGCCGGGATCGACCGTCTGCTGCCCGAGCTTTCGGCGCGGCTGGCCGCGCGGGGGCGGGGCGCGCGGCGGGTCAGGCTGCAGCTTTTCCGCGCGGACCATTCGATGCAGGAGATCGAATTCGGTCTTGCCCGGCCCAGCGCCGAGCCTGACCGCCTGCGTCCGCTCGTGATGCTGAAGCTTGATGAGATCGACCCCGGTTTCGGCATCGACATGCTGCGGCTGGAGGCGCATGTGACCGAGCCGGTGCAGGCGCGCCAGCATGGCGGACCGCAAAGCCGCGCGGATGCCGGCGATGCGCTTGATGCGTTGATATCCCGGCTTGGCGTACGGGTCGGGATGGAGGCGATCACCCGTTTTGCCCCGGCCGACAGCCATATCCCCGAAAAGGCGGCGCTGATCCTGCCCGCGGCATGGTCGGAACCCGCCGGGCCGTGGCCGGTCCCGGCCCAGCCGCGCCCGCTGGTGATCTTTCACCCCGAACCCCTGCGCGCGCCGGAAGACCCGATGCCCCCTGCTCGTTTCCGCTGGCGGCGGCGCGATCTGGCCACGCTGGCCGCAACGGGGCCGGAACGGATCGCGCCGGAATGGTGGCTTGACGATCCCGGCTGGCGGTCCGGCACGCGCGATTACTGGCGGGTGGAGACCGAAGGAGGCGAGCGCCTGTGGCTTTTCTATGCCCATGGCGGGGCGGCGTCGGGCGGCTGGTTCTGTCAGGGTATTTTCCCGTAGGTGGCGGGTGTGACGGATGCCGGCCCTTGCCCGCCGGGGCTGCAACGTGCTTCATCCGACCATGTTGAACCCCGCCGATTCCACCTTTGCCAGCCTGCTTGCCGCGCGCCTTCCCGATGGCACCGTAACCCTGGCGGAGCCCCGCTATCTGGAAGAACCCCGGCGCCGGGCCGTGACGCCGGCCGCCCTGCTGGCGCGCCCGCGCGCGACCGGCGAGGTTGCCGCCATCGTCCGCGCCTGCGCCGAGGCACGGGTTGGCATCGTGCCTTGGGGCGGGGGGACGGGCCTGGTTCTCGGGCAGGTTCAACCCGAAGGCCCCGCACCGCTGATCCTGTCGCTGGAACGCATGACCGCGCTGCGCGGCATATGGCCCGAAGAAGGGCTGATGCAGGTCGAGGCCGGGATGACGCTGGCCGATGTGCAGGCGGCGGCCGAAGCTGCCGGACGGCTCTTTCCCCTGTCGCTGGCGTCGGAGGGCACCGCACGTATCGGTGGCAATCTGGCGACCAATGCCGGGGGCATCGCGGTCTTGCGCTATGGCACCGCGCGTGAGCTTTGCCTGGGCATCGAGGCGGTTCTGCCGGACGGAACGGTCTTTCGCGGGCTGAAGCGGCTTCGCAAGGACAATACCGGCTACGATCTGAAGGATCTTCTTGTCGGTTCGGAAGGCACGCTTGGCGTGATCACCGCGGCCACCTTGCGGCTGTTTCCAAGGCCGGCCGGGGTCGGGACCGCGATGGTCGTGGTGCCGGGGCCGGAAGCGGCGCTGACGCTTTTGTCGCTGATGCAGGAGGCGACCGGGGGCGCCGTCACAAGTTTTGAGCTTATCCACCGGCAGGGATTGCTTTTTCTGGACGAGGTTCTGCCCGATCTGCGCCAGCCCCTTGCCGGGCGGCCGGAATGGTCGGTTCTGGCTGAATTCGCCGCGCCGCCCGGGCTGGACCCGCAGGCGCTGCTGGCGGATGTCTACGCCAGGGCCGAGGCGGGCGGGCTGGTCAATGACGGGGTCATCGCGTCGGGCGAGGGGCAGCGGCGGGCGCTCTGGTCGCTGCGCGAGGCGCTGCCCGAAGGCAACCGCCGGATCGGTGCCATCGCCTCGCACGATATCTCGCTGCCCCTGTCCGAAATCGCGGTTTTCCTGCACCGCGCAGGGCCGGCGATTGCCGCGATCGGGCCGTTCCGCGTGAATTCCTTTGGCCATCTGGGCGATGGCAACCTGCATTACAACGTCTTTCCGCCAAAGGGCAGGCGTGCGGCCGATCATGCTGACAAGGCTGAGGAAATTCAGCGCGCCGTCCATGATCTGGTGCACGAACATGGCGGTTCGATCAGTGCCGAACACGGGATCGGGCGGCTGAAGCGGGGGGATCTGGTGCGCTATGGCGACCCGGCGAAACTGGCGGCGATGCGGGCGATCAAGGCCGCGCTCGACCCCCTGGGCATCATGAACCCGGGCGCGGTGATCTGAAACGAAACCGCAAGACCCCGCCGGGGAGAGAGGCCGGCGGGGTCGCTTCGTTCATCAACAGGAATACGAGGTTCGTTTGTCGGCGCTTTGCCGATAGGGCCAGTCTAGACGAAACACGCTTACCGAAACGTTAACGCGAGCGGGTGCCTCATGCCCCTTCGAATTCGCACAGCACATGCACGTTCATGCCGAGCTTTTCGAGGAGTTTGCGCCCCCCGAGTTCCGGCAGATCGATGACAAAGGCGCAGCCGATCACCTCGGCCCCGAGCCGTTCGACCAGCTTGATCCCGGCCTCGCAGGTCCCGCCCGTGGCCAGCAAGTCATCGACAATCAACACTTTTTCGCCGGGCTGAAGGGCATCGTCATGCACCTCCATCACCGCCTCGCCATATTCCAGCGTATAGGCCTGGCTGATCACGGCGCCGGGCAGCTTGCCCTTCTTGCGGATCGGCACGAAACCCACCGAAAGCTGATGCGCGATGGCCCCGCCAAGGATGAAGCCCCGCGCCTCAAGCCCGACGACCTTGTCGATCGCCTCGCCCGCATAGGGGTGCAGCAACTGGTCGATGGCCATGCGAAAGCCGCGCGGATCGGCGAAAAGCGTGGTCACATCGCGAAAGAGAATCCCTTCATGCGGGAAGTCGGCGATGGTGCGGATATAGTCCTTGACGGTCTTCTTCATGGGGCCCCCGGGCGGTCATCGGCCATGGTGGTAACACGGGCCGGGCAGCCCGCAAAGATGTGTATGAAGGGCGTAACAGGCCCGTAGGTTCCGCGTAGTATTTGCGTAGCTACAGGGCGCACGGGCCGTTAAGGGGCCGGAAAGACCCTATTCGCGCCGGATGATGCCGGTGATGGCGGCCGCGCCGAGGGCGGTGACGATCCAGCCGAACGCGGAAAGCACCCATCGCGCCCACCAGAGACGCCAGCCCCATGCCCCTCGTGTGGTCGAGGGTGCCCATGCCTCGGTCTGGCCCAGCGTCAGGATCGGGACCACCACGTCGAAGCCGTAAGCATAGCGGTTGAACGATTCCCAATCCTGCCCCGCCGCGCCGTGGGCAGACCATGCCTTGGCCGGGTTCGGAATGGTCGGATCATCCGCCAGATCGGTCCAGCCGGTTGAGACAAGGATGGGGCCGGAGTTGGGGGCAAAGCTGCCCTCGTTCCATGCGCGATTGGCAAGGGATGTCGCAATGAGAAACAGAACAGCCAAGGCTATGGCACTTCGCACCGGCGCGTGGCCATAGCCGGTCACCCAGCGGAGGATCCAATCCCCGAGCAGGCGGACAAGATTGCGGGCATCGGCCCAAAGGCTTTTGAGCGCGACATCGACATCGCCATTCGGAACGATGCGGGCGGTTTCGCGGATATGCTGGCGGACGAGCCGTTCCTGTGCCATCCGAACCACCCGCGCGGCGCGGTCATGCCCCATCTCACGCAGGACCTTGGCAAGCTGCGTATAGGGCTGGGGGAAGAACTCGCCATTCCAGCGGTCACCCTTGGCGAGCCATTTCAGTCGGGTGTTTGCGTCGGTCGCGGCGGCACCAATCCGATCATAGGTGAAACCGTCAAGAACAAGCCGCCCCGAACCCGGCCAGCTTTCCGCATCATCGACCAGATCGCCGACATGCGCGGCGGCAAGGTTGATGACGCCCGCGTGAACCGTGACCCCGCGCCAGAAGAACTGCGCCCCTACCCGTATCCTGCCAGCATAAAGCGCATCGCCGCCTTCGTTCTCGAAGCTTCCCTTGATGCAGGCAAGCTGCCCGCCGATCTTCGCGCCTGAAAGGCTGACCCTCCCCTTCGCCGTGAAGCCGTCGCGAAGGAAGACATCGCCCGTGACCTCGATGCCATGCGCGTTGAGCGCATTGCCGCCTTCATTCTCGAACCTGCCCTCATCGCAGGCAAGCTGCCCGCCGATCTTCGCGCCTGACAGGCGGACCCCTCCCTTCGCCGTGAAACCGCCGCGAAGTAAGACGTGGCCCGTGACCTCGATACCTTGCGCGTTGAGCGCATGGCCGCCTTCGTTCCCGAACCTGCCCTCATCGCAGGCAAGCTGCCCGCCGATCTTCGCGCCCGCAAGGCTGACCCTTCCCTTCGCCGTGAACCCGTCGCAAAGAAAGACATCGCCCGTGACCTCGATAGTTTCCGCGTTGAGCGCATCGCCGCCTTCGTTCCCGAAGCTTCCCTCGATGCAGGAAAGCTGCCCGGCGATCCTCGCGCCCGCAAGGCTGACCTCTCCCTTCGCCGTGAATCCGCTGCGAAGGAAGACGTGGCCCGTGACCTCGATACCCTGAGCCATGAGGCCGGGCAGGAAACTGCCGTCAAAATTGAGGCTTTGGAACCGCGCATTCAGGGCCTGAATACGTGTTTCAAAATGGCATCTGACTAATGCGGTCGCCCCCTTCGCCATCGCGAAGCTGAGGTCGAGCTGACCCGTGACATAGGCGCCCACGAGCTGGACGCCCCATTCATCCACCCGGCAGTCGTCGCATCCACCAAGGATCAGATAGCGCAGAAGGTCGGCGCGGATGGTGCGCGCGGTGTCGGGACCTCCCGGCCTTGTGCCGTCGCCGAGAACACATGCCTCGCCATCGCGGCATTTATCGACCAGCCGTTGCTCGGGCGCGGAGAGCGGCTGGAAATCCTTAAGGGTGCAAAAGCGTGCCATGGAATGCCTTTTGTTCCCGCCGATCCTGCGGTCTGGTCTGGCGTTGCGCAAGGGGTTTGGTCTGACCCGCCCGGTCGCGTCTGGCGGCCGGGCCGCGCCGACCCGCCCCCATGGGGCGGCGCGATTGCGCCACCCCTCGGGCCGGCGCTGCCCTGGGGTTGCGCGGGGTTGTCGGGCGGGGGGCTGGTCTAGGCGGTCAGCACCCGACCGGCCACGGCGTCGAGCCGCGCCAGCAGGGCGGGGTCGCGTTTCGCGGGGGCGGTCATGATCGCATGGTCAAGCGCGCGGTCGCAGCCGCAGGGGCAGGGCGCGGGGCGGGTGGCGAGGCGTCCGGGCAGGCCGGCCACCGTGGCGCGGGCATTGGCGGAATTGCGGCCCAGAGTGGCGATGACGGCGGCGACATCCACCGCCTCATGCCCCGGATGCCAGCTGTCGTAATCGGTGACCATGGCGAGGGAGGCATAGCAAAGCTCGGCCTCGCGGGCGAGCTTGGCCTCGGGCATGCCGGTCATGCCGATGACATCCGCGCCCCAGACATTGCGGTACATCAGGCTTTCGGCGCGGGTGGAGAACTGCGGGCCTTCCATGGCAAGGTAGGTGCCCTTGGGGTGGACCGTCACCCCGCTTGCGCCCGCGGCATCGGCGCAAAGGGCGGAAAGCCGCGCGCAGGTCGGATGGGCAAGGCTGACATGGGCGACAAGGCCGGTGCCGAAGAACGATTTCTCGCGCGCGAAGGTGCGGTCGATATACTGATCGACGACGACGAAATCGCCGGGCGCCATCGCCTCGCGGAAGGAACCGCAGGCCGAGACGGCGACAAGATCGGTGACGCCAAGCCGCTTCATCGCGTCGATATTGGCGCGGTAGGGGACGGTTGTGGGCGAATGGACATGGCCGCGCCCGTGGCGGGGCAGGAAGGCCATGGCGATACCGTCGATCCGGCCGGTCAGGATCTGGTCCGAGGGCGCGCCCCAGGGCGTCCTGACCGATTGCCAGCGGGCATCTTCCAGCCCGTCAATGTCATAGACCCCGGATCCGCCGATGATGCCGATGACCGCCTCTGTCAATGTCCGAACTCCCAACTCTGCCACGGGTGGCATGAGGTTAGGGGTTTGCACGCCCTGGGGGAAGGCCCCGATGCCGGGCCGGTCAACCTTCCAGCGCGGTGATCATGTCGACGCGGGTGGCGTGGCGGCCGCCTTCGAATTCGGCGCCGAGGAAGGCATCGACGATGTCGAGCGCCAGCCCCTCGCCCACGACGCGCGCGCCGAGCGAAAGCATGTTGGCATCGTTGTGCTGGCGGATCATGCGGGCCGAGAACGTATCGGTGCAGACGCCGCAGCGGATGCCCCTGACCTTGTTCGCGGCCATCATGATGCCCTGCCCGGTGCCGCAAAGGATGATGCCAAGCGCGCAATCGCCCGAGGCGACGCGCCGGGCGGCGGCGGCGCCGTGATCGGGATAATGCGTGCTTTCAGCCGTGGTCGGGCCGATGTCGACCACCTCCCACCCTTTGGCGGCGGCATGGGCGGCGATGGTCTGGCGAAGCGGGATGGCGGCATGGTCGCTGGAGAGGACGAGTCTTTTGCGGTCGGGCATGGGGCAGGGTCTTTCGTGGTTGCTTGGATAAGGGGGCTGTCGGTCCTGGCGGAAGGGTCCGGGTCCGCCGGGCGGGATCGTGAGGGGCGGGGCGCGTGGATCGGCCGGCCCGCGCTTGCGCCCTAGCCTTCGCCGGGGCGGATCATCTCGAACACCTCCGTCACGGCCGAGTAATCGCGGTAACCGCCCCGGGCGAGGGGATGAAAGCGGGTCACGTCGAAACGGCCGCCCACAAGGCAATCGTCGCGCAGGTGGATGCCTGTCACCTCGCCCACGATCAGGTGATTGTCCTTGCCCTTGAGCCGCACGATCTGGCTTGCGCGGCATTCCAGAACGGCGGGGGCATCGGCGACACGGGGGCAGGGGATGGTTTCGCATTCGGCGCGTTCGATCCCCGCGAGGGCGAATTCATCCGTGCCGGGGGGATAGCTGCCCGACGTCACGTTCATCGCCTCGCGCCGCGCATATTCGACGATGTTCACGGCGAAGACCCCGGTTTGCTCGATATTGGTCAGGCTGTCCTTGCGCCCGGTCGAGGCGAAGACGATCTGCGGCGGGGTATAGGCCACGCCGTTGAAGAACGAATAGGGCGCGAGGTTGTCGCCCGCCGCCCCCCGGGTCGAGACCCAGGCGATGGGGCGGGGCGTGATGATGGCGTTGAACGGATTGTGCGGCAATCCGTGGCCATCTTCGGGTCGGTAGAACATGGGCTTCCCCGTATGTTTGATCCTGCCGTCACCGGAACGAAGACCCCGGCACCGGTCAGTTGTGGCCCGCCTGCACTGCGGCCGCAAGGCGTGGATCGACCCCGAGCCGGGTCAGATCGGCTATTCCGGGTTCGATATCGCCGGCGCAAGCCGTCTCGGCATGGCTGTAGCCAAGGGGCGAAACCGTGACCGAATGCGCGGAAAGCGAGAACTCGAAGCTTAGCGATTGGCCGGTGTCGAAGCCTTCGCAAGGATCGCCGGGCCGGTCGGGCAGGCGATCACGGTAGATCTTTGCGAGGGCGGGCGATTCGCATGCCCCCGGCCCGTTGGGTGAAGGCCGCAAAACCCGGCGCGAGATCGGGCGAGGGGATCAGCAGGGGCGAGGGACCGGACGGCAGGGCGGGTGTGGCGGGCGCCGGAAGAAGGCCGGCCAGGGCCGGCAACGGCGATTGCATCAAGTCCCTGAAACGGCGGCAAAACATGGCAGACCTTCGTTATTCGATTTGAACCGATCCTGCCCGCATGTTAGGGGCGAATTCCAGCAGGATAGAGGAGTGCGGGCGCCGGTGTACAGGCTGGAAGAGGAAACCGAGGCCGACTGGTGGGAGGTCGAGGCGCTCTATGATCTCTGCTTCGCGCCGGGGCGGACGGCGCTGTCTTCTTACCGGTTGCGCGACGGGGTCGAGCAGGTCAGGGGCCTTTGCCATACCCTGCGCGACGCCGACGGCATTCTGGCGGCGGTGATCCGGTTCTGGCCCGTCGATGTCGGCGGGCGGCGGAGCCTGCTTCTGGGCCCGGTTGCGGTGCATCCGACCCGGCAGGGCGAAGGGCTGGGCGCGCTTTTGATCCGCGAAAGCATGACCGAGGCGGCGCGTCTGGGATGGGAGCGGGTGCTGCTGGTCGGCGATCAGCCCTATTACCGGCGCTTTGGCTTTCGCAAGCTCGACAATGTCGAGATGCCGCCGCCGACGAACCCCGACCGCGTGCTTGGCGCGGCCCTGCGGCCCGGCGCATGGGATGGCGTGGCCGGACAGGTGACGAAGGTGGACGTGCCGGGCGGGAATTGAAGCGGCGCGGGTGCATGCATATCTTCCGGATATGGACCACCAAACCGATCTTGAGGCGGCGGCCAGCGCCGTTCCGCCCGATCTGCCCGGCCTGCCGCCCGCGGCACTGGTCGAGATTGCCGGATTTGCCTTGCGCCGCGCGCGGGCCGACGGGCCGGTCATTCGGGCGTTGAACCGCGTGGGCGGCGGGATCGAGGCGCGCTATGCCGGCCTGCCCCCTGCCGCGCGGCGCGCGCTGGAACAGGGCCTTGGCGAGATGCTGGAACAGGTCTATCGCGGGGCCGCCTTTGCCGGACGTCATCCGAAAATGCCGGAAACCGGAAACTGGGCGCACGGGGTTGCCGTGGCCGCCGGGGGCGCGCTGGGCGGCGTGGGCGGGATCGGGACCGCGCTGGTCGAGCTGCCGGCGACGGTGGCGCTTCTGTTCGGGGCGATGCAGAAGATCGCGGGCGAATACGGGTTCGATCCGGCGGCGGACGAGGTGCGGCTGACCTGTCTGGATATCTTCGGATCGGGCGGGCCGGGCACGGCCGATGACGGCGTGAACACGGCCTTTCTGGGCGCGCGGCTGACATTGAACGGGTCGGGCGTGCAGGCCCTTGTGCGGCAGGTCGCCCCGGCCTTTGCGGCGGTTCTTGGCCGCAAGCTGGCGGGGCAGGTGGTGCCGGTGATCGGCGCCGCGGCGGGCGCCGGCATCAATCTGGCTTACCTTTCCTATTACCGGGACATGGCCCATATCCGGTTCGGCCTGCAAAGGCTGGCGCTGCGCCACGGGATCGAGCCGATCCGCACGCAATACGAGGCCGACGTGGCACGGCTGATCGCGCGCTGACCGCGCGCGGGGGCGTCAGATATCCTGATTGGACAGCCAGTCGAGCACCGGTTCGCGCAGGTTGGTTGTTCCGGCGCCGATCTCGGTTTCGATGAGTTTGCCCAGTTCCGTGAGGCTGACATGCCGGATCAGGTGCTTGACCGGCCCGATCGAGGAGGGGCGCATCGAAAGTGTCGGGACGCCGAGTGCGGCAAGGCAGAGCGCCTCGATCGGGCGGCCGGCATCTTCGCCACAGAAGGAAAGCGCGGTTTTCGACGCCTCGCAGCGCCGGACGATGCTGCGGATGAAACCGAGGAAACTGGCGTTCAGCATGTCATAGCGCCGGCGCACATGTTCGTTTTCGCGATCAGCGGCGAAGAAGAACTGCTTGAGGTCATTGCCACCGATCGAGATGAAATCCGCCATCTCGAAAAACGCGTCGGGCGCATAGGCCAGCGAAGGCGTTTCCAGCATCGCGCCAATCTCAAGCGCGCCGGGCAGCAGATGCCCAAGCTGGCGTTCACGCTTGACCTCGTCCAGAAGCATCTGCCGCGCCACGCGGAATTCGTCGAACTCGGCAACGAAGGGGAACATCAGCGTCAGGGGCCGGCCGGCCGCGCCGCGCAGAAGCGCCTGAAGCTGCATGCGCATGACGCCGGGCTTGTCCAGCCCGACGCGGATCGCGCGCCAGCCCATCGCCGGGTTCGGTTCCTCGACCCGCTTCATGTAGGGCAAGACCTTGTCCGAGCCGATATCGAGCGTGCGGAAGGCGACGCGGCGGCCCTTGGCGGCATCGAGCACACCGGAATAGAGCCGGGCCAGTTCGGCCCGCTTGGGCACGTGGTTGCGGATCAGGAACTGCAGTTCGGTCCGGAAAAGGCCGACGCCTTCGGCGCCCGAGCCGACGAGCGATGGCAGGTCGGCCATCAATCCGGCGTTCATGTGCAGCGCGACCGTGGTGCCGCAAAGCGCCGTCGCCGGCTTGTCGCGCAGCGAGGCATAGCGCGATTGCGCGGCGGCCTGCATGGCGATCTTGTCGCGGAAGGCGGCGGCAACGGTATCTTCGGGGCGCAGATGGACGATGCCCTGATCGCCGTCGACAAGGATCGCATCGCCGTTCAGCGCCTCGGTCGTGATCTTTTCGGCATGGATCACAAGGGGAATGGCCAGCGCGCGGGCGACGATGGCGGCATGGCTGCCGACCGAGCCTTCTTCCAGCACCACGCCCTTGAGCTTGCGGCCGTAATCGAGAAGTTCGGCCGGGCCGATGTTGCGGGCGACGAGGATCGGGTTTTCCGGCAGTTCCGCCCCGGTATCGACCCCCTGCCCGGTCAGGATGCGCAAAAGCCGGTTGGACAGATCGTCGAGATCGTGCAGGCGTTCGCGCAGATAGGGGTCTGGCACGGTTTCCAGCCGCGCCCGGGCGGCGGACTGTTCCTTTTCCACCGCCGCTTCGGCCGAAAGGCCGCGGGCGATGTCCTCTTCCATCCGCCGCATCCAGCCGCGCGAATTGGCGAACATCCGATAGGCTTCCAGAACCTGCTTCTGTTCCTTGTCGCCGATATCGGTCATCGTCACCATCGCATCGACCGACAGGCGAAGCTTGTCCACGGCCGCGTTCAGCCGCTCCATCTCGCGCGTGGGGTCGTCGGCGACGGGGTTTGTGATCACAACGCGCGGCTCATGCAGCCAGACCCGGCCGATGGCGGCCCCTTCCTGCCCGGTGCCGCCACGGAACATCACCGGTTGCTGATGCAGGGCCGACAGGGCCTCGCCCTCGCCGATGAAGACGCCAAGTTCGGTCATCTCGGCCACGACCATCGCCACGACCTCGATGGCATAGACCTCATCATCGGAATAGGCGCGGGCCTCTTTGGACTGGACGACAAGGACACCAAGCTTTTCGCCCAGCCGCTGGATCGGCACGCCAAGGAAGCTGGAATAGATCTCTTCCCCGGTTTCCGGCATGTAGCGGAAACCCTTTTCGGCGGGGGCGTCGGCGGTATTGATCGGGGCAAGCGTCTTGGCGACACGGCCGACAAGCCCTTCGCCCAGCCGCATGCGCGTCTGGTGGACCGATTCCTTCTTGAGACCCTCGGTGGCGCAAAGCTCCAGCGTCTCGTCATCGCGGAAGAGATAGATCGAGCAGACCTCGGTCTGCATCGAATCGGCGATCAGATGGGTGATGTGGTCAAGCCGTTCCTGCCCGGCGCCCGGCTCGGCCAGCGTATCACGCAGGCGCCGCAGCAATTTGCGGCTTTCGCTTTCGGTGCGTTCGGACATCGGCCCACCCTTGAACTTCTTACACACTCTATAGGCGATGCGATCCGCGAAGGGGAGTGGGAAAGCCGGGCCTTGTTGCCACGACGCTTGCGGGAACCGGGGGCAAGGTGTATCTGGCAGGCCCATGAAGCCGATTTTCGACATGGATGACCGTGCGCGCCTGCCCTGGCGGTTCTTTGGCGCGACGATGACGGTGCTGGCCCGACTTTGACGGGCCCCGCACCCCTGTCGCCCAATTCAGATACATGATGAACGGAGAGGACCGATGTCCCCCAAGACCCTTTATGATAAAATCTGGGATGCCCATGTCGTCGACACGCAGGACGATGGCACGGCACTGCTTTATATCGACCGCCACCTTGTCCATGAGGTGACAAGCCCGCAGGCCTTCGAAGGTCTGCGCATGGCGGGCCGAAAGGTGCGCGCGCCGGAAAAGACCATCGCGGTGCCCGACCATAACGTGCCCACGACGCTTGACCGCGCCGATCCCGCGACGATGACCGAGGACAGCCGCATTCAGGTGGCCGCGCTTGACAAGAACGCCAGGGATTTCGGCATCCATTACTATCCGGTCAGCGATGTCCGGCAGGGCATCGTCCATATCGTCGGGCCGGAACAGGGCTGGACCCTGCCGGGGATGACGGTGGTTTGCGGCGACAGCCATACCGCGACCCATGGCGCCTTTGGCGCGCTGGCCCACGGGATCGGCACGTCGGAGGTGGAGCATGTGCTGGCCACCCAGACGCTGATCCAGAAGAAATC
>JAGRDO010000032.1:60481-61455 GCA_020447005.1 Paracoccaceae bacterium
CCGGCAAGCTGCGCCCCGGTGTGACGGCCAAGGACATCACCCTTTCGGTCATCGGCGCGACCGGCACGGCGGGCGGCACCGGTTATGTCATCGAATATTGCGGCGAGGCGATCCGCGACCTTTCCATGGAAGGGCGGATGACCGTCTGCAACATGGCGATCGAGGGCGGCGCGCGTGCCGGTCTGATCGCCCCGGACGAGAAGACCTTCGCCTATGTCATGGGCCGGCCGCATGCGCCCAAGGGCGCGCAGTGGGAGGCGGCCCTGAACTGGTGGAAGACGCTGACGACGGATGAGGGCGCGCATTTCGACAAGGTCGTGACGCTGAAGGGCGAGGATATCGCCCCCGTCGTGACATGGGGCACCAGCCCCGAGGATGTGCTGCCGATCACCGCTGCGGTTCCCGCGGCTTCGGATTTCAAGGGCGGCAAGGTCGAGGCGGCGCAGCGGTCGCTGGACTATATGGATCTGAAACCCGGGCAGAAGCTGACCGATATCAGGATCGACACGGTCTTCATCGGGTCCTGCACCAACGGCCGGATCGAGGATCTGCGCGCCGCGGCCGCGATCCTGAAGGGCAGGAAGGTGGCGCCGGGCATGCGTGCGATGGTCGTGCCGGGGTCGGGCCTTGTGCGGGCGCAGGCGGAAGAAGAGGGTCTGGCGCAGATCTTCATCGACGCGGGCTTTGAATGGCGGCTGGCGGGCTGTTCGATGTGTCTGGCGATGAACCCCGACCAGCTTGCGCCGGGCGAGCGTTGCGCGGCCACGTCGAACCGCAATTTCGAAGGCCGGCAGGGGCGCGGCGGGCGCACCCATCTGATGAGCCCGGCGATGGCGGCGGCTGCGGCAATCACCGGGCATCTGACCGATGTGCGCGAGATGATGACGGAACAGGTGTAAGGGGACCGACCATGGACAAATTCACCAGACTGACCGGAATCGCGGCGCCGATGCCGCTGGTCAATATCGACACCG
>JAGRDO010000150.1:0-6734 GCA_020447005.1 Paracoccaceae bacterium
TGCGCTCGCCCGGGCGCACGGCCTGATGATCAATTATCTCTACGAACCCGCTGAGATCGAAGCCCAGCACGAGGCTTTCGTCCGCGACGGAACCGTCGCAACCGGCGCGCCACTGGCCGCCATCCTGAAACGCTGAGTGGCAGCAGGAGAGGACATGCAAACGATATACGACAGTTTCCTGGCATCCGTCGAAGCCAGTCCCGACAAGGCGCTGTTCGATCGCCCCGGCAAGCCCGACATCAGTTTTGCCGAGGCCCGCGATTCAGTTTGGAGGCTGGCGACCGTATTAACCGATATCGGTGTGAAGCCGGGCGACCGCGTCGCGGCGCAGACCGACAAGAGCCCCGAGGCGATCTTCCTCTACCTCGCGACGCTCCAGATCGGTGCGGTCTATCTGCCGCTGAACACGGCCTATACAGGCTCCGAGATCGACTATTTCATCGGCGATGCAGCGCCGCGCCTGTTCGTCTGCCGGCCCGGCACTCTGGCCGGCCATAAGGCGCGCCAAAACGACGGCCTGCGGGTCGAAAGCCTTGGCGACGAGGGCGACGGCACATTGGCAGACCTGGTGCGGGTGGCAAAGCCGCGACAAGACCGGGTCGAAAGACAGATGAACGATGCCGCCGCCATCCTTTATACGTCGGGGACAACCGGACGATCGAAGGGCGCTGTGCTGACGCATGGCAACCTCGCCTCCAACACCGCGGCTCTTCTGGAAAGCTGGCGCTACACCGCCGATGACCGCCTGATCCACGCGCTGCCGATCTTCCATACCCATGGCCTTTTCGTTGCGGCGAACATGTCGATCGTCGCCGGCGCAACGATGATCTGGCTTGCGAAGTTCGACGATGAGGCGGTGATCGACCTGATGGCCGACGCCACTGTCCTGATGGGGGTGCCAACCTTCTACACGCGGCTTTTGAAGTCCGACCGCCTGAACCGCGAGACCACCGCCAACATGCGGCTCTTCGTATCCGGCTCAGCCCCGCTGCTGGCCGAGGATCACCGCAATTTCGAAGCGCGCACCGCCCATCAGATCCTCGAGCGGTACGGCATGACCGAGACATGCATGATTGCCACCAACCCCTATGATGGCGCGCGCAAACCCGGCGCGGTCGGAATGCCGCTGCCAGGCATCGAAATCCGCATCACCGACCGGGAAACCGGCGCCCTCCTGCCCCGGGGCGAGATCGGCGCCATCGAGGTGCGCGGGCCGAACGTGTTCGACGGCTACTGGAAGTTGCCGGAAAAGACGGCAGCGGAATTCCGGGCCGACCGTTTCTTCATCACCGGTGATCTGGGCCAGATCGGCGAGGATGGCTATCTTCGGATCGTCGGCCGCGACAAGGACCTCGTCATCTCGGGCGGCTACAACGTCTATCCGAAGGAGGTCGAGGGGCTGATAGACGACATCCCCGGTGTGATCGAAAGCGCGGTGATCGGCCTGCCGCATCCCGATTTGGGCGAAGGCGTCACGGCCGTCGTTGTACCCGAAGTCGGTATTCACCTCGAAGAAGCGAGGATCATCGCGGCAATCGGCAACAGGTTGGCCCGCTACAAGCAGCCCAAAAGGGTCTTGTTCGTTACCGAACTGCCCCGCAATGCAATGGGCAAGGTCCAGAAAGCCGAACTCCGCAAAGCCTTCGCCGGGCTCTACGCATAGGTTCCGTCGCGGACCATTCCCGATGCCGGAGTGGCCCAGACTGAAGTGCTTGCCTGCTGTCCACAAGCGTTTCGTCGATGTCCCATGCGACGAACCTGTACGTAGAGGGTGGCGTCGACTGGGTCTGGTTCGATCCTTTCGCCACAGGTGACATAGTTCGAAACGCCGCCCCAGTCGTTGGGCAACCCGGCGGAAACCGCGCCAACTCATGCCGCCCCGAGGCTGGACCCGGGGTGTTCTTTCAGAAGCTGCACCGGTACCGGCCTTGTTGGGAGCGCCTGCCTCACGGCACTGCATCCCGGTTTATCGCGGGGTCGAACGCGATCGTCAGCGACCCACGGGGCATGAGGGTGCGTTATAGGCCGGCCAGTTCGTGGCTTTGTAGATCGCGGGTGTCCATCTGCTCATGCCACCCAGCTACCACGCTGGATTCAGAAGATGAATCCCGTCCCGATTCTTGCAACACAGCCCTGCTGGTTGAGTAGTTCGCGAGACAGTCGACGTCGCGCCGAACAGTCATCGCCGACCGGTCATCTCTGACACGTCGAGGCGATCCGAGAACGGGGTGATCGATACATAACCCTCATACTTGAGCTTCTTGAGGATCACCACTTGCCGCTCTGCCGTGCTCACCGTCACTTTGCAATCCCCGTAGAATGTGCAGCGTACATTAAGCAACAATAAAACACACAAAACAACAAACACTAACATTAAATGTTGCGTACTACGATTTACGTTGTTATATATTTCACGGTATGGAGGGTGGAGCGGCATGAGCAGAATCGTGTTGGTAACTGGCGCGGGAAGCGGTATCGGGCTGGCGTCGGCGCGTGCGTTTGTGGCGAACGGCGATACGGTGGTTTGTGGCGACCTTACGCTCGCGGCCGCCGAGGCGGCTGTCGCGAAGATCGGCGCCGCTGCCGCCGTGGCCATGGACGTCACTGACGAAGCGCAGGTCGTCGCCGGCGTGGCCGATGTCGTCGCGCGGATGGGCCGCATCGACGTGCTTCACGCCAATGCCGGTGTTTCGAACATGAAGCGCGCGGTGGACCTGACTGTCGCCGACTGGGACTTCAATTTTAACGTGAACGCCAAGGGCGTCTTTCTGACCAACCGCGAGGTGGTGAAACACTTCCTTGCGCGCGGGCAGGGCGGTGTGATCGTCAACACCGCGTCTCTCGCCGCGAAGGTCGGCGCGCCGCTGCTGGCGCATTACTCGGCCTCCAAATTCGCCGTCATCGGCTGGACCCAGGCGCTCGCCCGCGAGCATGCGAAGGACGGCATCCGCGTGAATGCCGTCTGCCCCGGCTTCGTGAAGACCCCGATGCAGGACCGCGAGGTTCTGTGGGAGGCCGAGCTGCGCGGCATCACGCCGGAAAAGGTCATCCAGGACTACATCGACCAGACGCCCCTTGGGCGGCTGGAGACACCGGAAGACGTCGCCGATGTCGTCGTCTTCCTCACGACCGACGCTGCCCGGTTCATGACCGGGCAGGGGATCAATGTGACCGGCGGAGTCTACATGACGTGAGGGTAAAGCACGCGGGGCGCTTGGGAGGGATTGTCGTCGTTGCCGGCCACACAGACGGACGCAGCCGGGGTGGCGACGTGCGGCGGGATGATCCGGCCGCCAACTCTTCGTCCGCGACTTCATCTGTCACGCGTGACAAGACCACTCGTGCTGGGCCGTCAGCGCTTCGGTCGCGATATTTCGGCAGGGTGGCCGCAAGGCTGCGCGTCGGATGGGGCGGGCGAGAGAGACAAGGCGTATCCCTTTTGTTTTCAACTGGATACGGAGCACATGGCAGGCGGTTTGGAGGTGCTGCGCCACTGAATCGGAACGAATTTACGAAGTGTGAAGCGGAATCGAATCCAAAAGGAGGAACAAGATGAAGACTGTACTTTCGGTGGCACTGGTGGCCGCGACATTCGCGGGGTCCACGGCCTGGGCTGGCAAGGCCGACGATACGCTCAGAATCGCATTCAAGGATGAGCTGGAAAATCTCGACGCTTATCAGAACTCGGCGCGAACCGGGATCATTCTTGCGCGTCATGTCTGGGACGGGCTGATCTATCGCGACCCCATCACCAGCGAGTATCTGGGAAATCTGGCCACCGCGTGGAAATGGATTGATGACACGACCATCGAGTTCACGCTTCGCGAGGGCGTAACCTTCCATAACGGCGAAGTCTTCAACGCGGATGACGTCGTTTATACGATGAATTTTGTCGCCGATCCCGCGAATGGCGTGCGTCCGGCGCGAAATGTGGAATGGATCAAAGGGGCCGAGAAGGTCAACGACACCACGGCGCGCGTGATGCTGAAGTACCCGTTTCCCGCGGCGCTCGAATTCTTCGCCGGAGCACTTCCGATATACCCCAACGAGTATCACAGCCAGGTTGGCCCCGAGGGCATGTCCGCGCATCCGATCGGCACCGGCCCCTACAAGGTCCTGAGCAACGTGCAGGGCGAGCAAATTCTGCTTGAGCGTAATGACAACTACTATGCTGGCAGCCCCAAGGGGATTCCCGCCATCAAGAACATCGACTGGCGAACGATCCCCGAGGACAACACGGAATTTGCCGAGCTTCTGTCCGGAGGTCTGGACTGGATATGGAAGGTCGAAACCGATCAGGCGGATCGCTTCGCCGCCATGGGTCAGTTCACCGTCGTGAACGAAACCACCATGCGGATCGGCTATCTGGCGATGGACGCCGCAGGTCGGTCCGGCGATACGCCCCTGAAGGACGTGCGCGTACGCCGTGCGATCGCCCATGCGATAGATCGCCAGGGGATGGTGGATACGCTGATCAAGGGCGCGTCGGTCGTGGTGAACTCGGCCTGCTTCCCCAGCCAGTTCGGCTGCGAGCAGGACGTGGTCAAATACGACTACGATCCTGAAAAAGCCAAGGCGCTTCTTGCGGAGGCCGGCTATCCGGACGGATTTGAAATCACACTGTCGACCAACCACTTCGACGCGCCGCCCGAAGCCATTCAGCAGTATCTGGCCGCAGTGGGGATCAAGGCCACTCTTGACCGCGCACAATATGGCGCGCTTTACGACCGGGTTCAGACCGGCGAAGTGCCCTTCCGGCTCATGAACTGGGGATCGTATTCGATCAACGATGTCTCTGCGATCACCAGCCAGTTCTTCCGTGGGGGTGGCGATGACTATGCCCGCGATCCGGAAGTGATGGCGTGGCTCGAAACTGCCGATACTGTCAACGACCCGGACGAGCGCCGCGCGAACTACTCCAAGGCGCTGAAAAAGATCGCCGAGGAAGTTTATTGGCTGCCGACATACACGTTCAACCTCAACTATGTGTATAATCCGAGCCTGAACTTCCAGCCGACCTCGGACGAAATCCCGCGTTTCTTCAACGCCAGCTGGAACTGATCGTTCGTCCGAAGAAGATCCGGTGCCAGCGGCTCAATTGACCCGCTGGCACCAGCAAGTCACCGGAGAAAAGCATGATCCGTTTTATCATCAAAAGACTGTCTTTGGCGATCTTGGTTGCTCTCACGGTGTCAGTAATCGCCTTCTCGCTGACGTTTCTGGCGGGCGATCCCGCCGTGGCCCTGGCCGGGGACGGTGCAACCGCCGCCGATATCGAGGCCCTTCGCGCGCGCTACGGTTTCGACCGCCCGATCCCCATTCAATATGCGGCGTGGTTCGCGAAAGCCGTGCAGGGGGATTTCGGGAACAGTTTCTACTTCAATTCTCCGGTGATCGACCTGATCACGGCGCGCATGCCGGTGACAATCATTCTCGGGCTTTGTGCCATTTCCTTCGCTCTTGTGGTTGGCATCAGCATGGGTGCCATCGCGGCGATCCGCCCCAACAGCATCATCGATCGGATCGCACTTCTGGTTGCGGTCATCGGTCAGGCCATGCCCAGTTTCTGGTTCGCACTGCTCCTGGTTGTGGTGTTCTCGGTCAAACTCGGATTGCTGCCGGTTTCCGGGGCCAAGTCCTGGCTGAATTTCGTCCTTCCGACGATTGCTTTGGGATACTACGCGACACCGGCGATCATGCGCCTGACCCGGGCCGGAATGCTCGAGGTCCTGCGCGCCGACTATATCCGCACCGCACGCGCCAAGGGGCTGCGCACCGGCAAGATCATCTTCAAGCACGCCTTGCGAAACGCGATCATTCCTGTGGTCGGACTAACGGCGGTGCAGCTCGGGTTCATGCTGAGCGGGTCGGTGATCATTGAAAGCGTCTTCGCGCTCAACGGTGCCGGGCAGCTTGCGTTTGAATCGATCAGCCGCAACGATTTCCCCGTCGTGCAGGCCATGATCCTGATCTTTTCGCTTATATACGTTGGTCTCACGCTGATGGCCGACGTTCTGAACGCCTGGCTCGACCCGCGACTGAGGACCTCCTGACATGGCACATCAAGACAATATCGCGCCGCTCGAACCTGTTGCGCCGAAACCGGCGACGATCCTCGTCAGACGTGCGCTCCGGAACGTCTCGCTGATGGCGAGCATCAGCATTCTGACGTTGATTGTCATTTGCGCGATTTTTGCCCCGCAGATCGCCACGCATGACCCGTATCTTCAGGACCTGGCCAACCGTTTCGTTGTGCCGTTCTGGATGAAGGGCGGCTCATGGGATCACATTCTGGGCACCGACCATCTGGGCAGGGACTACTTCTCCCGTCTGATCTACGGCGCGCGGATTTCACTGATGATCGGGCTCTTTACCGTGCTGGTATCCGGCACGATCGGTACCGCGCTTGGCTTGTCGGCCGGGTATTTCGGCGGGCGTGTCGATGCGCTGGTCATGTTCCTGATCACCGTCCGCCTGTCCATGCCGGTCTTGTTGGTCGCCCTGGCTGTGGTGTCGCTTTACGGCGGCACGCTCAAGGTTGTGATCGGCGTGCTGGGGTTGCTGCTCTGGGACAGGTTCGCAGTGGTGATCAGGACCACGACGCAACAGATCCGCAGCCAGGACTACATCACCTCCGCCGAAGCGATGGGCTGCTCTCCGCTGCGGATCATGATCCAGGAAGTCCTGCCCAACCTGATGAATAACCTCATCGTCATCGCAACGCTCGAAATGGC
>JAGRDO010000150.1:6812-7439 GCA_020447005.1 Paracoccaceae bacterium
GAGGGCAAGAATATGCTTCTGTTCATGCCATGGGTCATCACACTTCCCGGCATCGCCCTGTTCACGCTTGTCTTCGCGATCAACATGGTCGGGGATGGCATCCGCGATGTCACCACCCCAGAGAGCCGGAATTAGGATCGCGACATGAACGCCTTGATGAAAGTAAGGGACCTGAGCGTCGACATACCCGTGGCTTCCGGGATCCTGAAACCCGTCCGGGGGATCTCATTCGATCTGAAAAAGGGGGAAACTCTTTGTATCGTCGGGGAATCCGGATCTGGCAAGTCTCTGACCTCGCTTGCGATCATGGGGCTTTTGCCGAAGTCAGCCAGGCTGACAGCCCAGCAGATGACGTTTGCGGGGACGGATCTTACAGCGCTGAAAGAGCGCCAGATGGCCGACCTGCGGGGTAACCGCATGTCGATGATCTTTCAGGAGCCGATGACCTCGCTCAATCCGTCCTACACGATCGGCGATCAGTTGACAGAAGTCATGC
This sequence comes from Paracoccaceae bacterium, assembly GCA_020447005.1. Classification (GTDB taxonomy): domain Bacteria; phylum Pseudomonadota; class Alphaproteobacteria; order Rhodobacterales; family Rhodobacteraceae; genus Albidovulum. The sequence goes on from JAGRDO010000150.1 coordinate 7,309, forward strand.
TTCGTCATCAGCGGGTCACCCGGGCCGAGGCAAAAGAACGTGCCGTATACCTTCTGGACAGGGCCGGTATTTCGGCTGCCGCAAGCCGGCTCGGCCAGTACCCCCATCAGCTGTCCGGCGGGTTGCGGCAA
>JAGRDO010000150.1:7524-8990 GCA_020447005.1 Paracoccaceae bacterium
CAGGCCAAGATCCTCGGGCTCTTGAAAGACCTGCAAAAAGAAATGGGGATGGGCCTGATCTTTATTACCCACGATCTGGGCGTTGTCGCGCGTATCGCCGACAAGGTCGCGGTCATGTACGCCGGGACATTCGTCGAATCCGGTACCGTCGAGCAGATTTTCCGTGCGCCGGCACACCCCTATACAAAAGGGCTGATTTCCTGCATCCCCGTTCCGGGCAAGACCGAGCGCGGTTCAAGGCTTGGGGCGATACCGGGTGTCGTTCCGTCGTTGATCGGCGGCGTGCAGGGGTGCGGGTTCCGTTCTCGCTGCCCGGTTGCGATCCCGCCCTGTGCCGTCGAGCCTGACCTCAGGCCGATTTCGGACACCCATGAACTGCGCTGCGTTCATGACCGGGCATTCCTCGGCAATTTCGAATGGGAGGCTGTGCGATGAAGGACGCGGCGCCGGGAGAAACCGTGCTGGAGCTCAAGAACGTCTCCAAGATCTACGACGTCCGCCAGGGGCTGCTTGCAGCGCCGAAGACGCTCGGTGCGTTGCAGGATGTCAGCCTTCGCATCCAGAAGGGCGAGATACTGGGCCTGGTCGGTGAATCCGGCTCGGGCAAAAGCACACTTGCGAAGATCCTGCTCGGCCTGTTGCAGCCGACAAGCGGCAAGGTCGAGATATTCGGCCAATCCCATGAGAGCTACGACCGCAGATGGATTGCGAGGCGTATCCAGCCAATTTTTCAGGACCCTTACTCCTCCCTGAACCCCAGAAAGACCGTGCGCGAGATTGTCGGACTGCCGCTCAATATCCATCGGATCGCTGACAGGAGTGAGTGGGACGGCCGGATAAAGGAGATGCTGGATCTTGTCGGGTTGCCGCAGAGATTGATCGATGCCAACCCGGCGCAAATGTCGGGTGGGCAGCGGCAACGGGTTGCCATCGCGCGCGCATTGATCATGAAGCCGGAAATCGTGATCTGCGATGAACCGACATCGGCGCTGGATGTTTCGGTCCAGTCGCAGATCCTGAATCTGTTGATGGAATTGCGTGAAACGCTGGGGCTGACCTATCTGTTCATCAGCCACAACCTGGCCGTGGTGGAACATATCGCAACCCGCGTCGCGGTTATGTATCTTGGCCGGATTGTCGAGGAGACGCCGGTTGAAAAACTCTTTGACAAACAGCGCCACCCCTATACCCGCGCGCTGATGGAATCCGTTCTGTCGCCAGAACCGTCGCTCGGTGTGCCGGATGTTCAGATCGAGGGCAGTTTCCCGAACCCGATTTCTCCACCCAGTGGCTGCGCATTCCACCCACGGTGCGCGATCGCCGGACCGATCTGCTCGGCCGAGCGGCCGGAACTCAAGGGCAGCGCGCAGGAGCGGGTCGCTTGCCACATGCGTTAGACCCCGGCGACGATCGCACCAGACGCAGGGGTGTCCACACGAATTTGGAGGATAGATGATCTCCCGTAA
>JAGRDO010000151.1 GCA_020447005.1 Paracoccaceae bacterium
GCGCCCGGAAGATCCAGCGCTTCCTTTCGCAGCCCTTCGACGTCGCCAAGGTATTCACCGGTTCGGACGGCGTTCAGGTGCCGCTGGACAAGACCATCGCGTCCTTCAAGGCCGTGGTCGCAGGTGAATACGATCACCTTCCGGAAGGCGCCTTCTACATGGTTGGCGACATCGAGGAAGTGAAAGCCAAGGCGCAGCGTCTGGCCGCCGAAGCGGCGTAAGGGGGCACCATGGCCGATACGATGCAGTTCGACCTCGTCAGCCCTGAACGGAGGCTTGCCTCTGTTCAGGCGCGCGAGGTGCGCATTCCGGGCGCCGACGGCGACCTGACGGCGATGCCGGATCATTCACCGCTGATCACCACGTTGCGGCCGGGGATTTTGACGGTCATCTCGGCCGAAGGGACGTCTGATTACGCCGTAACGGGTGGTTTTGCGGAAATTTCGGCGTCCGGTGCTTCGGTTCTGGCTGAACGCGCCATGGCGAAGGCTGATGTGACTGTCGCGGAAATGGATGCGCTGATTGCCGACGCCACCGCCGAAGCGGCGGAAGCCGCGGCAGAGGGTAAAGACGCTGCCAACAAGACGGTTGCCGACCTGCAGGCGCTGAAGGTAGCCCTCGGGCTTTGATCCAGCGCAGACCGCGGTAAGATCGAAAACAGGACAGCCCCGGCACTGCCGGGGCTTTTTTCTGTCTGACCAAGCCGTTACAGTCGTCCTGCCACCGCGAGGAACCGGAATGCGTCGGATAAGCAGCCATATGGTCGGGATCGAAGACGGCTCGATAGTGCTTTTCTCCGACTATCAGGACGGTGGCGCCATGTGGACGGGTCACGGCGCGCGCGAACTGCGCCGGGTTGTCGATTTTTCCGAACCGTTTCGGGATATTCCTGTCGTGCAGGTCTCGATCTCGATGTGGGACATGGACCAGAAGTCCAACCAGCGTGCCGATATCAGCGCGGAAATGGTCAATCCGGAGGGGTTCGTGATCGTATTTCGCACCTGGGGCGATACGCGGGTTGCCCGAATTCGCGCCGACTGGTTGGCCATAGGGGCGATCGGCCACGAAGATGACTGGGATATCGGTTAAGCAGGGCGCGGCTTAACGAAGGCGGCCTATGCTATAGGTCGGGTCTATCTGCCGCCGGGCCAACCACTGGTCCAGCAGGTCCGGGGCAGGGTTATCCACGTCTTGGCCGAAATTGGCGGCTTCCAGGCCACCGGTAATGAACAACGTGTCAATTCCTTCCCCCGTTGCCCCTTCTACGTCCGTGCCAAATCCATCCCCGACAGCCAGAATTCGCATGTCGTCAGTTGCGCCGTTCGTCTCGGCCGCCAACCGACGCCGTGCCAGATCGTAGATCGGCGGATGCGGTTTGCCGAAATAAAGGCTCTCCCCGCCCATTTCGGTGTAAAGCCGGGCGAGCGCCCCCGCACACCATTCCCGCGTATCCCCGCGATCCACAACGATGTCGGGATTGGCGCAGAGCAGTTTTAGACCTTTGGTCTTGGCGTAAAGGAATTGCGGCCTGTACACGGCTGGATCTGCCAGAGTGTCTTCAGGGCCCGTACAGACAATGCCCTCTGCCTCTTCCAGCGGGACGCGTTCGATCATGAGGGGACTGTCGAGGATGTTCGGGGGGGTGAAAAACCCCTTGTCGGTATCTCCGTCGCCAATGAACCAGACCTTCCGGCCGACAGCCCCCTGAAACAGTGCCGACCGTGCAGAATCTCCGGAGGTCGCGATCGTGTCCCAGCAGTCATCGGGAACGCCGATCTGCGCCAATTGTTGTTTGACACTGGTGCGAGGGCGGGGAGAGTTTGTGACAAGAACGACTTTGCCGCCTTGCTTGCGGTAGGTCTGAAGCGCTGCAACCGCGGCGGGGAAGGGGCGTATCCCGTCATGGACACAGCCCCAAAGATCGCAGAACAGGGCATCGTAGTCCGAAGAAACCTCGGCAAGGGACTGCACGATCCGTGTCATGCGCTTATCCTCATCTTCTGTTCAGGGCGCCAAGTGGCATTGGGGGGCGGTCAAGGCGCCCGATATCGGGCGCCCGATACGGCCCAGTACCGGCAAGTTTCAAAGCTTGAGTGCCGGGATGATCTGCTTCTTGCGGCTCATTATGCCTGGCAGGACGACGGTATCGGCAGTGACCTTTGCACCGAAAGAGGCCTCGGCGAACTGTTTTACAAGATCATTGGGCACAAGCAGCGTTGCCTCTTCCCTGATGATATCGACGACGAAAAGCAGAACCTGATCGGCACCGTCTTCTTTGGCGACGGCCTCCATCGACTTCATCAGGCTGTCTTTGCGATCAAGTACCACCTTCGGCGCGGTCGTCTCCAGAACCGAAACCCGAAGCTCCTTGCCGGCGACGCTGTATTCCTTGGAATCCATGCGCAGCAACTCGGCGTCCGAAAAGGCGGAAACATCGGATTTGGCGGCAAAAAGCTCTTCCGCATAGGCCGGGATCGAAATCCCGAGTTCGCCGGCAAGTTTCTCGGCGACTGCACGGTCATGTGCCGTTGTCGTCGGCGACCGGAATTCCAGCGTGTCTGAAAGAATGCACGACAACATCGCTGCCTTGATCTTTTCCGGCATCCGTGACGCGTCAGCACCCATCAAGTCATGCATGATCGTCGCCGTACAGGCGAGCGGCCGCACCGTAATGTCGATCGGCCCCTTGGTTTTCAGGCCGCCGGCCAGAAGGTGATGGTCGATGATCTGGATGACATTCGCGTCGTTGATCGAGGCCGGAAGTTCGGCAGGGTTGTTGGTATCGACGATCACGCAGGTGTCGCCGGCGGCGACATCCGTGATGATTTCGGGTTTCGGAAGGTCCCAGCGCTTCAATACAAACGCGGCCTCGGTATTGGGCTCGCCAAGAAGGGCGGGTTTGGCCGGGGTTCCTTTAACCTCGGAAAGATACCAGGCCCAAATGATGGGCGATCCGGTGGAATCGGTATCTGGGGATTTGTGGCCGAAAACCTTGATCATTTGTTTATCCGTCTGAGATGGAAATCGCTGGCCTTATAGGCGCAGCGCGTGGCCTTGTCACCAGTCTGACCGGTCTTTTGCGCAATCGTCAGTGGGCCTCAATATCGGCCGAAAATTCCAGATTTGCGATGTTGACATCACGAATTTCGGCGCCTACCTACAGCCTGTTAGCACTCATCTCATGTGAGTGCTAATCACATCACAACCTGGAACCCATGAGGGAGAGTACCAGATGGCATTCAAACCGCTGCACGACCGCGTATTGGTCAAGCGTGTGGAAAGCGACGAGAAGACCAAGGGTGGTCTGATCATTCCTGACAGCGCAAAGGAAAAGCCGGCCGAAGGCGAAGTCGTCGCGGTTGGCGAAGGCGCGCGCAAGGATTCGGGCGAATTGATCGCTCCGTCCGTTAAGCAAGGCGACCGGATTCTCTTCGGCAAATGGTCTGGCACCGAGGTGACCGTCGATGGCACCGAAATGCTGATCATGAAAGAAAGCGACATTCTCGGCATCATCGCCTGAGAACCGTTTTTCAAACCTGAAATCAAGACAACCAGGAGCAAGCAAAAATGGCTGCTAAGGACGTCAAGTTCA
>JAGRDO010000033.1:0-22919 GCA_020447005.1 Paracoccaceae bacterium
TGCTGGCTGACGGTGGATTCGTATTCCGGCCTGAAGCCCTTGAGGATGTTCGACGCCGCCTGGCTCGGCACGCCCCTGGTGCAAAAAAGATCCTTGATCCCCACCGGGATGCCGCACATCGCGGGCGCATCGCCCGCCTTGATCCGCTGATCCGCCGCCGCCGCGCGGTCCCGCGCGATCTCGGGCGTCTTGTGGACAAAGGCATTCAGCGCCCCGGCCGCCTCGATGGCCGAAAGGCAGGCCTCGGTCAGTTCAAGGCTTGTCACCTCGCCCTTGCGCAGAAGGTCGCGCGCCTCGGCGATCTTCAATTGGTTCAGGGCGCTCATTCCACCACCTTCGGCACAGCAAAGAAGCCTTCGCGCGCATCCGGCGCATTCGACAGGACCTTGCCCGCCATGTTTCCATCGGTCACGACATCCTCGCGCCGCTTCAGCCGCATCGGTGTGACCGACGTCATCGGTTCCACGCCCTCGACATCGACCTCGTTCAGTTGCTCCATGAAGGCCAGAACGGCAGAAAGCTCGCCCGCAAGCGCGGGCAGATCTTCTTCCTTCACCGCAATGCGCGCCAGATGCGCGACCTTTCGCGCTGTTGTAATGTCGATGGACATCGGCTTCACTCCGTCCTTGGATCGGAGCCGGGTTTAACCGCGCCACGCCCCGCCCGCAAGACCGGCGACAACAGGAGGACGGCATGAATATAGTCTGGCTTGGCCATTCCGGCTTTCGCATCGAACTTGAAAAGGCAGTCCTGCTGATCGATCCATGGCTGACCGGCAATCCGATGTTTCCCGCCGCGCGCCGGGCCGAGGCCGTCGCGGGTGTCACCCACGTGCTGATCACGCATGGTCATGGCGATCACACGGGCGACGCCGTCAGCATCGCCAAAGAGGCCGATGTCCCGATCGTGGGCATCTACGATCTGGTATCGCATTGGGAAGCGTCCCGGGGCATCAAGGGGATCGGGTTCAACAAGGGCGGCACGGTCGATCTTGCCGGAGCGAGGGTGACAATGGTGGCGGCAAGCCACTCCTCGTCCTTTTCAGGCGATCAGGGGCCGGTTTATGCCGGGCATGAGGCAGGGTACATGATCGCGGGCGATGGTCATGTCATCTACCTTTCGGGCGATACCGACATCATGGCCGACATGGGGTGGATGGGCGAATATCACAAACCCGATATCGGCATACTTAGTGCCGGCGGTCATTTCACGATGGACATGAAACGTGCGGCCTGGGCCGCGCGCAGATATTTCAATTTTCAGACAGTGATCCCCTGCCACTACCGGACCTTTCCGCTCTTGGCGCAGAACGCCAACGAACTGGCAGCCGGTTTGCCGGGCGTGACCGTCATCGAGCCCGAGGTGTTGCAGCCGATCGCGATCTGAGCCGCCGGTCCCGCCATTCCGGGTCTTCCCCCCGGCGAACAGGCGCGCTAGCCTTCGCGTGACCGGCACGATTGTCCGGCGCTCAGAAACGTCCGACATGCCGAACCGCCTTGCCCTGACCTTCATTTTGTCGACTGTGGCGCTGGATTCCGTCGGGATCGGCATCATCTTTCCGGTCATGCCGGACCTCATGCGCGAGGTGACCGGCGCCGATCTGGCGACCGCCTCGCTATGGGGCGGCGTTCTGGCCACGTCTTTCGCTGTCATGCAGTTTCTGTGCGGTCCGGTCGTTGGCAACCTCTCTGACCGATACGGACGCAGGATGGTCATGCTGGTCGCACTCGCGGTCATGGCGCTCGACTATCTGATCATGGCCGCGGCGCAGTCTGTCTGGCTTTTGCTGGCCGGCCGGATCGTGGCGGGGGCATCGGCTGCGACCTTTTCGGTGGCCAATGCCTATGTCGCCGACATCTCGTCCAAAGCGCAACGTGCCAGGAATTTCGGCCTTATCGGCGCGGCCTTTGGCCTTGGCTTCATCGCGGGCCCCCTTCTGGGCGGGTTTGCCGCCGACTGGGGCACCCGGGCGCCATTCTGGCTGGCCGCGGCCTTTGCCGCCGCCAATTTCCTGTTTGGCCTTGTCGCCCTGCCCGAAAGCCTTGCCCCCGAAAAGCGCCGCAGCTTTCACTGGCGCCGCGCCAACCCGTTTGCGTCGTTCAGCGCCATTGGCGCGCTTCCGGGACTGAAACGCTTTCTTTTCGTGATGTTCTTTTACACGGTTGCCTTTCAGTCCTACCCGTCGATCTGGGCCTTCTTCGGGACGGCGCGGTTTGGCTGGGATGCCTGGTGGAACGGTCTTTCGCTTGCCCTGTTCGGTGTGGCCATGGTGATCGTGCAGGCCTTTCTGGTATCTCCGGCCATCCGGCGCTGGGGTGAGATGCGGACCGCCGCCTATGGCATGTCACTCGATGTGTTCGTATTCGGATTTTACGGCTTTGTCCGCTCGGGCCCGATGGCATTGGTCTTCACCCCCGTCGCGGCGGCGGCGGGGATTGCCGGGCCTGCCCTGTCGGGAATGATGGCCAATGCAACGCCCGACGATCAGCAGGGCGAATTGCAGGGTGTGATCGCGTCGGTCAATGCCATTGCCATGGGACTGGCGCCGATGATCATGACGACGGTCTTCTGGGCCTTCACCCATGACGGGGCCGCGATACACCTTCCCGGCGCACCATTCCTGCTTTCATCGGTTCTGATGATCACCTGCGTCGCGATACTCGTCTCACGCAGCCGATCTTCGGACACCCATGAAGGGCCGCACAATCTGGGGGAACATCCTTGACGACTGTCCGCGCCGCCGTCTGCCATGAATTTGGCACGCCCTTGACCATCGAAACGGTCGATCTGCGCGCCCCCGGACCGGGCGAGGTCGAGGTGACGGTGGCGGCCTGCGCGGTGTGTTTTTCCGACATCTCCTTCATGGATGGCGGCTGGGGTGGCGATCTGCCGGCAGTCTATGGCCATGAGGCCTCGGGGGTTGTCAGCGCCGTCGGGGCGGGCAGCCGCTACCGGACCGGCGACCGGGTTCTGATCACGCTGATCCGGTCCTGCGGAACCTGCGCGACCTGTGCATCGGGCCGCCCGGCCCTTTGCCCGACGCAACCCGCGAACCAAAGCCCGATCACCCTGAACGAAAATCCGGTCGCCCACGGGCTTGATACCGGCGCCTTCGCCGAACGGGTCGTCGTCCATGAAAGCCAGATCGCCCCCCTGCCCGACGGCATTCCGATGGACTCTGCCGCGCTGATTTCCTGCGGCGTGATCACCGGGATGGGGGCGGCGATCAACACCGCCCGTATCCGGCCCGGAGAGATTGTCGTCGTGATCGGCGCGGGCGGTGTCGGGCTTAATGCCATACAGGGTGCGCGCCTGGCCGGGGCCGCCCGCATCTTCGCGGTCGATACCAACCCCGCCAAGCTTGACATCGCCCGCGAATTCGGTGCGACCGATGGCATCCTTGCGACATCGGAAAAGCCATGGGCCGAAGTCAAGCGAGTTGCAGGGCGCGGCGCGGATGCGGTGCTTGTGACCGTCGGCGCGATTCAGGCCTATGACACGGCGACGCGCTATCTGGCCAATGGCGGCCGCATGGTGGCGGTCGGAATGCCGCATTCCGGGGCACGGTCGCAATGGGAACCGGTGATCTTCACCTATACCGGAAACGCGATGATCGGCTCAAACATGGGGGACACGGTGCTCGCACGGGATATCCCCTGGATCACCGATCTCTACCTTCAAGGCCGCCTGAAACTCGATGAGCTGATCTCGGGTCGCTGGACACTGGACCAGATCAACGAAGCCATCGCCAACACGCGGTCAGGTGCCGCCCGCCGAAACGTCATCGTTTTCTGATCCATCGTTCAAAGGCACCGGAACACTCAATCAACGGGAGCAAGACAGGGAATGCGTCTCAAGGATCTTGAAATATTCGTGGTCGCCCCCCCGGCTCCCGGCTGGGGCGGGCGCTACTGGATATTCACCAAGCTGACCACGGATGACGGCATCGTTGGCTATGGGGAATGCTATGCCTCCTCGGTCGGACCGAAGGCCATGCAAGCGGTGATCGAAGATGTCTTCAATCGCCACATGGCTGGCGAAAACCCCGAAAACATCGAGCTGATGTTCCGTCGCGCCTATTCTTCCGGCTTTACCCAGCGCCCGGACCTGACCGTGATGGGGGCATGGTCCGGACTGGAGATCGCCTGCTGGGACATTCTTGGCAAGGCGCGGAACCGACCGGTCCACGCCCTTCTCGGCGGCAGGATGAACGAGCGTCTGCGCACCTATACCTATCTTTATCCCGAGGCGGGCAAGGAAACGGCCGAGTTCTGGGTGAACCCGGACATGGCCGCCGAAGCCGCGGCGCGCTTCGTCGATATGGGCTTCACGGCCGTAAAATTCGATCCCGCCGGTCCCTATACGATCCGCGGCGGCCATGACCCGAGCCAATCCGACATCGCCAGATCGGCGGCGTTCTGCAAGGCTATCCGCGCGGCGGTCGGCGATCGGGCCGATCTGCTCTTTGGCACACATGGTCAGTTCAACGTCGCGGGCGCGGTCCGGCTGGCCCAGGCGATCGAGCCTTACGGGCCGCTCTGGTACGAGGAACCGATCCCACCCGATAACCTTCTCGACTTCGCCGAGGTGCAGAAAGCCGTGCGCATTCCGGTTGCGACCGGGGAACGGTTCACCACAAAGTCGGAATTTGCCACCGTCCTGCGCACGGGCGGCGCGCGCATCCTGCAGCCGGCGCTTGGCCGCGCGGGCGGCATATGGGAATGCAAGAAGATCGCCGCCCTCGCCGAGGTTTTCACCGCGCAGATGGCGCCGCACCTCTATGCGGGCCCGGTCGAATGGGCCGCGAATATCCAGCTTGGCGCGTCGATCCCGAACCTTCTCATGGTGGAGACGATCGAAACCGGAGGGGCGTTTCACCTCGCGCTCATCAGGAATTCGATCCGGTGGGAAGACGGCTATGTCATTGTGCCGGACACCCCGGGCCTTGGGATCGAATTCGACGAGGATCTTGCCCGCACCCATCCGTTCACCGGAACGGGACTGCATCTGCAGATGCAGGAAGCCCCTTGCGACTATGCGCGGCCCAACTGGTTCGAGGGCGGAGCGCCGTCCACGACGCCGGCCGGCCAGGGGGGGTGAAACGGCGCGTCGCCCGGGCGGGGGCGTGGATCGCCCGGACGGTTCAGGATCACGTTCGCCGGGTCGACCGCGCCTCATCCTCCACGTCGGGCAGCGTCATGCCGGGCTGGTAGACGGTGCAGCGCCCCCGGCCCGCGCGTTTGGAGGCATAAAGCGCGGTGTCGGCATCGCTGAGAATGCGGTCGGGATCCGGCGTCTCGTAAATTCTGGAAATCGTGGCGCCCACACTGGCCGAGATGTGGCAGGGTTGTCCTTCGAATTCGATCGGCATCTCAAGTTCCGTGATGATGCGCCGCGCCATCCTGAGAATATCGGCTTCATCGACCATACCCGGCAGGATCATGGCGAATTCGTCGCCGCCGACACGCGACACGGTATCGCCCTTGCGGGCGGCTTCGCGCAGAACCTTGCTGACATGGGTCAGGACCAGATCGCCGGCCGCATGTCCCAGCGTATCGTTGACCGCCTTGAAGAAATCGAGGTCGATATGCATGAAGGTGAAGGCACGCCCCCCCCTCCGGATCGCCTCGACCGTCCGGTCGAGTGTCTGGTCAAGCGCCCGGCGATTGGCCAGCCCCGTCAGCGCATCCGTCAGCGCCTGCTCTTCCGCCGCGCGTTGCGCGCATTGCAGGCGCAGGTTGAGCGCGGCCAGTTCCTCCATCACGGCCGCCTTGACCTCGGTCAGGTAGAGCAGTTCCACCGTCAGATCGGTTGGCGCGAAATCGGCATTGGTTAGGTTGTGCTCGCGCACGGCTTCGGCCGCGGCGATGCCGAAGGACAGGTTGATCACATAGCCCTGCCCTTCGGGCAGGCGCAGGGCCATTCCCCGAAGCGCGGTCTTGGATCCGTCGCGAAGCGCCAGATGCAGCCGTTGCCCGGCGAGCTTGCCAAAGGCTTCCATCGTCTGAACCGGATGCGGCTTTCGCAGCTCGAAGACCTCCAGCAGCCTTGCGCCCCGCAGATCGTTGCCACGGCAAAGCTTGGCAAGCGTCGGCCCGACCGAGCGGATATGGCCCGACGGCGACACGCGCAGATACATCGGCATCATTTGGCCAAGCGCGCCTTCGCCCACAAGTAACGGATCGTCGTGCAGGTTTCCGTCCATCATGCCCCGCGTTCCGGCAATGCAAGTTCAAAATGTCGACCCGAGGCAAATTCCATTTCCAGCAATTCGATCTGGATCAGCTCGCTCGCCGATGCGGTCTGCGCCAGATCGATCAGGGCGAGCGCGCCGTAATCATCCGCCATCGCACGCAGCACACCTGCAAAGACCGAACCGAACCCCGGCATGCGGCCCTTGCATTCAAGCGTGAAACGACCGCCGCCGATCGAAGACAGGCGCAGTTCGGGTATCTCAAGATCGGGAACCGCCAGGTGCACGCGTTCAGGCAACTCGTCAAGCGATTGAAGAAAATCGACAAAGTCGACCCCGCCGAACCGAAGCAACCTGCGCGGCGCCTCAAGCCGGGCAAGATAGATGCCGAGGTCCTCAAGCAATGCGTCACGCGGTTTTCCAAGCCATTTTATGGAGGCGTCGATCAGGTGATCGGTGATCGCATCGTCATACATGAGCAGGGCTTCGAAACCGACGGAGTCAATGCCGGCCTCCTCGGCGATCCTGCACCAGAGATCGGAACCATATGTGTCCCGCAAGAAACACTGTAGCGACCGGTTTACGAGACCATGCATCCTGCACCTGCACCTAATCCGTAAAAGGTTAGGGGCCCGGTCTTAAGAAATCGCAAAGCCGTCCGGGTCAGTTGTCGAGAATATCTTTCAGCCGGGCGCGTTCGTCATCACTCAGCGGTTCCGGCGCGGCATCGGGTGCTCTCCGGCGACGGCGAAGAAAAAGCGCTGCACCCGAGAGTGCCGCGATCAGCATGGCCGGACCGGCGACCCAGAGGATGAGGTTTTCACCGCGCGCCGTCGGCTGCAAAAGGACGTATTCGCCGTAGCGATCGACCAGATAGGCGATGACCTGATCGTCGCTGTCGCCCGCCACCAGCCTTTCGCGCACCAGCAGACGCAGGTCCCGCGCAAGGTCGGCATTCGATTCATCGATATTCTCGTTGCGGCAGACAAGGCACCTCAGGCCCTTCGACAGGTCCCGCGCCCGAGCCTCGAGCACCGGGTCGGCGAGGATTTCATCGGGCTGGACGGCCGCAACCGGACCGGCGATCAGACAAAGGACAAGGATCAACCACCGCATCTGGCTATTCCGCAGGCTGGGCGAGGTTCCGCTGCCTGCGCGCACCCGCCGCGACACGATAGCGCCTGTCGGTCAGACTGAGGCACCCGCCAAGCGCCATGATGATCGCGCCAGCCCAGATCCAGTTCGCGAAGGGCTTGATGTAGGTCCTGACCGCCCACCCGCCATCGTCCTGCGGATCGCCGATGACCAGATAGATGTCGCGCCAGAACCCGTTCTTGATCGCAGCTTCCGTCGTTGGCATTCCCGCCACCGGATAGATCCGTTTTTCCGGATGCAGGACGGCCACGACCTGCCCGCCCTTCGCGGCGCTCAGCGTCGCCATTGTCGAGATGTAGTTCGGCCCCTCCACCCGGTCGACCGCGTCAAGGGTGATCGTATATCCGCCGACATCAAAACTTTCGCCGATCTGCGCCACACGGATATCCTCGACATCCCATGCCATCAGGCAGGCGATGCCGATGAAGGTGATGCCAAGGCCCGAATGTGCCGCGGCCTTTCCCCAGTCCGCGCGCGGCAACCGGCCAAGCCGGGACGGCTGCCGCCCGGCGCGCTGCCAGAGTTCGGCCAGAGCGCCGAGGATCAGCCATGAGCCGAGCGCGACACCCACCGGCGCCAGTGCCGACCGGCCCGTTCCGAAAGCATAGGCCAGCGCGCCCAGCGCCAGCGCCAAGACCAGCGCCGGGGCAAGGACGCGCGCCGCGCGCCCGAACCGCGCGCGCTTCCACGGCAATATCGCCCCCAGCGGCAATATCGCGGCCAGAATGACCATGAACGGGGTGAAGGCCTGTTCGAAGAACGGCGCGCCAACGGACAGTTTTCGCCCGAAGGCCAGTTCGGCGATCAAGGGCCAGAGCGTGCCGACAAAGACCACGAAAGCTGCCACGGCAAGCAGAACGTTGTTCAGAACCAGCGCGGATTCGCGGCTGACTATCCCGAAGACGCCCTTCGCCTCCATCGATCCGGCGCGGGCCGCATAAAGCGTCAGCGCGCCGCCGATGAAGACGCCCAGAATGGCAAGGATGAAGATGCCCCGCTCGGGGTCGTTGGCGAAGGCGTGAACACTGGTGATGATCCCCGACCGCACGATGAATGTACCGATCAGCGAAAAACCGAAGGCAAGGATCGCCAGAAGGATCGTCCAGCTTTTGAGTGTTTCGCGTTTTTCAACCACGATCGCGGAATGCAGAAGGGCGGCCGCGATCAGCCACGGCATGAAGCTGGCGTTTTCAACGGGGTCCCAGAACCAGAATCCGCCCCAGCCAAGCTCGTAATAGGCCCACCATGAGCCAAGCGCGATCCCGACGGTCAGAAAGACCCACGCCGCGAGCGTCCACGGCCGGACCCAGCGCGCCCATGCCGCATCCACCCTGCCCTCGATCAACGCGGCCACGGCAAAGGAAAACGACATCGAAAGCCCGACATAGCCGAGATAGAGAAACGGCGGATGAAAGGCGAGGCCCGGGTCCTGTAACAGGGGGTTGAGGTCCTGACCGTCAAAGGGCGGTTCGGCCAGACGCAGAAACGGGTTCGAGGTGAAAAGGATGAAGGCGAGAAAGGCGACGCCGATCATCGCCTGAACAGACAGCACCCTGGCTTTCAGTTTCTCCGGCAGACCTTTTCCGAACCAGTGGGCCGAAGCCCCGAAAAGCGACAGGATCATCACCCAGAGCAGCATCGATCCTTCATGGTTGCCCCAGACACCCGACACTTTGTAAAGCATCGGTTTCAGCGTGTGCGAATTCTCGACCACGAGTTTCAGCGAAAAGTCCGACACGACGAAGGCATGGGTCAGGGCCGCGAAGGCGATCGCTATGCACAGGAATTGCCCGGTCGCCGCGGGCCCGGCGACGGCCATCCAGTGCCGCCTGTCCGTTTGCGCCCCCCAAAGCGGGACCACCGCCTGAACGACCGCGGTCATCAGGGCGAGGATAAGGGCAAAATGGCCGAGTTCAACAATCATGGCGTGACCATACTGCGCCTTTCGGTTCGCGCCAATGGGCTGCGCCGCGATGTCGCGGGTCTAGTAGAGGCGCCCGCCTTCGGGAACCTCGTGACCGGGGCCGATCAGCACGACCTCGCCGTCTGCATCCGGCACACCCAGCACCAGCACCTCGGACATCACGGGGCCGATCTGGCGCGGCGGAAAGTTGACCACCGCCAGAACCTGACGGCCGACAAGGGTTTCGGGGGTGTAATGCCGTGTCAGCTGGGCCGAGGATTTCCTTTCGCCAATCGCAGCGCCGAAATCGACCCAGAGCTTGATCGCCGGCTTGCGCGCCTCGGGAAAGGGCTCGGCCCGCGTTATGCGGCCGACGCGGATATCAACCTTCATGAAGTCGTCAAAGCCGATGGTCATTTGCCCAGCTCTCTTCCGCGTTCAGCCGCCGCATGGACGGCCCTTCGCAGCAAGGCCGGAAAGCCGGCTTCGGCATCCATGAGGACCGCAAGCGCGGCCGCCGTCGTTCCGCCGGGCGACGTGACGTTCACCCGAAGCTGGGCGGGCGTCTCGTCGGCGGCCTCGGCCAGCGCCCCGGCGCCGGCCACTGTGGCGCGGGCCAGCTGCAACGCCAGAGGCGCGGGCAGACCCTCGGCCTCTCCGGCGGCGGCC
This sequence comes from Paracoccaceae bacterium, assembly GCA_020447005.1. Taxonomy (GTDB): domain Bacteria; phylum Pseudomonadota; class Alphaproteobacteria; order Rhodobacterales; family Rhodobacteraceae; genus Albidovulum. The sequence continues at coordinate 9,921 of JAGRDO010000033.1, forward strand.
AGCGTCTCGATCAGATGAAAGACATAGGCCGGGCCGGATCCCGAAACGGCCGTGACCGCGTCCATCTGCCCTTCGCCCGCAAGCCGCACCACTTGCCCGACGGCTGCAAGCAGCGATTCGGCCTGCGTCAGATGTGCATCCGTCGCGTGGGCGTTGCCGGCGATCGCGGTGATCCCGCGTCCGATCGCGGCGGGCGTGTTCGGCATGGCCCGCACGATCGGGGTGCCCGCCCCCAGAACCTTTTCATAGGTGGCAATCGTCGTGCCCGCGGCAACAGTGACAAAAAGCGTGCGCCCGCCCCCCATCGCGGCAAGCTGCGGCAGCGCTTCCCCCATCATCTGCGGCTTGACCGCGATCAGCACGATGGCCGGCGCCTCCGGCAAAGCGGTGTTGAGGTTCACCCCGCGCGCCTTCAGCCACTCCGACGGGAAAGGCTCCAGCACCCAGACCGATGACGGGGGCAACCCCTCTGCCAGCCAGCCCGCAAGCATGGCCGACCCCATCTTGCCGCAGCCCAGCAGGACCAGCCCCTTGTCGCGTATGTCCGCCAGCTTCATTCATGCCTCCGCTGTCATGCGGGCAATCTAACGGCAAACGCCCCGGTGGAAAGCCCCCGGGGCGCGAATTTCGTCAATGAGTGGGGTCTGCCCGGTCAGGCGCGCCCATAGGCTTTGGCCAGCGCCATATCCATCGCGGCCGCGGGATCGGCATCGCCCCAGCACGCAAGCTGGAAGGCAGGGTAGAACCGTTCGGCCGAGGTTACGGCCTCGGTGATCAGCCGGTCGATCTGCTCGGGCCCGGCCATCTGTCCGCCCGCAAGGCAAAGCCCATAGCGCCAGACCATCAGCTTCTGTTCGCCCCAATAGGTGAACGCCCCCGACCAGACCTGATCATTGGCACGGTTCAGGCAATCGTAAAGTGCGGGAAGCTTGTCGGACGGCGGGTCCATCTCGAAAGTGCAGATCAGGCGCAGCGTCTCGTCATAGCCCGACCATGCGAGTGTGATCGAATAGGTCCTCCACTGGCCTTCGACGGCCATGGCGATCTGATCGTCGGTCACGCGGTCGAAATCCCATTCATGATGGGTCGCCAGCGTTTCGACGATGTCGATCGGATGCAGATCGTCGGAATCGAGATAGGTTTCAGAGAATGACATGCCCGGCCTCGTTCTTTTTTGGCCCCGTCAGGTGGCAGCCCACAGGACCTAGGTGCCTGCTCAACGTGCAGCGGCGAACGCCGAAGCACTTACCAGATATGGTGTATGGGTTGCCCTGCGCTGTAAAGGCAAAATTTCGAAACCCCCACAAAATCTTGTGGATAGTCAAGGGACCGGCGCAAGAGGCCGGTCGCAGAACCAAGGGGGGAAGTCCGGGGTCAGGCCTTCGGGGTCGTCGCCTTGCGGGTCGTGGCGGCTTTGGCCGGCTTTTCGATCGCATCGAGCCGCGCTTTCAACGCCTCATTCTCCTCGCGCGCCTTCTGGGCCATGGCCCGCACCGCATCGAACTCTTCCCGCGTGACGAAATCGCGATCCGCCAGCCAGCGGTCCATCCATGACTTCATGGCGTTTTCGGCCTCGGTCCGTGCGCCCTGTGCCACGCCCATCGCGTTCGTCATCAGCTTGGACATGTCGTCGAAAAGCTTGTTCGGTCCGTTCATCGGGCGTCTCCGTTTCGGCTCGTATCTGCTTGGCCCTATATGTGGGATGGGATCGCAAAGCTCAAGGTTGACTTCGCCAGCGCCGCGGGGTCTGAGGAGAAACAGGAGGACCGGATGCAGGCCGCACTACCCTTTCCCGACATTTCGAATGAGCTGTTCTCGATCGACATCGGCAGTGTTCATTTCGCGATACGCTGGTACGCGCTGGCCTATCTGGCCGGGCTTCTCGCGGGATATGGCGTGATCCGCGCCCTCATGCGCCGCCCGGCACTCTGGCCGGCCGACACGTCGCCGATGGCGCCGCAAAAGGTCGAAGATCTGCTGACGGCGATCATAATCGGTGTGATCGTCGGTGGCCGGCTTGGCTATGTGCTTTTCTATCAGCCGGGATACTTCCTCGAAAATCCGGGCGCGATCGTGAAAGTCTGGCAGGGGGGCATGTCCTTTCATGGCGGTTTTCTGGGTGTCGTGGTCGCCGGGCTGTGGTTCTGCCGCCGCAATGGTATTCCGTCCTTGCAACTTTCCGACGCGATGGCCCTTGTCGCGCCGATAGGGCTGTTCTTCGGCCGGATTGCGAATTTCGTGAATGCCGAGCTTTGGGGCCGCCCGACCGATCTGCCCTGGGCGGTGGTCTTTCCCGGAGAGGCCGCGCAGGACTGCCCCGGCATCGCCTTTGGCACCTGCGCCCGGCACCCCAGCCAGCTTTACGAGGCCGGGCTTGAAGGGGTGCTGCTTGGCCTTGCGCTCTTTCTTCTGGTGAAGCGCGGCGCGTTGAAACGGCCCGGCCTGATCACCGGCGTGTTTCTTGCCGGATACGGCCTTTCGCGCTTTGCCGTCGAATTCGTCCGGCAGGCCGACGCACAGTTCATTTCGCCCGACAACCCGATGGGCCATGTCATCGGCAGCGGCGCCATCGGCCTGTCGATGGGTCAGCTTCTGTCCCTGCCGATGATCGCGGCCGGCATCTGGTTCTGGCGGCGTGCCGGGTCATGACCCCGCTTGGCAAGATCCTCAGCCGACGCATCGCTGCCGAAGGTCCGATGAGCCTTGCCGATTACATGGCCGAATGCCTGATGCATCCCGAACACGGCTATTACGCCACACGCGATCCTTTCGGTGCATCGGGCGATTTCACGACCGCGCCGGAAATCAGCCAGATGTATGGTGAGATGCTGGGCCTTGCGCTGGCGCAAGGCTGGCTGGATCAGGGTAGCCCCGCGCCCTTCGCCCTGACCGAGCTTGGCCCCGGCCGCGGCACGTTGATGGCCGACATCCTGCGCGCGATCCGCACGGTACCCGGCATGGCGGATGCGGCGCAAATCCACCTTGTCGAGACCTCTCGGACCTTGCGGGCACATCAGGCGCGTGCCCTTCAGGGCCATCGGCCGACCTGGCACGATTCCGTCGCGACCCTGCCCGAGATGCCGCATTTCCTTGTCGCCAACGAGTTTTTCGACGCGCTTCCGATCCGGCAGTTCGAACGCAGGGGACAGGGCTGGGCGGAACGCCATGTCGGCCTTGCGAAAGGTTCGCTGACCATCGGCATCGGGCCGGTTGCCGCCTATGGCGCGCTCGACAGCCGGATCGCGGACACCCGGGACGGCGATATCGTGGAGGTCTGCCCTGCCCTGCCCGCCATCGCGGCGGAAATCGGCAATCGCATTGCCCGCCACGGCGGGCTGGCGATCGTCGTCGACTATGGCGGCTGGCATTCACTGGGCGATACGCTGCAGGCACTGGCCGGACACCGCCCCGTCAGCCCCTTCGACGCGCCGGGCGAGGCCGATCTGACCGCCCATGTCGATTTCGAGGCGCTGGCCCACAGTCTTGGCATGACGCAAGGGGTATGCGTCACACCCTTGGTGCCTCAGGGTGTGTTTCTCGAACGGCTGGGAATAACCGGACGCGCCCGCCAGCTTGCCAGGCACCTGACAGGCCAGCCCCTGGAAAGTCATGTCGCCGCCCATCGGCGCTTGACCCATCCCGAAGAAATGGGACAGTTGTTCAAGGTTATCGCGGGTTACAGAAAAGACTCACCCTGCCCGCCGGGATTTGATCCTTTGCCATGACGCTCGAAGTTCTTGAACACGAACTGCTGGAGCCGCTTCGTCACGGGTTCTTCACGCGCAAGGGCGGCGCGTCGTCCGGGATATTTCAGGGGCTGAACTGCGGCTATGGCTCCTCTGATCAGACCGAGGCGGTCGCGATCAATCGCGGGCGCGTCGCGGCGCATCTGGGGTTGCTTCCGGGCGACCTTGTCGGCGTGCATCAGGTGCATTCGGCAGATGTCGTGACCGTGGACGGCCCCCTGCCCTCTACGCGGCGGGCCGATGCTGTCGTCACCGCCACGCCCGGCATTGCCTTGACCGTCCTGACCGCGGATTGCCAACCGGTTCTCTTCGCCGATCACAAGGCCGGCGTGATCGGCGCGGCACATGCCGGATGGCGCGGGGCCTTGTCTGGCGTGCTTGAGGCAACGCTCGACGCGATGGAGGATCTCGGCGCGGACCGGTCGGAAACCGTTGCCGTGATCGGCCCGGCCATATCGCAACGCGCCTATGAGGTCGGCCCCGAGTTTCTTGACGAGTTCCTGACCACCGACCGGCGCCTGTCGCGGTTCTTTTCCGGCGGAAGCGGTGATCGCATGCATTTCGATCTGCCCGGATTCGGTCTGCATCGCCTGCGGGAAGCGGGCATCGGAAGGGCCGAATGGCTGCGCCGTTGCACCTATGACGACGCCGGGCGCTTTTTCTCCTATCGGCGCTCTGTCCACAGCCACGAGGCCGATTACGGCCGGCTGATCTCTGCGATCCGGCTCTGATCCGGCCCCTCCGGGGCGTTGACACGTCTCAGCCAGCGTTGCCGTAGACTGATTGGCCGTCCGGATTTTGTTTCCCGTTACGCTTCAATAATCGCATTTCCGGCCCACTGCCCCAAAAATGCCTTCAATCCAGCCGCATCTGCGCCGCAATAGGCGGCAAATCTCTCCTGACGGCCGTGAGAGCCGACAACGAATTTACCCGGCGCAGACCGGGGTTGAGGTCAGGAGAACGCAGATGAAAACGCCCCGCCGCTGGATGATTGCCGCAATCAACGAAAGCACCAAACCCGGCATTCTCATGCCCTGGCACCGGGTTCGCCGTCGCGAAACCGCGGGCAAGGTCGCAACGCAGGTTACCGCCGTATCGGTACGCGCCTGAAGCGCAGGCGTTCTTTCAGGCCGATTTCCTCAGCCCGCACAAAACGACCGTCTGCCCGGCATCCCGACCCGGATCGGAGCCGGGCGCCTTGGTTTACCAAGTAATAAAGATGGCCACGAATCGACACAGTATGGCGAATTCGCGGTTCTGTCCCTCTGGCTTCAACAAAGGCGCGCCAATATTCGGATTGGCAGGATGCGGGCAAGCAGTCTCCTCTGATTTTTGACAAATACCCCGGTTTTCCGCACATTGATTGCGTATTGAGTTGTTTCGCGGGGTGGGGGCTCTGCCGACGTAGTTGGTGAAAACAGAGGTGGTAGTGTGGTTTTTCCTCATCGGTCCGTCGCCGGGGTGGCGACAGATGTTTTTTCAAGTCCAGTTCCTTCTAAAGACAATCGGTTAACGTCGCGTCCTTTTGCTCCTGCTGCACCACGCGCCGTTGTCACGACAACGCTGACCCGGCGCTATGAGATCGCGTGGCTCGACCAAAGCGGCAATATCGAGATGGCCAGCAGGACCGCTCCGGCAATCGCCGAGTTCGAAGAGGCGTTTTCCGCCTTCTCTCGCGGCACGGTCATCGCGACCACCGAGGGCCCGGTCGCCATCGAGGATCTTGTGCCGGGGATGCAGGTCATTACCGCCGAGGGGCGCACCGAAACGGTGACGTGGCTTGGCGCGATGACGCTGTTCCCGTCGCGCGCGGCCCGGCAGACCGAAACCACGAACATGACCCGCATTACCGCCGATGCCTTCGGAATGGGCCGCCCGATGCCCGACCTTCTGCTGGGTCCGCACGCGCGCATATTGCTGCGCGATCCGCGCTGCCGCGCGATCGTTGGCAGTGCGACCGCCTATGCGCCGGCCCGGAAATTCATCGACGGGATATCGATTGTCGAGGTTCGCCCGGTCGCCCCCGTAACCGTGCATCACCTCGTGCTGGAACGGCAGGGCTCGGTCCGGGCCGCGGGCATGGAGGTTGAAAGCTATCATCCGGGAATGGCGGTCCGGGACCGGATGGACCCGCTTCTTGCCGAGCAACTTCTGGGGCTGTTCCCGCATATGCGGTCGCTGTCCGAGTTCGGCCAGATCGCCCATCCGCGGATGTCGGCGCTGGACGTCGAGGCGGCGCTCGACCGTTAGGTCACGCCGGGCGGGCTTTGCCCGGACCGAACAGAATTGCGCGCGGCGCCCTTTCAGGCCCCGCGCGCAATGCGTTCTTCAAGCACTTCGAACGGAACGCCCGGTTCGTCCTTGGCACAGCGGATCACAAGGCTGGTCTTCACGCTTGCCACATTCGGGGCCGAGGTCAGTTCCTCGGTCAGGAAGCGCTGAAAGGACGAAAGATCCGGCGCCACGCATTTCAGGATAAAGTCGATCTCGCCGTTCAGCATGTGGCATTCGCGAACGAAGGCCCATGCCCGGCAGCGCGCCTCAAAGGCCGACAGGTCTGCCTCGGCCTGCGAATGCAATCCGACCATCGCGAAAACCTGAACCTCAAACCCCAGCTCGCGCGGGTTCACATCGGCATGGTAGCCGCGAATATATCCGGTTTCTTCAAGGGTCCTGACGCGGCGCAGACAGGGCGGCGCCGAAATACCGACCCGTCGCGCAAGTTCGACATTGGTCATGCGCCCGTCAGCCTGCAATTCCGCCAGAATCCTGCGGTCAATATCATCGAGTTTGTTGGCGGCCATCACTGATTTCCGAAGTTGATTTCCTGGAAACTACCTTCCGCCGAGGTTTTGCGCAATAATATTTCGCGTGCGCGCAATTTATTTTCGCGAGCAATCGCGGTGCCGGACAGAATTCCGGCGCGGAGCACTGCCATCCCCAAAAAGAAAATGGCGGGCACATTGTGCCCGCCCGAGTTCGGTCTTGTCGACAGGGAGGTATCGAGACCGTTAGATCACTTGACCGAAGCGGTCGCTTTTTTCGCGGCGGCGGTCACGTCAGCCTGAGCTTTCTTGACGGCAGCGGCCGTGTCTTCAGAGAAGTTCTTGCCAGCGGCCAGCATCAGCTCGACCGTTTCCATCTGCGCTTTCTTGGCAACTTCAGCGAAAGCGGCGAGGTTTTCGGAAGCGATTTCAGCAGCGGCCGAAGCAAAATCCGAAACGGCTTTGGTGTAGTCGCTCGGTTCGTTCTGCGCTTTGGTCAGGCCGGAAACCTTCGCGATCGCGTCCTTCGCCCATTTGGACGAAATCTCGTTCGACTTGTCAGCGGCTTCGAGCGCAACCTTGGCAACTTTCTCGCCGAGAAGGGCCGAGTTCTTGAAGCTGTCCTGGAAGGATTTCGCGTCAAACGGGAACGCGGCGGCCATTTCCTGGAAGGCTTTGGTATAGTCTTGGGTCTTTTGCATCTGTCTGTCTCCTGAAGGGCGGCGGCCCGTTCTGCATCTGGAGACCTACATACATTCTGCACCGCAGCATTTCAAGTTTAATTTGCTGCAGTGCAGAAAAAAATTTATGCGCCGTCAAAAGCTCGGGATTTCCGTCACATAGGTTCCCGGCGCCGGGGCCAGCTCCTTGCCCAAAGACTCACGGGCGGGAATCAGCTTGCCCGAACGCGGGCGCAGCCAGGCTTCCCAGCGCGGCCACCAGCTTCCCTTGTGAAAATCCGCCGCGGCCATCCAGTCATCCGCAACCGTCATTTCGCCGTCATTGGTGTAATGGCCGTATTTTTCCCTTGTCGGCGGGTTGACGATCCCGGCGATATGGCCGGACTGCGAAACGACAAACGTCTTGTCCTTCGATCCGTAAAGCCGGATTCCGTTGAAGGACCCCTTCCACGGCGCGATGTGATCGGTCTCGCAGGCCACGGCGAAAAGCGGCACCGTGACGTCACTCAGACCGATCTGTTCCCCGCAGATCGTGATCTTTCCGTCGGCAAGCTTGTTGTCCTGACAAATCCAGCGAAGATACTCGACAGCCATCCGGGCCGGCAGGTTCGTTCCGTCGCCGTTCCAGAAAAGCAGATCGAACGCCGGCGGCGCTTCGCCCATCATGTAATTGCGGATCGCCGGCGCATAGACAAGATCGTTCGACCGCAGGAAGGAAAAGGTCCGCGACATGAAATACTTGTCGAGATAGCCGTCGCGTTTGACCTGATCCTCGATCCCGTCGATGAAATCGTCGTCCAGAAACACCGAAACCTCGCCCGGATCCGAAAAATCGGTCAGCGTGGTGAAAAACGTCGCCGATTTCACGGATTTGTCGCCGCGCTTGGCCATCACGGCCAACGCCATCGTCAGTGTCGTCCCGGCAATGCAATACCCGACGGCATTCACCTTTTTCTCGCCGGTCCGCTTCTTTGCCTCTTCTATCGCGGCGATGAATCCTTCCTCGACATAGGTATCAAGGCCGACATCGGCATAGCTGCGGTCGGGGTTTTTCCAGGAAACGATGAAAAGCGTGTAGCCCTGATCCACGATCCACCGGATCAGCGAATTGGACGGCTTGAGGTCGAGAATGTAGAATTTGTTGATCCAGGGCGGAAAGATCACGATCGGCGTCGCATGAACCTTTTCGGTGCGTGGCCGATACTGGATAAGTTCGATCATCCGGTTGCGATAAACCACCGCGCCTTCGGTCGCGGCGATGTTGTCGCCCGGGGTGAAGGCATCGGGATCGGCAAGGCGGACCATCAGATCGCCATGGTTTTCCTCGATATCCCGCACAAGGTTTTCCAGCCCCCTGACCAGGCTTTCGCCTTCGGTCTGGACCGCGCGCTCCAAGGCGTCCGGGTTCGTACCCAGAAAATTCGTCGGCGCCAGCATGTCCATCAATTGATGCGCGAAATGCTCGACGCGCTTGCGCTCATACGGCTCCAGTCCTTCGACATTCGCCAACGCCTGCTCCATCGCCTTTACATTGCGGAAATACTGCTGCTTGACGAAGTTGAAATAGGGGTGGGTCTTCCACAACGGGTTGGAAAAGCGCCTGTCGTCGGGGGTGTCATCCTGCGGTGCAGCGAACTTGCCGGACGCGATCGCCTGCTGCGCATCGATATAATGCTTGACCGTCTGGCCCCAAAGCTCGGCCTGCTGTTCGATCAGCTTGCCGGGATTTTCCATGGCCTCGGTCCAGTAAGCCCTGATCGCATGGGCAAAAAGGTTGCCGCCCGGGGCTTCCACCGCAGGGTTCGGAGACCGTTTTCTCGCCAGCGCCTGAACAAGGCGCTGCGTCAATACTTCCAGTTTCGCAAGATTATCGTTCAGCTTTTCAAGATTTTCAGAGGAAGTCTTAACTTCAGTTGTCATCCAATAAATTCCTCCTTAGTCTACTGCACTGCAGCATAGCTGTGCCGCAGCCGCATGAAAAGCTGTGATTCGCGGCGCGAAAGCAGGACTGGAGACGCGATGAAAAGCATGATGTCATACGACCTTATGGAAAGCGTTCGAAACACGAATGAGTGGTTGGGCGCCTCTGCCCGCGCCATGTCATCCTATCCGGCATGGGGCTTGGTACCACATCCTGTCTTCAAGGTCATGTCCGCATGGGGCCGTGTCACCGAACGCAGCTTTGCGCGGATGGTCATCAAGCCCGACTGGGGCATCCGGACCGTGGTCGGCAACGATGACCGCGACCATCTGGTGGAAATCGAAACCCTCGTCAGCCGGCCTTTCGGCGACCTGATCCATTTCAAGGTGTCGGGCCGCGATCCGATGCCCCGGCGCGTCCTTCTGGTGGCGCCGATGTCGGGGCATTACGCGACCCTGCTGCGTTCGACCGTGCAAAGCCTGTTGCCCGATTGCGAAGTCTATGTGACCGACTGGATCAACGCGCGCGACATTCCCGTCAGCTCCGGCAGTTTCGACATCGAGGACTATACGCTCTACCTCGTCGATTTCATGCGGCATCTCGGGCCCGACATCAACGTTGTCGCGGTCTGCCAGCCCGTTCCGCTCACCCTTGCCGCCACCGCCTATCTGGCCGGCGAAGACCCCGCCGCGCAACCGCGCACCCTGACCCTGATCGGCGGCCCGGTCGACCCTGACGCGGCCCCGACCGAGGTTACCGATTTCGGCCGCCGCCTGACCATGGGCCAGCTCGAACATATGGCGATCCAGCGCGTCGGCTTCAAATATGCCGGCGCCGGGCGTCTGGTCTATCCCGGTCTTTTGCAATTGGCGTCCTTCATCTCGATGAACATGGACCGTCACACCAAGGCATTTTCCGAAAAGATCGTCTCTGCGGCCAAGGGCGAAGACGGCGAACGCGACGCGCATAACCGCTTTTATGACGAATATCTTTCGGTCATGGACATGACGGCAGAGTTCTACCTTTCGACGGTCGAGCGGATTTTCAAGAACCGTGAGATCGCGCGCAACGTGTTCACCGTTGCCGGCAAGACCGTCGATATCGGAAAGATCACGCAAGTGGCGGTGAAAGTGGTCGAGGGCACCGACGATGATATCTCGGCCCCCGGCCAGTGCCTTGCCGCCCTTGATCTTCTCACCGGGCTGCCGGACGCGATGAAGGCCAGCCATCTGGAACCCGGTGCCGGGCATTATGGCATTTTCGCCGGCAAGAGCTGGCGCAAGAACATCCGGCCGCTGGTGCTCGATTTCATCGACCAGAACGGCGGCGGCGAACGCGCCGGACGGTCAGGCGCCAAGACGCGGATCCGCGCCGTCTGACCGCGCGCCCGGCGTTACAATCCGCCGGCCCAGTCGCTTATCGCCGTGGCGACCGGGGCCGTCATGGACGGGCTGAGGATATCGCCGGCAATGACATGGGAATAGGGGTCGTCCCCCTTGCCCACGGTCACCTCCTCGATCGTCACGGCTCCGCCCCACCCGGCCGCCACACGCCGCGTGGCCGCGGGCGAAACCACCTTGTCGCCGGGCGACAGCAGAAAAAGCGCGGGCAGCGTCACCGCGGAATAGTCCCCGGCAGCGGCATGTTTGGCCAGGGCGGCCATCGGCATCAGGGCCACGGTCGGATAGCAGGTCGTCCAATACCGCGCATGCAGGTCGCTTTGCACGTCAAAGCAGCGCTCGGCCCCGGCCACGACCGGCCCCCAGTCCCGGACCCATGGCCAGGTCAGGATGGTGGCCGCCGCCGATGCGATGCCGAAATTGGGAGAGATGAAGACAATCCCGTCCATTTCCGCCGAAAGATCCGGCTGCAGCGCCGCCTCGGCCGCCAGCGAACCGCCGGTCGAGGTCGAAATCACCAGAACCCGCCGCCCGATCCTTTTTCCGATCGCCAGCGCCTCGGCCACATCCACCATCCAGTCATTGACCGTCGGCCCCGCGAAACGCGACGCGCCGACACCATGCCCGGCCAGCCGGGTGAAATACAGATTTGCCCGAAGCGCCCCCGCGACCAGATCCGGAACAGGACGGATTTCCTCGGACGTCGCCGAAAACCCATGAAGATAGACAACCGCCCAGTCGGTCTGCTGCCCCCGCGCTCCGGCCCAGAGAATGCGCTTTTCCGCCCCCGGCGTGATGCCCCCCACGACCGCCTCGCGCGACGCCAGATAGGCGTCAAGATCGTCGGGCAACCGCGCCGCGTCGAAGGCCGGCCGAAGATCCAGCGGCTCGCGCGGCCCGAAGACGAAGGCCGCCGCAACCGCAACCAGAAGGATGACCGCCAGCTTCCACGCTTTACGCATTCCGGGTCTCCTGACGTTGCAGAACCTTCTGAACCGAAAGCTCGATCAGCCTGAGGCATTGAGACGATGAAAAACGGTGATCCGCGCCCTTGACCAGCGTCAGTCTGATATCCGGTCCATCGACATGCTCGATCAGCCGGACCGCCGTTGAAACCGGCACATCGCTGTCCGCGGTTCCCTGCAGCATCCTGACCGGCATCGGCAGCGGCAAGGGCGCCTGCAAGACCAGCCGCTTGCGGCCATCCTCGATCAGGCGGCGCGTGATGACATAGGGCTCATCCGAGTATTCCGACGGCAACGCGACCCGGCCCTCCTCCATCACGGCGCGTCGCTCCGCCTCGGAAAATCCGGCCCACATGGCCTCGGTAAAATCCGGCGCCGCGGCGATCGTGACCAGCCCCGCAACCCGTTCAGGATGCGCGCGCGCCAGCAGCAGCGCGATCCACCCGCCCATCGATGAACCGACCAGAACCTGCGGCCCCTCGCTCAGGCCAAGGACCGCCGCGCGCGCATCCTCAAACCAGTCCCCGATTGACCCGTCCAGAAAGGCGCCCGACGATTGGCCATGCCCGGAATAGTCGAACCTCAGGAACGCCCGCCCCTCGCGGCGCGCCCAGTCTTCCAGCGCCAGCGCCTTCGTCCCCTCCTTGTCCGACCGGAACCCGCCAAGAAACACGATCCCCGGGCCACGCCCGCGGGTCCTGTCATAGGCGATCTCGCGCCCCGCATCTGTCCGAAACCGATCGCTCATCGCTGCATTCCCCCGATTTTCTGTCCCTAAATATCCTCGGGGGTCCGGGGGTGAAACCCCCGGGCGTTGACTTCGCCGCGCCAATCGCCCAAATAAACCCCGACATAACCCGCAACCGGGCGTTCCGTGGGCGCCAAACCGACGAGGAGCATGGGCCATGACCCAGATTTCCCTGACCTTTCCCGATGGCAACAGCCGCGATTACGCCAGGGGCGTGACGCCCGCCGAAGTGGCGCAGTCGATCGCGCCGTCGCTCGCCAAGGCCGCGATCTCGGCCAGCGTCGACGGCAGGCACTGGGACCTCCAGTGGCCGGTCGAGGCCGATGCCAAGATCGCCATCCACACGATGAAGGACGACGCGCAGGCGCTCGAACTCATCCGCCACGACTTCGCCCATGTCATGGCCCGCGCCGTGCAAAAGCTCTGGCCCGAGGTCAAGGTCACCATCGGCCCTGTGGTCGAAAACGGCTGGTATTACGACTTCGACCGCGACGAACCCTTCACGCCCGAGGATCTCGGGCTGATCGAGAAGGAAATGAGGGCGATCATCAATGAACGCGACCCGGTCCGGACCGAGGTCTGGGACCGTTCGCGCGCCATCAAGCACTATGTCGCCAAGAACGAACCCTTCAAGGTCGAGCTGATCGAAGGCATCCCCGGCGATGAACCCTTGCGCATGTACTGGCACGGGCACTGGCAGGACCTCTGCCGCGGTCCTCACCTTCAGCATACCGGCCAGCTTCCCGCCGACGCCTTCAAGCTGATGAGCGTCGC
>JAGRDO010000033.1:22934-23268 GCA_020447005.1 Paracoccaceae bacterium
TGGCGCGGCGATCACCGCAACAAGCAGCTTCAGCGCATCTACGGCGTCGCCTTCAAGAACCGCGAGGATCTGAAGGCGCATCTGACGATGCTGGAAGAGGCGGCCAAGCGCGATCACCGCAAGCTCGGGCGCGAGATGGAGCTTTTCCACCTTCAGGAAGAAGCCCCCGGCATGGTCTTCTGGCATCCGAACGGCTGGTCGATCTACCGCACGCTGGAAGATTACATGCGCCGCCGCCTTCGCGTGGCCGGTTACAAGGAAATCAAGACCCCGCAGGTGGTCGACCGCGTTCTCTGGGAACGCTCCGGTCACTGGGAGGCCTACCGCGAGAACA
>JAGRDO010000033.1:23282-42396 GCA_020447005.1 Paracoccaceae bacterium
GAGGTGGACGAGGAAGGCGCCAAGGGCAAGCGCACCAACGCGCTGAAACCGATGAACTGCCCCTGCCACGTGCAGGTCTACAATCAGGGCCTCAAATCCTATCGCGACCTGCCGCTCAGGCTGGCCGAGTTCGGGTCATGCCACCGCTATGAAAGCTCGGGCTCGATGCACGGGCTGATGCGGGTGCGCGGCTTCACGCAGGATGATGCCCATATCTTCTGCACGCCCGAACAGATCGAGGCCGAAACGGCGGACTTCATCCGGCTGCTTTCCGCGATCTACGACGATCTGGGCTTCACGAACTGGGAAGTGAAGCTCTCGACCCGGCCGGATGTCCGCGTCGGATCGGACGAGATCTGGGATATGGCGGAAAACGCACTCGAATCGGCGATCCGCAAGATCAACTGCGCCTATACGATCGATCCGGGCGAAGGGGCCTTCTACGGGCCGAAGCTCGACTTCAAGCTGACCGACGCCATCGGGCGCGAATGGCAGTGCGGCACGTTCCAGGCCGATTTCAACATGCCGGTCCGGCTTGGCGCCGAATATGTCGGCGAGGACGGGGCCAAGCACCGCCCGGTCATGCTGCACCGCGCCATCCTCGGATCGTTCGAACGCTTCCTCGGCATCCTGATCGAGAACTACGCCGGCAAACTGCCCTTCTGGCTGGCGCCCCGGCAGGTCGTGGTCGCCTCCATCGTCTCGGATGCGGACGATTACGTGAACGAGGTCGTGGCAAAGCTTCGCGCGGCGGGCATCCGCGCCGAGGCGGACACCCGCAACGAGAAGATCAATTACAAGGTGCGCGAGCACTCGGTCGGAAAGGTTCCGGCGATCCTTGCCATCGGCATGAAGGAAGTGGCCGAACGAACTGTTTCAATTCGCCGGCTGGGCGAGACCCGGACTGAAACAGCGCCGCTGGAAACGGCCATCGCGTCCTTCGTGGCAGAGGCATGCCCCCCTGACTTGAAATGATTGTTTTTCAGTCACTTACGTGCGAAACTTCAGATCGGATCAGAACAAGCCGCCACACGCCGGATCCTGACCATCGGCTGACAAATGATCACGCCAGCGTGGGCCACGGCTTCGTGAGTGGTTTGTGAGCAAAAGACGCGGCTAGTCTCTGGAATGTCGAAACGACGACTGCTCGAAACCAAAAAAAGGGAACAGATGATGTCAAACTCCATGAAGACGCTCGCCGTTGCAGGCTCGCTGGCCGCTGCACTCACCGCGCATTTCGCCGCCCCTGCCGCCGCGCAGGAAGCCAAGGAAAAATGCTTCGGCGTGTCGCTGGCCGGACAGAACGACTGCAAGGCCGGCGCCGGCACGACCTGCGCGGGCACGTCCAAAGTCGACTATCAGGGCAATGCCTGGACGCTGGTTCCGGCTGGCACCTGCACCACCATGGAACTGCCGGACGGCCGTATGGGTTCGCTCGAAGAGATCGATCGCGACCTGCCGCAGGGCTGATGATTTCCTGTGCCTCCCGGCCCTGCTCCGGGGGGCACACATCCACATCGGGGGATCTGACATGCTCGATCAGACGGCCAGACAGCATTTGCCGCCTCGTCCCGGCGTCGGCTACAAACCGCAGCATTTTTCCGACATACTTGCGGACGCATCGCCCGTCGAATGGCTGGAGATTCATGCGGAAAACTATATGGGCGACGGCGGGCGTCCCTTGGCGCAACTGCGCCACCTTGCCGAAAGATTCGCGATGTCCGTCCATGGGGTCGGGCTTTCGATTGGCGGCGAAGGGCCGCTCGACCGTGACCATCTGGACCGCCTGAAACACCTTTGCGATTGGCTGAAGCCGGCGAGTTTCTCGGAACACCTGGCCTGGTCGACCCATGGCGCGGAATATCTCAACGATCTTTTGCCGCTTCCCTATACCCCCGAAACGCTTGACCGCGTGGCCGGACATATCGATCAGGTGCAGCACCATGTCGGCCACCGGATGCTTCTGGAAAACCCCTCGGTGTATCTGAACTTCACCGAAAGCAATCTGGATGAAATCGACTTCCTGACGGAAATCGCCCGCCGGACCGGATGCGGCCTGCTTCTCGATGTGAACAACGTCTACGTGTCCTGCACCAACCGCCAGACCGATCCTTACGATTACATCAATCGCTTTCCCCTGCACCTTGTCGGAGAAATCCACCTCGGCGGTCACGACGAAGATCACGACGACAGCGGGGCCCGGTTGCTGATCGACGCGCATGGCAGCGAAGTGGTCGATCCGGTCTGGCAGCTTTACGCCCATACGATCGCCCGCGGCGGGGGGATGCCTACGCTGATCGAGTGGGACAATGACGTCCCCGACTGGCCCGTTCTGGCGGAAGAAGCCCGGCGGGCGGCGCGGCTGCTCGACAAAGTCGCCGCATGAGTCAGTCTGATTTTCGCACCGCCCTGCTTGACCCGGACCGGCCGGCCCCCGGCGGCCTGACCGACCCGCAGGGCCGCCCCGCGGGGCGCCGATTCGATGTCTACCGCAACAACGTGACCGTATCGCTGACCGAGGCGCTGGAGCAGACCTTTCCCGCCCTCCGCAAGCTTGTGGGCGAGGTGTTCTTTGCCGCCATGGCGCGCGAACACATCCGCGCCCACCCGCCCGCCTCGCCGATCCTGAGGCTATACGGATCCGAGATGCCGGGCTTTCTGAAGCGGTTTCAACCGGTCGCGCATCTGGCCTATCTGCCCGATATCGCCCGGCTGGAACTGGCGCTGGTCGCCGCCTACCACGCGGCCGATGCCGAACCGGTCGGCGACGAGACGATGCGGTCCCTGACGCCGGACGCCTTTCTGTCGGCGCGCCTGACCTTTGCGCCCTCCGTGCGTCTGGTGCGGTCGCGCTGGCCCATCCATGCCATCTGGTCCGCCAATATGGCGGGCGGCGGCGCGCCGACGGTGCAGCGGGCCGAAGACGTCCTGATCGTTCGTCCCGAATTCGATGCCGAGCCCCTGCTGCTGCCGGACAATGCCGCACCATTCCTCGCCGGGCTGATGTCGGGCATGACCGTTTCCGAAGCCTTCGATGCGGCGGGCGCCTTCGATCTGACCGCCCTGCTCGGGCAGCTTCTGACAGCACGGGCCATTGCCGAAATCTGCCACGGAGATCCCGAATGATCGCGATTTACGACCGCTTCTCTCGCGGTCTTTCACGTCTTGCGCCCAGCGTTCTTCCCCTGATCGCGCGACTTGGCTTTGCCGGTGTCCTTCTTGTCTATTTCTGGAATTCCGCGCGCACGAAACTCGGGGACGGTCTGGCCGGAATATTCATGCCGTCGGACGGCGCCTATATCCAGATTTTCCCGCGCGCGGTCGAAGCCGCCGGCTATGATGTTTCACAGCTTGGCGCGCTTCACTGGCTGGTCGTCACCGCCGGAACCTGGGCCGAATTTCTGCTGCCCCTGTGCATCGTCATCGGCCTGTTCACCCGTTTCGCGGCACTGGGCATGATCGTTTTCATCATTGTTCAAAGCCTGACCGACATTTTCGGCCACGGTGTCGGGGGAAGCGATCTTGGCCGCTGGTTCGATGCCGCCCCGGATGCACTTATTCTCGACCAGCGTTCTCTTTGGGTGGCGCTGCTGTCGGTTCTTCTCTTCCTGGGCGCGGGGCCATTGTCGGCCGACCGGGCACTTAGCGCGGGCAGGTCGTGAAGGACGGGGCCGGTTTGCCCGAGTTTATTAAGAAACTTGATTTTTTGTTGAAAACGGCGAAGATTTGGTCTGCGTGAACGCAGACTTTCCTACCGCTCCCTCGTTTTTTGGGGCAGCCGGAAGACTCGAAAGACCTGGCTGCACGGCCCTGGGCAATCACGCCCAGGGATATTCGACGGAGGAAGATCGGATGGCCACAGGCACCGTTAAATGGTTCAACGCAACCAAAGGTTTCGGTTTTATCGCACCGGACGATGGCGGGAACGATGTATTCGTTCATATTTCCGCCGTTGAACGCGCCGGGCTGAAGACGCTGGCTGACAATCAGAAAGTGTCCTACGAAATGCAGGCGGGCCGCGACGGCCGATCCTCTGCGGGCGATCTGAAACTTCTCTGATCCGGCACCGGCAGAAATGTTCCGGCGGCCCGCGCATAGTCGGGCCGCTATTCGATCCCAAGCCGCGCGCGGGTTGCATCGGTCCAGCCGAGCAGCAACATGTCGCCGTCATGAATGACGGGACGTTTCATCAGGGCCGGATGACGCGATAGCAGCGTCACCGGCGGCTTCGCCCGCTCGTCATCGCTCAGGCCCCTCCACGTCGTGGATGCGCGGTTGATCAACCGGTCGCCGAAGGCGGCAAGCAACGTCTCCAGTTCCGCTTCGGAAAGCGGTGCCGCACGGACATCGCGAAATGCGACGGATCGGCCAGCCGCCGCCAGAGCGGCACGCGCCTTGCGGCAACTGTCGCAGTTCGGCAATCCGTAAACGATCATTTCCGATTCCCCGTATTCTCCGTGATCCGCCGCACCCTAATTTCCCTGCCGGTCGGCGCAAGGGTTCGGCGGGGTTTTGCCGGTCTTGGCCGGGCAAGACACCGTCATCGGCGGGCAAGTGCAGCCATCGGCAGGATTCTGAGCATGCGCCACAGCCCCGACCCAAGCCGCGTTGACCCTTGTCCACCTTGGCTCTAGCACGGACTGGCTGCGTGCGAGTGGTTCCCCAGCGGAGATTTCCAGTAATGACTGACACATATAGCGCGCGCCTCCTTCCAGGGGGCGGTGCACGGGGGGCACATGACCATACCGAATGAGCTGATCGACCGGCTGTCGAGCGAAACCGGCCTGCGAATGACCGAGCGCGCGCGCCAAGGCCGAAGGCGGGCGCTTGCAACGATCTCGGGGTTCTGCGTGACAGTGACGACAAATGGCCAGTCCACCCAGGACGTGTTGTTCGACGCGGTCCCGACCATTGGCCAGATCGCGGCCCGTGTGGGCCCGGACGCATTCATCGTTTCGGTCGCGATGAAACGGCGCCCGTTGCGCGAACGGTTGCGGCTTGCCCTCGCGGCCGAATAGATTCGCATCCACCGGACCAAGCCGGCGGACGAAACGGGCCGGTGCCAGCCGCCGGTTTCCCGCAGGATCGTGAACAATCCCGGCGTGACGCTGCAAATATCACGGCGATCCTGACGATCCGCCGCAGTTCAGCCCCGATTTGTGCCACAAACTTGCCGTAATTCACAATCCGGCCGAAGGTTGGCCAGTGGCTGACCGAAGCTTGGTGGTGCGGATGACCGATACGAATGCAACGAATTTCATCGAACGTGTCCGGGCCCGCGGCGACGCCGCCCGCGCGGCACAGCAACGTGCATCCGAGACCGGGCGTCCGATGATCAGCGTTTCGATCACCCGAGACGGCGCCACGACGGAAGAGCTTTTCTTCGACAGCCCCCCAACGCTCGGGCAGATTGCCACGCGCGCCGGTATCGGCGCCTATGTCCTGTCGATCGACATTCAAAAGACATTGGCCCCGGTGGCCCCGGTGGCCGCGGAATAGCGCCGCGGCCTGAAGGGCGGCTTTCAGCGGAACCTGTCGATCAGCTTCTGAAGCGGGCCGCGCGTGTCTGGATCGGACCCGGCCTGCGTCGGCCCGTCTGCCTCGGCTGGCTTTGCCTGACCGTCCTGCGCGCCGGGCGCGGCCTGCCCTGCCCCGGCCCGGTCAGACGACCGGGGGGGCGCCATCCGCAGCGAAACGGCGTTCATGAACCGGACATTGTCGCCATCGGCAAGGGCCGCCGCCCCGTCCGAGATCCCGCGCAAAAGATCGTCCAGCCACGGGCCATCGGACTTGGCGAAATCTGACAGCACATAGGCGGCCACCCTGTCCTTGTGCCCCGGGTGGCCGATGCCCAGACGCACACGGTCATAGGCATCGCCTATATGCTGGTGCAGCGACCGCAGGCCGTTATGCCCGGCATGGCCGCCACCGGATTTCACGCGGCACTTGCCCGGCGCCAGATCAAGCTCGTCGTGAAAGACGACGATATCGGCAGGTGCAAGGCGAAAGAAGCGAAGCGCCTCGCCCACCGACTGGCCGGACAGGTTCATGAATGTCGCGGGCTTCAGCAGGATCACCTTGTCCGCCCCAAGACGCCCTTCGCTGATCTCACCCTGAAACTTCGCCCGGAACGGCGCGAACCCGTGATCGGCCGCGATCCGGTCAACGGCCATGAAGCCGATATTGTGCCGGTTCATCGCATATTTCGCGCCGGGATTTCCAAGGCCCACGAATAATCGCATCTGTCTTGCCTGTCATGTTGCCGGGTCGAGACTATCAGCCGACCGCCCTGTTTCAACCGGCCTCATCCTCAAGATGAAGTTTCATGTCGATCAGGACTTTCTGCAGGGCAAGCGTTTCGGCCAGCAGCCGCTTGGCTTCGTTGATCGTGATCCGCCCGTCTTCGATCGACTGGCTGTATTCGGCCATCAGCATCGCGAACCTTTGGGAAAGGGCGACAACGTCGCTGTTGATCCCGCCCGAGGGTTCGTTGCGCCCTCCCTCCGCATGGCTCAGCGTGACGCCGCAAAGATCCGCAAGGGCAGCCGTGACATGCGGAAAACGCGCCGCCGCCTCAAGTGCCGCGACAACGTCGACAGGCATGAAGCGATCCGAATGTTCAGGATCCGCCGAATAGTACCGCCCCAGCGTTGCTTTCGACTTGCCGCAAAGGCTGGCTGCCGCCTCGATACCGACATCCTTCACCAGAGCCTCGCTGTGCTTTTTCAGATAGCTGCCGATTTTTTCGGTCACGTTCCTCGCCCTTGTACCGTTCATTCAATCCCTTCTTCCCGCATATCGTGGGAAAACCCCCTCTACATTCCCATTAATAGCTTCCTTTGCGCTTGTCATATTCAAACCGTCCCAAGTGGGGGCGTGTAAATGGTTCCGGCGGTCCCAGGCCGGTGAACGTAGGCTTGTCGCACTTCGGCAAGGGGAATGTCGAAGCCGTCGATCGGAAGCGCGCGGCAGGCTTTCTCAATGTAACGAGTGACTTTCCATCCCCCAATATCACGGGGAACCTTTTGAGATCGTAAATTGGGTGGACCCGTGCGCCGGGGTGGCCGTCAATTCTGGCCATCCCGGCGAGTTATTGCAAGCCCTGTACCGGCGGCGCTATGAGGGGGCATGGCCAAGCTCTATTTCCATTACTCGACAATGAATGCCGGCAAGTCGACCCTGCTCTTGCAGGCGTCGCACAATTACCGCGAACGCGGGATGGCGACCTATCTGATGACCGCGCGCCTCGATCACCGGGCCGGCGAAGGCAGGATCGCCAGCCGTATCGGCATCGCGGAAGCCGCCGATACCTATGATGCCGGGACGGATCTTTTCGCGATGATCGCGGCGCGGCTGCAAAAGGGCCACGTCGATTGCATCTTTCTTGACGAGGCGCAGTTCCTGACCAAGGAACAGGTCTGGCAGCTGGCACGCGCCGTGGATGACCTCGGCGTTCCGGTGATGTGCTACGGGCTTCGCGTCGATTTCCGGGGCGAGCTTTTCCCCGGCTCGGCGGCACTTCTGGCGCTGGCGGATGAAATGCGCGAGGTTCGCACGATCTGCCACTGCGGCAAGAAAGCGACGATGGTGGTCCGGCGCGGTCCCGACGGGCGGGCGCTTCGCGACGGGGCGCAGGTGCAGATCGGCGGCAATGAAACCTATGTATCGCTTTGCCGGCGCCACTGGCGGGAAGAGATCGGCGACACCGGCGGCACCGGATCCTAGCGGTCGCGCCCCCGTTCCTTTTGCCGCCATTCGTCCAGCGCCGCGTTGCTTTCCCGCGCGGCACCCTGCTCGGATAGGGGTGCCGCCGGGGCACCCGCCACCCGGCGCGAACCCGTCCGGAAATAATGCGTCTCGCGCGCGCCAAAGTAAAAGCTGACAATGGCGGCAAGCAGCCACCAAAGCGGTTCAGGCACGGTGTCAAGCCCGGTCATCCGCTGCGAAAACCCGGCGGGATCGACCATCGAGTAGCCAAAAAGCCCAAGCGTCCCAAGCGCCATCATCGGGCGCGGCAACCGGTTGATCCCGTTCACCAGCCGGTCGAACAGACCCGGCCTTGCATACTGAAACTCGGCGCCATAGGCATTCAGCGCGGCCATATAGGCCTCATGCGCCGCTTCCATCTTGCGCGTCGCATTGGGGGTAAAGACTTCGGCCACGCCGGTTGCGGCCTGCCCGATCGTCTGCGCCGCCTCGCCCACCCCGATCAGACGCCCGATCAGACCCATGCCCTGGTCCTTTCCCGATGCGCGGCTTCCGACAGGCGGAACCGGGGTGAAATGAACTCTTCGGCCCGCGTGATCCAGCCGCCCTTGCCGCCGTCACGTCTGCGGGCGTATTTCCGGCTGGCCGGCCGGGCATCCGCCAGCGCGTAGTAATAATTGCGCCGCGCGATCCCGTAGGCATCGACGATCAGTTCGGGCGCGTCGCCCATCGCGCGCGTTGCCGCCGCAATCGTCATCGGCCCGATCGCGCCATCGACCGTCAGATCGAACCCCATGTCGTTCAGCAGCCGCTGGAGGATCTTCACCGCGTTCGCACCGGAATTCACATACATGTCGAAAACCGTCGCCTGCAAAGGTTCGGGCAGGTCCACGATGCGGGGCTTGCGAAAATAGTGATCGACGAAGATTTCGACGGCCTGATCCCGGGTCAGGCTCCGGACATCGTCGGCGCCAACCTTGCCGTCTTTCGTCAGGTCCAGACCAAGCCTGCGCATTGTCCGGACCGTCACGCCGTATTTCGTCGCCCCGCCCGGATCGTCGGGGTCGTTCACATAGCCGCCTTCGCGCGCGACAATATCCTTGGCAAGTTCGGTAACAGTCGGCATCGGCCCTTCCCCGGTTTCTGGGGAAAGGCTCTGCCCGAAAGGTTAATTCGTCGCAGCCTTGGCGTTCGGATCGACATAGACGCCCTGTTCCTTCAGCGCGTCGATGACTTCCTTCGGCATGTAGGTCTCATCATGTTTTGCAAGGATTTCAGAGGCTTCAAAGGTGCCATCCACCAGGCGCCCTGTCGCGACGACACCCTCGCCCTCGCCGAAAAGGTCGGGCAGGACACCTTCATACTGCACCGGCACCGATGCCCCCCCGTCGGTCACGTTGAACGTGATGCGCGCCCCCTGACCCCGAACCAGACTGCCCACCTCGACAAGCCCGCCTATCCGAAACGTCTCGCGCGGGCCGGGCGGGTTTTCCGCGACGGCGGCTGGCGAACGGAAATACTGCAGCGCGTCGCCCACCGCGAAATAGATCGCGACGAAACTGGCGATCAGCGCCACAAAGGCCAGTGCGATGATCTGTATCCTGCGCTTCTTCTTCAGTCCCATTGCCGCCCTCTCGCCCTTCCACCGCACCGGGCATGCCGGCTATCCGAGTTCATTGCTTACTTAGGGCAGATGGGCGACCGTCGCAATCAGGCGGCCTCAAACGGGATCCTGCGCCGCAGGAACTGCGTCGCCTTGGTCGAGACACGAACCGGGTCCCCGGTTGTAAGAAACCGCGAGGTCTTGCCCTCGCCCAGAAACTCCGGCCGGCGCGCCAGATAATCCGTCAGACTGTCGGCGACCAGACTGGCCTGGGAATAGACGCCGACATCGGGGCCAAGGGCATCCTGAAACGCCTTTTGCATCAAGGGATAGTGGGTACAGCCCAGCACGGCCGCCTCGGGCCTTGGCATGCGGCGCTTCAGCGCCTCGACATGGCTGCGCACCAGCGCCTCGGCCAGTATCTCGTCGCCATCCTCGATCGCGTCGACCAGACCGCCGCAGGGTTGCGCCTCGACATCGACACCGACCGCGCGAAAGGCCAGTTCGCGCTGAAACGCCCGGCTCGCCACCGTCGCCGGTGTGGCGAAAAGCGCGACATGCTTCAGCGCCACTTCCCGTGGCGGCGAATTGTCGCCCCACTGGCGCTCGGTCAAGGCTTCGATCAGCGGCACAAAGACGCCCAGCACGCGCTTGTCTGCCGGAACCCAGGTTTCCTGCATCCGGCGCAGGGCGGCGGCCGAAGCGGTGTTGCAGGCCAGCACGACCAGATCGCAGCCTTCGTCCCAAAGCCGCTCGACGCCGGCGCAGGTCAACGAAAAGATGTCATCGGTATCGCGCACCCCGTAAGGGGCATGGGCATTGTCGCCGAAATAGACGAAGGGAATATCTGGCAGCGCTTTTGATACAGCGTCACAAACTGTGAGCCCGCCCAACCCCGAATCGAATATCCCGACCGCCATCCTTCGCCCCCGATACCCCCGCGCGAGCGCGGTATTTTTCTTCGAATTCATACCCGTAGCCAAAACTGGCCCGTGGTTTCCGGGACAAGTCATACGTGGCTTTTCGAAGGAAATCCATCGTCGCCGTGGCATCGCCGCTTCGGGCTTCCAAGGCGTGCCGTGGAATGGGTTTTCCGATGACGATGCGTACCGGCTGATGAATCCGGGCGCGGAACTCGCGGATGAGAAGCCCCATCCGCAAGGTGTAGTTCAGGTGGCTGGCCAGCTGAAAAAGCCGCGAATTCTGGCCGTCGAAATAGATCGGCACGACAAGCGCGTCGGATTTGGTGACAAGCTTGGCGGTGAAATTGCGCCAGACCGGATCGGCCGGGGTGGCGAAGGGTGTCGCGGCGGTTGAAACGGTGCCGCCCGGAAAAATGCCGACCGCGCCCCCCTGGCGCAGATAGTCCAGCGCCTGCGCCCGCGCCGCGATGTTTTCGGCGATGGCGGCCTTGGTGTCGTCGAAGTTGATGGGCAGGATCACGCGCTCCATCGCCTCCGCCCGGGCAAAGACACGATGGGCCATGATCCGGAAATCGCCGCGCACGGCATCAAGGATATGCCCCATCATCAGCCCGTCGAGAATGCCGTAGGGATGGTTCGCAACCACCACCAGCGGCCCGGTCCGGGGCAGATCGTCAAGGCTGCCACCCGCGATGTCGAGGTAAAGCCCGAAGCGCCGCGCCATCACGCGCCAGAAATTGTCACCCTCTGCGATCTCATTCTGATAACCGGCCACCCGCCTGATCAGACCAAGCCGCCCCGTCGCGTTTTCCATCAGACGGATCACCGCGCGGCCCGTCCGCGTGGAGGCCGAGCTTGCATAGGAAATATCGCGTGTCACATTCTTCTGCATCGAACCGTTCCCCCCGGCGGACCTTTGCCGGAAGTATGGCGGTTCCTTGTATCGGGACCGTGACAGCGGGGCGTTATTCCGCCGCGGACCGCAGCGGTTTTCCACCCGCGCGAATGATCGCCAGAAGCTCCTCGCGCCGTTTGGCCGCCTTGCGTTCGGCGGCTTCCTTCACCGGCCCGAACCCGCGGATATCAAGCGGCAGTTCGGCCAAGGCGACGGCCGCAGCAAGCGTTTCGGCCTTAACCATCGGCAGGATTTCGGCCATGTCGGCCTCATACTGAGCGATCAGCGCACGTTCCATCCGCCGCTCGGCGGACCGGCCGAAACAGTCGAACCGGCCGCCACGCAGGCCCTTCATCGCGGCCAGAACCCGGAAGACCGGGATCATCCATGATCCGAACTCCCGCTTGGCCGGCCGCCCGTCTGGGCCGGTCTTCGACAGAAGCGGCGGGGCAAGATGGAAGGTCATCTCGAAATCGCCTTCGAATTCGGCCCTGGCCCTGGCGGCCGTTTCCAGATGCAGCCGCGCCACCTCATACTCATCCTTGTAGGCCAGAACCTTGTGATACCCCATCGCGACGGCTTCGCGCATGTCGGCGGGGGCGGCATCGACCAGCTTGCGGTACCGCGCCGCATAGGCGGTGTTCTGGTAAAGGGTCAGATGTGCGACACGGTGGGCGATGCGGTCCTCTAGCGCCGGGCGGCCGACGGCCGGTTCCGCAAGATAGCCAGCAGCATCGGCGGGATGCAGGACCGCCCAGCGGCCGATCTCGAAGGCCGAAAGGTTACCTTTGACCGCGGCCCCGTTCAGCTCGATCGCCTGCCGGATCGCCTCTGCCGAAAGCGGCACCAGCCCCTGCTGCCACGCAGCCCCAAGCATCAGCATGTTGGAATAGATCGAATCCCCCAAAAGCTTGCGGGCCAGTTCCGACGCATCGAAGAACGTCACGCGTTCTTTAAGTCTTGCTTCAATTGAAATGCGCAACCCGTTGACCGGAAGCTGAAAATCACGATCCTTGGTAAAGGCGCCGGTCATGATCTCATGCGCGTTCACAACACCGCCGCTGCGCCCTGTCCGCATCAGCCCAAGCGTTTTCGCGCTGCCGGTGACAACCAGATCGCCGCCGATCACGCAGTCGACCTCTCCGATGGCGATGCGGATTGCGCTGATGTCTTCGGGCCGGTCGGCCAGACGCAGGTGAATGTTGA
Source organism: Paracoccaceae bacterium (assembly GCA_020447005.1). GTDB lineage: Bacteria > Pseudomonadota > Alphaproteobacteria > Rhodobacterales > Rhodobacteraceae > Albidovulum. The sequence goes on from JAGRDO010000033.1 coordinate 35,617, forward strand.
CCGCACCGCCCTTCTGGGCAAGCCCGGCCATTTCCATCATGCCCGCCCCCTTGCCGTCTATCTGTGCCGCTTGGGCCAGAACCGCGCCGATCGTCACAACCCCGGTCCCGCCGACGCCGGTGATCAGGACGTTATAGGTGCCGTCGATATCGGGCAGGCGCGGCGCGGGCATGTCCGGCAGTTCGAATTCCGCGGCCGCCGCCTTGCGGGGCCTGGCCCCCTTCAGCGTCACGAAGGACGGGCAGAACCCGTCGAGGCATGAAAAGTCCTTGTTGCAGGAAGACTGGTCGATGGCGCGCTTTCGGCCCAGTTCCGTCTCGACCGGCACGATGGACACGCAATTCGACTGGATGCCGCAATCGCCACAGCCTTCGCAGACGTCGGTATTGATGAACACCCGGCGGTCAGGATCGGGAAAGGTACCACGCTTGCGCCGGCGGCGCTTTTCGGCGGCACAGGTCTGGATGTAAAGAATGACCGACACACCCTTGAATTCACGAAACTTCTTCTGAACCTCCGGCAGCTCGTGCCGTTCGTGAAACGCCATTCCCGCCGGAAAGGCCGCGCGATCCACGTCTTCCTTTTCGTCATAGACGACCGCGATATTCCCGACCCCCATCGCCTGAACCTCGCGGGCGATGCGGTCGGCACTCAGGCCGCCCTCATTGGTCTGTCCGCCGGTCATCGCGACCGCGTCATTGAAAAGGATCTTGTAGGTAATGTTCGTCCCCGCCGCGATCGCCGCGCGGATCGCCAGAACGCCCGAATGGTTATAGGTCCCGTCGCCAAGGTTCTGGAAGACATGCGGCGTCTTCGAAAACGGCGCCTCGCCGACCCAGTTCACGCCCTCGCCGCCCATCTGGGTAAAGCCCAGCGTTTCGCGGCCCATCCATTGCACCATGTAATGGCACCCGATCCCGGCATAGGCACGCGACCCTTCCGGCACCTTGGTGGAACTGTTATGCGGACAGCCCGAGCAGAAATAGGGTAGACGGGCGGCAATCTCGGGCGCGTTATCGGCCTTCTTGGCCTCTTGCACGGCGGCCAGACCGGCCTTGATCCGGTCTGTCCCGCGCCCTTCCTCGATCAGGATCTGGCCCAGCTTTTCAGCGATCCATGCGGGATCGAGCGCAAAGCGGGTGGGGAACAGCTCTTCGCGGTGCATGCCGCCCGCGCCCCCCTTGTACCAGCCATAGACGCGGCGGCCCTGCCTGTCGTCAAAGATCGCTTCCTTGATCTGCACTTCGATCAGCTTGCGCTTTTCCTCGACCACGACGATCAGGTCGAGCCCGTCTGCCCAGTCATGGAAACTGACCATGTCCAGCGGGAAGGTCTGCCCGACCTTGTAGGTGGTGATGCCCAGCCGTTCGGCTTCGGCCGCGTCGATCCCCAGCAGCGACAGCGCATGCACAAGGTCCAGCCAGTTCTTGCCCGCGGCGACAAAACCGATCTTGGCGCCCGGGTTGCCCCAGACCCGCCGATCCATCCGGTTCGCCCGTGAAAAGGCCTCGGCCGCAAAGCGCTTGTGGTCGATCATCCGGGCTTCCTGGGCGACCGGCGTATCCTGAAGCCGGATGTTCAACCCGCCCTCGGGCAGCGTGATGTCCGGCTCCACGAAGCGCTGACGGAAGGGGTCGCCATCGACAACCGCCGTTGCCTCGACCGTGTCCTTCATCGTCTTCAGCCCGACCCAGACCCCGGCAAAGCGGCTGAGCGCCCAGCCATAAAGGCCGAAATCAAGGATTTCCTGCACGCCCGCGGGGCTGAGCACCGGCATATAGGCATCGACCAGCGCCCAGTCGGACTGGTGCAGCGTCGTCGAACTTTCGCCGGTATGATCATCGCCCATCGCCATGACGACCCCGCCCTTGGGCGAGGTTCCGGCCATATTGGCGTGGCGCATCACGTCGCCCGAGCGGTCGACCCCGGGGCCCTTGCCATACCAGAGCGCGAAGACGCCGTCATACTTGCCCTCGCCGCGCAACTCGGCCTGCTGCGATCCCCAGATCGCCGTCGCGGCCAGGTCTTCGTTCAGGCCCGGCTCAAACCGGACATCGTTTGCGCCAAGCAGCTTGCCGGCGCGCGCCATGTTCAGATCGACAGCACCGAGGGGCGAGCCGCGATACCCCGTCACATAGCCCGCGGTGTTCAGCCCGGCCGCGCGATCCCTTTCCTTCTGCATCAGCATCAGCCGCACCAGGGCCTGCGTGCCATTCAGAAGAATGGGCGATTTCGAAAGATCGTAGCGGTCTTCGAGTGATATTTGCGGCTTGCCCATGGGATCCTCACGGTGACGTGGTTACCCCCATTATAGGTCAAACTCTCTGACCTACAAAGCGCATTTTTTCAGGCAACAGAACTAGAAATACCGTTTCGTAATTTTACTTTTGCTTTCGCCCGTTACGCAATTCAGTGATAACCGGTGGCGCAGAGGCGATGGAAAGATACCCGATGGATTGGGACAAGCTCAGAATATTTCACACGGTCGCGGATGCGGGCAGCCTTACCCATGCGGGCGAGAGCCTTAATCTTTCGCAATCCGCGGTCAGCCGCCAGATCCGCGCGCTGGAAGAAAGCCTCGACACCACGCTCTTTCACCGCCATGCGCGGGGGCTGATTCTGACCGAACAGGGCGAATTGCTGTTCGACGCCACATCGTCGATGAACCGGCGCCTTGAAACGGCCGCCGCGCGTATTCGCGACAGCGAAGACGAGGTTTTCGGTGAATTGCGCGTCACGACGACCATCGCGTTCGGCACGCTCTGGCTCGCCCCGCGCCTTGGCAAGCTTTATGAGAAATACCCCGATCTGAAGATCGATCTCATGCTGGAAGAACGCGTGCTTGACCTGCCGATGCGCGAAGCCGATGTGGCGATCCGCATGAAGGAACCTTCGCAGGCCGATCTGATCCGGCGACGCCTGATGAACATCCGCATGCGTCTTTATGCAACGCCCGAATATCTGGCCGCGACCGGAACACCGGAAACCTTCGAGGATCTGGTCAATCACCGGCTGGTCAGCCAGAGCGTCACGGCGCCGCAGGTCGCCGCCGGCGCGTCGCTGGTTCAGGAACTCCTCGCGCAAGAGGTCCGCTCTACCCTGACGGTGAACAATTACTTCGGCGTCTTGCAGGCGGTGCTCTTCCATCTCGGGATCGGGGTTCTGCCCGATTATCTGATCGAGGACTTCCCGAACCTTGTCCGTGTCCTGCCTGACGTTGATTCGAGCGAGGTACCCGTTTTCCTCGCCTATCCCGAGGAACTGCGGCAATCGAAACGTATCTCGGTATTCCGGGATTTCGTTCTGGATGAGGTAATTGCCTACCGAAAGCGCAAGATTCTGGACGATTCACCCCAGAGTTGAACTGAGGCATGCCTGCAACGCATACCGGCAATGACGCAGGCGAAGGCTTATTTTCCTTGATCGGCCCACATGCCGCACTTACATCGGGGATGAGGCCGATTTGAATTTTCGTCGGCTTCTACCTCCCTGTTGGACTTGGGCCGAGCTTGTCTCGGCCTTTTTTTTGTCCGCTGGCGACCCGGCACGTCAGGCCGCGCGGCCGCTTCGGCAAGGATGCCTTTCGTCAAAGCGCCTTCATCATCAGGACAAGGTCCAGCCAACGGTCGAATTTCCGGCCGACCTCGGGCAATCGCGCAACGATGCTGAATCCCTGCCGAACATGAAACTCCACGCCGTCCACGTTTTCACCCGAAACGCCCGCGAAAAGCCGGTGCGCGCCGCCTTCGCGCGCATGGTCTTCGATCCGCTGCATCAAGGCGCGTCCGATGCCCCGGCCGCGGGCCGCCGGCGCAAGGATGATCGTGTGTTCCATGGCATGCGCGTAACCCGAACCGGCGCGAAACTGCGCATAGGTGGCAAAGCCCTGAACATCGCCGCCGATTTCGGCCAGAAGAAACTCCCGCCCCGCCCGGCGCCGCTCGACCACCATCGCGTCAAGGCTTTGCAGGCTCTTTTCCTCGCTGCTGAAAGTAATGGTCGTCTCCCGGATGACCGGGTTCCAGAGAGCAAGGATCGCCGGAAAATCGCGATCCTCGACCGGACGGATGTTCATTCAAGCATCCTCACGCCATTCGGTGTCGCGATCGTGGCGCGAAGCGCCTTGGCACCCTTGACCAGAACGATGCGCCGGTCGCCCGGCGCCAGGGCGGCACGCAGTTCATCGGCCCTCGGGTGGGCAATCTCCAGCCGTGTCAACGCACAGCCGGCATCCGGAAGGGCGGCGGATGGACGCGCGCCTTGCCACTGGATCAAGGCGGGGAACGCCCCGTCGAAGGGCAGGCACCCGTCTTCGGGCACCCCGAAACGCCAGCGGAACGGCCCGCGCTGCAATTCCGTCGCCCGCCCGGCGCCCGCCGGCGCCCGCAGAAGGGCCGCGTCAAGGTCATCGACGCTTGCGATCCAGTTGGTCAGTCTTGGCGGGCCGGAAAACCGGTCAAGGTCAAACCAGCGCGGATGGGCCGGCTTCGGCGCGTCCGGGTCGATCGCGATGACTTCGAGATATTCCCCCGGCCCCAGCCGCAGCAGGGCGTTGTGGGTTCCCATCAGCGCATGCTTGCCCCCGGTTACAAGCGCGACACCAAGGGCGGCCTCGACGGCGCCGATACCCTCACCCAGATTGCGGGCTGAAACCGCAAGGTGATCGAACGTTGCCAGCACTGCCCCCGTCCCGATACGATCCACGGGCATCCTAATCCGTGCCCCGGTGACCGCAAGCGCAGAAAATCCCCCGCCGACGCTTGAAACCCGACGCCCAAGGACCGAGGTTGCAAGGACAACGAACCTTGACCAACAGGATCCTGATGAGCCTACTTCGTGCAATTGACCGCTTTTTCCGCCACGATGCCGCGGGCGGCATCCTTCTCATGGCGGCGGCGATGCTTGCCCTGATCGTCGCCAATTCGTCGCTATCGGCGGGGTATCACGATCTGCTCGGCAAGAAATTCTCGATCCTGCTTGATGGCGAGGGGCTGTCAAAACCCCTGATCCTGTGGATCAACGACGGCCTGATGGCGGTCTTCTTCTTTCTGATCGGGCTCGAACTGAAACGGGAACTTCTGGAAGGCAAGCTGAAGAACCCTGCCGATGTCATGCTGCCGGGCATGGCGGCGGTGGGCGGAATGATCGCGCCCGCCCTGATCTTTCTGGCGCTCAACTGGTCCGATCCGGTTACACGCGGCGGCTGGGCCATTCCGGCGGCCACGGATATCGCCTTTGCCGTCGGGGTGTTGGCGCTGCTTGGCAAGCGTGTTCCGGCCGCGTTGAAGATCTTTCTTCTGACGCTGGCGATCCTTGACGATCTGGGCGCCATCCTGATCATCGCGCTGTTTTACACCAAGGAACTGCATCTCGATTACCTTTACCTCGCGCTTTTGCCGCTTGGTGGTCTTCTGTGGCTGAACCTGCGCGGCACGCACCGGGTTGCACCGATCGTGCTTCTGGGGATCGTCCTTTGGGTTCTGGTGCTGAAATCGGGGGTCCATGCGACGCTGGCTGGCGTGATCACCGCTTTCTTCGTTCCGTTGACGGACCGTTTCGGCAAATCGCCGCTCCATTCGGTCGAGGACGGCCTGACCGATTATGTGATGTTTTTGATCGTGCCGATCTTCGCCTTTGCCAATGCCGGCGTCGTGCTGAGCGGCATCACATTCATGGACCTCTTCGCGCCCCTGCCCCTCGGGATTGCGGCCGGGCTGGTTCTTGGCAAGCAGCTTGGTGTTTTCGGCGCAACATGGCTGATTGTCCGCATGGGCTGGGCGCGCCTGCCGCATGCCGTCACCTGGAGGCATGTCTACGGGCTTGCCTGCCTTGCCGGCATCGGCTTCACCATGTCGCTTTTCATCGGCGGGCTGAGCTTTGAGGATCAGGATCACATGAATGCCGTGCGGCTTGGGGTTTTGACCGGATCGGCGGTGTCGGCGCTCTTGGGCTATGCCGTCTTGCGCCTCGCGCCCCGCCATGACGAGGCGCAGGAAGGCGCCTCTGCCGCCGCGGCCGAATAGGCCAAAGCGCTCCGGTTGACCGGCCCCCGCCCACGGCCCTAAACTTCGGCGACGGAACGGAGGCTATATGGCTGGCGGCTGGGCGCGCGACGGCGCGGTGAATGAACAGATCGACGCCTCGATCGAGGATGAGTTGAAGCGCATGCAGGCCCGGCGGCGGCCCGAGGGCGAAAGCCTGTCCGAATGCGCAGAATGCGGCGAAGACATCCCCGAAGCGCGGCAAAAGGCCATCCCCGGCGTCAAGCTTTGCATCGATTGCCAGTCCGAACGCGATGCAAGGCCCGTCCTGCGCGGCGGCATCAACCGGCGCGGATCGAAGGACAGCCAGTTGAAGTGAGCTTACAAGCCCGGGGCATTGGCAAGATGCCGGGTGGCGCCCGACCGCGGTCGGGCGCTGCAACATCGGTGTAGGGCACCTGATGGTGCCGCCACTTCAAAGTTTCGTTCTGTTCGCGACGGTGCCGACGCGCCCGCCCATGGGGGCGGTCGGGCGCTGTCCCGGCGGCGCGCAGGCGCGCCTTGATTCCGGGCCGGCCGCGCAACGCCCCCGGACGTCGTCAAGCCCCCCGCGCCGCGCGGATCAGGCCCAGAATATCCTTCGCCGCCGCCGGAATATTGGTGCCGGGCCCGAAAATCGCCTTGACCCCGGCAGCCTTCAGGAATTCGTAATCCTGCTGGGGAATGACGCCCCCGCAGATGACGAGGATATCGCCCGCACCCGCCGCCTCCAGCGCCTCGATCAGCTTTGGCGCCAGCG
>JAGRDO010000033.1:42463-42771 GCA_020447005.1 Paracoccaceae bacterium
GCCGCCTCTTCCGGCGTCTGGAACAAGGGCCCCACATCGACGTCAAACCCGATATCGGCGAAGGCCGTGGCAATCACCTTGGCACCCCGGTCATGGCCGTCCTGACCCATCTTGACGACCAGCATCCGCGGGCGGCGCCCCTCTTCCTCGGCAAAGGCTTCCACGTCCTTCTGGATCGCGGCGAAACCTTCGTCGCCCTCATAGGCGGCGCCATAGACACCGGCGAGCGTCTTCACCTCGGCCCGGTGACGGCCGAACACCTTTTCCATCGCCATCGAAATCTCTCCTACCGATGCCCGCGCCCGCGC
>JAGRDO010000152.1:0-523 GCA_020447005.1 Paracoccaceae bacterium
TCACGGATCTTCATGCCCTGTTTCATGAAGCTTTTCTTCGCGAATGCGCTGATCTCGGCGTCCTCGACCGGTAGCACCCTGTCCATGACCTCGGCCACGGTCGTATCGGCGCCAAGCGTATTGAAGAAGCTGGCGAATTCGATGCCGATGGCGCCGGAACCGATGACCAGCAGCTTTTTCGGCATGCGTTTTGGTTGCAACGCGTGCTTGTAGGTCCAGATCAGATCGCCGTCCGCCTCCAGCCCCGGCAGTTCCCGCGCGCGCGCGCCGGTGGCCAGAACGATGGATTTCGCCGTCAGCTCCTCGGTCCCCTTGTCGGTCTTGACCGAAACCCTGCCCTTGGCGGGGATCGTCGCGGCCCCCATGAAGACGGTGATCTTGTTCTTCTTCATCAGGTGGCCGATGCCGCCCGATAGCTGCTTGGCGACGCCCCGCGAGCGCTGGACGACCGCATCAAGGTCATAGCCGATGCCGTCCGCCTTCAGCCCGAATTCCTTGGCGCGGTGCATGAGGTGAAAGACCT
>JAGRDO010000152.1:602-2035 GCA_020447005.1 Paracoccaceae bacterium
TCGCGCTCGACAATCGCGACGTTCAAGCCCAGTTGCGCGCCCCGGATCGCGGCCACGTAACCGCCCGGTCCCGCGCCGATCACGATCATGTCGAAAGCTTTCGCGGCCATGTCTTCCCTCCCTAGAAAAAGTAGTTTGGTGTTAAACTACTTATCAATCCCAAGCAACACGCCCGACGCCGCAGCGCCATGCGGCGAACGCATACCTGTTTTTCTCATGTCTTTCCAAGCGATTGCAAGATTTTCCGATAACCGCCTTCATCCAGAAACGCCTGTTCGTCGGCTGTTGATTGCCGACCAAGCGCCGCGTTGCGATAAGGAAACCGCCCGAAACGGCGGATGATCTCTCGATGGACCCTGGCATGCGTCAGGTTTCCCGCCCCGGTCTCGGGCATGGAACTTTCGATCAAGGCGATGCCGCGATCCTGATCCGCGATATCCTCTGAATGCATCAGAGGCAGGTAGAAAAACTGCCGCTCGGGCTCTGGGATCAGCACGTCCCAGCCGTGGGCGACCGACTCTTCACTGGCATGGCGCGCGCGCGCATCCGTCGCGAAGGATCGCGGATCGCCCCGAAACATGTTGCGGGGAAACTGGTCCGTCAGGATCAGATAGGCCAGCGCGCCGCGTGGTCCGTTCAGCCAATGCTCGCACGCGCCCTCATGCGCCGCCTCCCACAGGCCGAGATAGCGTGCCCGGATTTCGGCATCGACCGCGGGCACCACGTCGTACCAGCCCTTGGGCCCGACCTCTTGGAGCCAGAATTCGATGATCGCCGTTTCGTCGGACATGGCGGACCCCCCGGTGGTGCGGGTCAAGACTTGCAGGAAATCCGCCAAAAGGCCAGCGCTACCGCTCTTGCCCGGCAGCAGGATGAAAACCGGACCCGGCGCCCCCTGTCCAAGCCAGAGGCGGTCATCACTTCGTGCTACCGCGCCGCCAGATCGAACGCGCCACGCCGGCGCCTATCACCCCGGTTTCGTCGGCAACGATGTCATCGGTGGTGATGAGGCCGCCGGGGATAAAGGCGTCGCCCGCGCTGTAACGTAGCGTCACTACCCGGCCTGGCAGAGGTTATCCGGCCGTTACCGCTAGCACTTTTCGTCCGAATCGAACATGGGAGACCCACGGGAGGAGAGCGACACAAACTACTGGACGTAAGATGACACAATCGATCACCCCCATTTCGGTAACACGCCCGCTTGCCGCGATCCTGTTGACAACCTTCATCGCGGGCTGCGTGGTAACGCCGCTGCCCATGGATGGTTCGATCGGTGAGGCGGTGTCGAACAGCAGGACGCAAACATCCACGGTCGCGACCGGCAATACGACCGTCACCACCAGCCGCACCAAATCGTCCTATTCGGGCGTCGGCATAAACACCGGGGGGCAGCTGCCCCAGCCCGCCGCGACCGTCGTCGTCGTTCCCGCTGC
>JAGRDO010000034.1 GCA_020447005.1 Paracoccaceae bacterium
GAAGATCACCATGCAGTTCGAACGGCTGATCGACGAGGTAAGCTTGCGCATGGCCTGGCTCATCAGCCTTGCATGAACGCCCACGCTCGAATCGCCCATGTCGCCTTCCAGTTCCGACTTGGGCGTCAGCGCCGCGACGCTGTCGACGACCACAAGGCTGACCGCCCCCGACCGCACCAGCGTATCGACGATTTCCAGCGCCTGTTCGCCGGTGTCGGGCTGCGAGATCAGCAATTCGTCAAGATTGACGCCGAGCTTTCTGGCATATTGCGGGTCAAGCGCGTGTTCGGCATCGACAAAGGCGCAAACCCCGCCCTTTTTCTGCTCCTCGGCCACCGCATGCAATGTCAGCGTGGTCTTGCCCGAGCTCTCCGGCCCATAGATCTCGATCACGCGGCCCTTGGGCAACCCGCCAATCCCCAGCGCGATGTCGAGCCCGAGCGAACCTGTCGAGGTCGCCTCGATCTCCATGACGGGATTGTCGGCGCCGAGCTTCATGATCGAGCCCTTGCCGAATTGCCGTTCAATCTGCGCCAGCGCCGCATCGAGCGCCTTTTGCTTATCCGCCGAGCGTTTGTCGTTCATGTCGAGTAGGTTCGTCACTGCCATGGTTCACTTCCTTATTTCACAGCCCAGCGGGCGCGGCAATCACTGCTCTTGTTCCCCAGATGTTCTCATGCGTTATGAGATCAAAACGGGAACAATTCAACCACTTTGTCTAAAATTCGACTTTTTATCCTTTGGGTAAAAGTTTAGTTAACGAGAGAGGCAAAAAACGTATTTTGGCGGAGCAGCCCCGAAATGCTGGTATTCTGGAAAGAACGGCTGGTCTATCTCGCCACGCCCAAGACCGGCTCTACCGCCATCGAAACGGCGCTGGCACCCTTCGCGACGCTGGCCATTTGCGATCCGCCCGAGTTGAAGCACACCACGGTCCAGCGCTACCGGCGCTTCCTGCAACCCTTTCTGGGGGCGCGCGACAGCAGGCATTTCACGGTTCTCGCCGTCATGCGGGAACCGGTCGACTGGCTTGGAAGCTGGTACCGATATCGCCAACGCGACGATATCAGGCGCGCCGATCGCCGCACGGCGGGGCTCAGCTTTGAAGCCTTCATCGACGGATATCTGGCGGATACGCCACCCGAATATGCGCGTGTCGGCACGCAGTCGGATTTTCTGACCCCTTCCAGGGGCGCCGGGCCCGACCGGTTGTTTCGCTACGAAAACATGCCCGCCTTGGTGCGGTTTCTCGAGGATCGGCTTGACCGGGCGATCACCCTGCCCGAGGCCAATGTTTCGCCGAAAGCCGCGACGGACCTGAGCGCCGAAACCTTGGGAAAGCTGCGCCGTCACATGGATCGGGATTTCAGGCTGTACGAAAGCATCGCCTGAGAACACTTCGTCGCGGGCCGGACTTCAGTGCAACTGGCCCTGCACGGTTGCCGTAAGTTCACTGAGCGAGAACGGCTTGGGCAGGAACACCGAATTCGGAATGCTCTCGCGCATCTCGATAAGCCCCTCTTCCGAGTAGCCGGAGACAAAGACGACCCGGGTATCGGGACGCGCCTCAAGCGCGCGCTTCACCCACGAGGGGCCATCCAGTCCCGGCATGATCACGTCGGTGACGAAGACATCGACCGAAAGCGCGGGGTTTTCCAGCATTGCCAGTGCCTCTTCCGCGTTCTCCGCCTCGATCACCGTATAGCCGCGCATTTTCAGCGCCCGGCTCGCGAAGGCCCGAACAGGGGCTTCGTCCTCAACCAGCAGGACGACGCCCTCGACATCACGGTTCGCCCGTTTCGCGGATATTTGCTTTGCCACCGGGGCCGGAGCCTCTTCCGGCCCCTCATGCACCGGGAAATACAGAGTGAACGTCGTTCCCTGGCCGACGACACTGTCGCAGAAGATGAACCCGCCGCTTTGCTTGACGATGCCATAGGCGGTCGAAAGCCCGAGACCGGTTCCCTCGCCCTGCCGCTTCGTCGTGTAGAAAGGTTCGAATATCTTGCTGAGCTTGTCTGCGGGGATGCCCACGCCGTCATCGCTGACCCGTACCACGACATAATGGCCGGGAACCACGGTCGCGCGGTCGCGCCGAAGTTCGTCCTGCAGCGTCACATCCTCGGTCTCGACCCTGATCTCACCGCTTCCCGCCATCGCATCGCGGGCATTGACCACGAGGTTCATGATCACCTGCTCAAGCTGCCGCTTGTCGGCCCGGATCGACTTCAGCGCCGGATCGTGCTTGAGCACCAGTTGCACCTTTTCTCCGACCAGCCTGTTCAGCAGATGCGCAAGGTCGGCCAGCGTGTCGCGCATGTCGATGGTCTGCGGTTTCAAGGTCTGCTGGCGCGAGAACGCCAGAAGCTGACCGACAAGACTTGCCGCGCGATTGGCGTTTTGCGAGATCTGAACCAGATCGCCATAGTCATTGTCGCTTTTGTCATGGCGCAGCAACAACAGGTCGCAATGCCCTGATATAGCGGTCAGAAGGTTGTTGAAGTCATGCGCGACACCGCCGGCGAGCTGACCGATGGCCTGCATTTTCTGGCTTTGCACGAATTGCGCTTCCAGCGTCTTGAGCTGGGTCGCATCCGAAAGCACCGCGACGAGAGCCGGTTCGCCGTTTTCCATCGTCCGCGTCAGGGTCACCTGCAAATAGGTGTCCTGATCGGCCCCGCGCACGCGCAGGACTTCGGGCCGGCTGTCGGCCCTGCCGGACAGCGCATCCGCCAACCAGTCCCCGATCGGCCGGCCCAACCCCTCCAGCACGGATGAAAGCTGGGTGCCGTCCTCGAACTTGCCGATCAGACTGCGCGCGGCGCGGTTGCCTTCGCGCATTTCACCGTCGCGCCCGAGGCGAAGCAATGCGACAGGCAGGGTTTCGAAGGCTGTCGGATCGGGCTTGCCGATCAGGCCGTTCTCCGAGGCGGGAAGCAAAAAGATCTCACGCCGCCCGCCGTTGCCTTCGATCACCGCGACCAGTGCCCGTACCGGACCGTCGGCGCCCGCGATGTCCATTTCCTCGCCGGAGCGCAGCGGAAGATCGGTGAATATCCGATCGAGTGTCTTGACCCTTTCCCCGACTATCCGGCGAAGGGATTCGTTCATGAAAAGAATCGTGCCGGTCTTAGACACGGTCAGCATCGGCAGGCTGATTGCCTCTGCGCCGCGCCCGCCGGCGCTGCGTTCGGCCATATCCTCAAGCCGCCAAAGATAGCCGTCTTCGCCGATCTTATGGACAGCGAGCCTGACATGGCCGCGCCGCGTTACCAGATCTTCGCGCGCTGCCCCGAGCGCATCGGCCCGGTTTTGCAGCCGGCTGAGAATCGCCTGAGGATTGGCGAAAACTTCCGAAAGGGACCGCGCGAGCGTCTGCCCCCCCCGGCTGCCGAAACGTTCGACCGCCGCACGGTTCTGCGTGCCCACCTCGCCTTCCCGGTCAGTGGTAAAGCTCGGCGATGCGTCATTCGCGATGAATTCGGCGATCTGGCTTTGCAAATCGCCGCTGGAGCGTCGATGGCGCAGCTTGATCAGCGCCGTCAGAACGACGGCCGCACTCAGCGTGCCGGCGATCGACAGGGCGAGAAGACTGGTGAGCCCGTCGAAAAGAAAGATCCCGATCCCGGCTGCCAGTATCGCTGCGCCCAACAGATAGATGGTGCGCGGCGCAAGAAGCAACGCGGTTCTGGTAATCGGGTGCGGAGCGATCGCCGGATGCGACACCGAGTGCCTCCCTCTAGATTCGGTTCTCCTGCATTCGGACGCGAAATGCTTAAGCAGCAATTAACCGCCACAAAATCACAACTTATAATTGTGTAGATTCCGCGTCACGCCCGCGTCAAGAGAGCGGCGAAGAAACCGTCTCCGCCATGCTGTGGCAGCCAGAGCTTCTGGTCCAGACAGGTCCATTGCCGATTGCGCCCCAGAAAGGCCGCGACGCGATCGCCGTTTTCGGCCGGCAGAAGCGAACAGGTCATGTAGGAAAGATAGCCCTTGCCGGCCACATGACCGGCGGCTTCGTCAAGAATGGCGTCCTGAACCGCGTTCAGTTCGCGCAACCGTTCCGGCGTGAACTTCCACTTGGCATCCGGTGTCCTGCGCCATGTTCCCGTCCCGCTGCAAGGCACGTCCGCCACGACAAGATCAAAACCCGGCTGCCGGGCGAGCGACCCTTTGTCCGCGAGTTCGATCGCGATCCGGGCGCGTCCTGCCCGGCGCGGCAGATCCGCCATGCGGGAGGGCGAGGCGTCATGCGCCACGAACGTGCCACCGCCGCGGGCCGCCAGCGCCAGGGTCTTGCCGCCCCCGCCGGCGCAATAGTCAAGCACGCGCCATCCGTCGCTCCAGGGCAGGCCCAGAACCGCGGCCTGGGGGCTGGCATCCTGCAACTCGCAACGGCCATCGGAATAGGGGCCGCACAACTTGATTTTCTGGGCGTTCTCAGTGACTTCAAGCGCGGTGCTGACCCAATCGACCGGGCGGCATCCGATCCCTTCGGACCGAAGCGCCGCGGCAAGACCGTCCCGGTCCGTCTGCGCGGTATTCGCGCGCAGGAAAACCGGCGCCCTGCTCTGCATCGCCAGAAGGGCCGGTTCGCAATCGGGACCCAGCGCGGCGCCGAGTTCGCCCAGAAGCCAGTCGGGGCAATCGAGGCGGATCGGCGCGGGCAGATCGTTTTTTGCGGGGGCTGCGGCAAGTGCCGCGTGCTCGGCGTCTGTCAGGCCCGAAGGGGCATAGGCCCCTGCGCCAAAGTACTCGCCGGGATCCTGTCCTGACGACACGAGGGCACCGATCATGATGGCGCGCCCGGTCGGCGCATCGGCGCCCGCGCGCGCCGAATAGGACCTCATGCACCGCAATCCGTCGAAGACATGGTCGCGCAGTGCCGCCCGGTCGCGCGAACCGGCGTAACGGTTGGCGCGCCCCCAGCCGGATATCGCCGGCTCGGCCGCCTGCCCCGCAAGGATGCGATCGAGCACGTCAATGGCGGCGGCGATCCGCGCGGCGGGTGTCATGTGAGATGCCGGGCCATGTGCCGTCCTACATCACCCGATAGTTCGGGCTTTCACGCGTGATCTGCACATCATGGACATGGCTTTCCTTCAGCCCGGCGCCGGTGATGCGGACGAAATTGCAGTTCTTGCGCATCTCGGCAATGGTCCGGTTGCCGGTATATCCCATGGCCGCGCGCAGACCGCCGACCAGTTGATGGATCACCGCCGCGGCCGAGCCCTTGTAAGGGACCTGCCCCTCGATTCCTTCCGGGACAAGCTTGTCGCTGGCCGCGTCCTTCTGGAAATAGCGGTCGGCCGAGCCTTGGGCCATCGCGCCGAGCGAACCCATGCCCCGATAGGCCTTGAAGCTCCGGCCCTGCCACAGGATCACTTCGCCGGGGCTTTCATCGGTGCCCGCAATGGCCGAACCGACCATGGCGCAGGAGGCCCCGGCGGCGATCGCCTTGGCGAAATCGCCCGAATACTTGATGCCCCCATCCGCGATAACCGGGATATCGCCCGCCCCGCGGGCCGCGTCCATGATCGCGGTCAATTGCGGCACGCCAACGCCCGCGACGATCCGCGTCGTGCAGATCGACCCGGGCCCGATGCCCACCTTCACCGCGTCAGCCCCTGCCCCGATCAGCGCGCGCGCGCCTTCAACCGTGGCCACGTTGCCCGCCATCACCTGCACGGTGTTGGACAGGCGCTTGATCCGTTCGACAGCCCTGGCGACGCCTTCGCTGTGGCCATGCGCCGTATCGATCACCACCATGTCGACCCCGGCATCGATCAGGGCCTGGCTGCGTTCGTAACCCGCATCGCCCACGGTCGAGGCCGCAGCGACCCGCAGCCGGCCCAGCTCATCCTTGCAGGCATGGGGGTTGAGCACCGCCTGTTCGGTATCCTTCAGCGTCAGAAGCCCGGTCAGGCGGCCGGCCGCGTCCGTCACCAGCAGTTTCTCGATCCGGCGCACCCGCATCAGCCTCTTGGCCTCTTCCAGATCCGCCGGTTCGCGCAACAGCGCAAGGTTTTCCGATGTCATCATCGCCCGCACCGGCGTGCGCTCATCCGAGGCAAAGCGCATGTCGCGATTGGTGACGATGCCGACCACCCGATTGTCCGCATCGACGACGGGAAATCCGGTCACGTTATAGCGGTCCTGAAGCGCCTTGGCGTCGGCCAGTGTCTGGTCGGCCGTCAGGGTGATGGGGTTGTAGACCACGCCGCTTTCAAAGCGCTTCACCCGACGTACCTGATTAGCCTGCTCTTCCAGACCGAGATTTCGGTGGATTACGCCGATCCCGCCCGCCTGCGCCATGGCGATCGCCATCCGCGCCTCGGTCACCGTGTCCATCGCCGAGGAGAGGATCGGGATATTCAGACGGATTGAAGCGGTGACGTTGGTGACGGTGTCCGCATCGGACGGCAACACGCTGGAGGCGGCAGGAACCAGCAATACATCATCGAATGTGAGAGCCTCGCGAATCTCCATGGGACATCTCCTGAGGGGACTTTCGTTTGGCGCTTCCCTGTTTCACGCCGGGCCAGCGATGGCAACCCCTAAATCCGGCATCGGGGACTTGCCCATGCGCATGGGCTGTGCATTCTGCCGTCTGCAGGGAACGGAGGTCGAAATGCGCGTTGCGGTGGTGGAAAATACGGCGCGAACGCCCCACGGGCTGGTCGGCGCGGCCCTGCGCGAGGCGGGCGCAACCGTGACCGTGTTCCGGCCCTTTGCCGAAGACGGTCTTCCCACGGATCTGGCCGAACATGACGCGCTTATCGTGCTCGGCGGTGCGCAGTCGGCCGTCGACGATGCCCGTCATCCCTACCTGCCCGCCCTCGCCCGGCTGATGCGCGACTATTGCGAGGCCGGAAAGGCGGTGTTGGGCATCTGCCTCGGCGCCCAGCTTCTCGCGCGCGGGTATGGCGCGAAAAACATCGTCGGCGCGGCGACCGAATTCGGCTGGCATGGCGTGGAACTGACCGAAGACGGAAGGTCCGATGCGGTCCTGTCGGCGTTCGGCACGGAAAAGTTCGACGCCTTTCAATGGCATGATGACACGTTCACCCTGCCAGAAGGTGCGGTGCATCTGGGGCGGAACGCGACGGCCCGCAATCAGGCCTTTCGCATCGGCAGGGCGGGATACGGGACCCAGTTCCATTTCGAGGCCGGCAGCGCCGTCGTGCGGACATGGACCGAACAGTTCGCCGAACAGACCGAGGAAAAGCATCCGGGCTGGGTTGCCGCGCATGAAGAGATCATCGCGCGACACGGACCGTCAGCGGATGCACTCGGCCTTGCCCTTGCCAGGGCATGGATCGGGCTGATCCGGCCCGCTTCGGGCTGACTTCGCGTTCAGGCGATGGCGGCGTTCGTCTTCAGGGCCAGCTGACCGCCTGCCCAGAGTTTCAGGATCCTGTACAGGATTGCCGGAACAATCAGGCTTGCCGCGATCAGGGCGATGCCCCCCGGAATGCGCCAGATGCCACCCAGTGTCAGCCAGAGCGATGCCGTGGCCGCCAGCGGAAAGGTGAACGCGCCCCAAAGCGCCGAGAACCCGGCTTCGGTCAGCCAAAAGCCGCGGCCCAGATACCAGAGCATCAGCAGCGCCGCGACCCCGGCGCAGCCCGTCGCCAGGACATTCAGGCCCAAAGCGTTGCCCACAAGTCCCAGAAGGGCCACCGGCGCAAGATGGATGGCAAGCAGGGGCCGAAGTGGCGCGGGCACGTCCGCACGGATGATCTGATCGACGCTGACCGACCAGATGGCCGCCGCCATGATCGCCGTCAGCGCAAAGATGACCAGGGTCAGGCTGTAGAATTCGAACGAATAGGCCGACAGGGCGCCGATAATGAACCCGACGAAGTTCAGATGCCAGACCGGGTTGACCCGGCGCTGTTCGGCAGGACCGGTCGCAAACACATAGAACAGCACGCAAAGAAACGCCCCGTGGACCGCAAATCCGGCCCATAAGAGCCAAAGCGCGGCATCGGGTGAATAGGGAAACAGTGCGATCGAAGACAGGTAAATGCAAAGCACCATCGCCGAAACGCCCGCCCGCCCCGGCAATATGCGCAATTCCTCGGCCAGTACGGCCGGCCGGCGGGCGATCTTGCTGCCATAGGCAATCGCGGCGAAGGCGAAAAGGATGACGCCCGCCCCAAGCAGAGCCTCTCCTATCCCGGCCGGGACCGGATATGCCGCGACAGCCCGCCGCCACGCGATACCAAGACCGAGAAACCCCATGATCGAGGGGAAGATGGCCGGGGGTACCCGGCGCCACAGACCGCCCGGTGTCGGTTTCGGTGCTTTGAATGCCATGTGCTGCCCTCTTCTTGTGACCGGATAGTGCTGCGCCGATCCGGGTTTGACGAGAGCCATGCCCCATGGCGCCGAAATTTTCCGCCCATTGCGGCAATCAAGCCGCGATTGCGCTTGAAGTGCCGCCGCACGCGGTTAGCCTTCCGCTGGACAGGGAGGATTTCGATGACAGGCCATGGCTACGAATCCGGGCGGCTCAATCTGCCTTTCGTCGGGATCGCTACCTTTGGAAAACGCCCCTATGTGGCCGAATGGGACAGGATCGAGGCCGATGCCGCGATCCTCGGCGCGCCTTTCGACATGGGCACCCAGTTTCGGGCCGGCGCGCGGTTTGGCCCGCGCGGCGTGCGCGAGGCCTCGACACTGTTTTCCTTCGGCCATGCGGGCGCTTACGATCACGAGGATGACGCGACCTATCTCGGGCCGGATGTGCGCATCGTCGATATCGGCGACGCGGATATCGTGCATACCGATACCGAAAAGAGCCACGCGAATATCGAGGCCGGGGTCCGCGCGATCCTGAAGGCTGGCGCCCTGCCCGTGGTGATCGGCGGCGATCATTCGGTGAATATCCCCTGCATCCGCGCCTTCGACGATCAGGGGCCGGTGCATATCCTTCAGATCGATGCCCATCTCGATTTCGTCGACGAACGTCACGGGGTGCGCCACGGGCATGGCAACCCGATGCGGCGCGCGGCCGAAAAAAGCTATGTGACCGGGCTTACACAGATCGGGATCCGAAACGTGTCGTCCACCGCAAAGGAAGGCTATGAGGCGGCCCGCGCCATGGGGGCGGATATCCTTTCGGTCCGGCAGGTCCGCGCTCTGGGCCGTGACGCCGTGCTGGCGCGCATTCCGAAGGGGGCAAGGCTTTACGTGACGATCGACATCGATGGTTTCTGCCCGTCGATCGCACCGGGGACCGGAACACCTTCGCATGGCGGTTTTCTCTATTACGAGGTCCTGGAAATCCTGCAAGGGGCCGCAAAGGCGCATGAAATCGTCGGCATCGACCTTGTCGAGGTCGCGCCGGACTACGATCCCGCCGGATCGACATCGATCCTCGCCGCGCAGGTCCTGCTGAATTTCCTCGGTTTCATTTTCCACTCCGGCGCGCGAAGAGCCAGGGCATGAGCGGCGACCAGTCGCCCTTTCCGGCGGGCGCCAGTGACGAACAAAAGCCCGTTCTGGCGGCGCTGTGGATGCTCGGCTCGGTCGTCGGGTTTTCGGCGATCGCGATTTCGGGGCGCGAGATCGGCGCCGCGCTTCAGCCACCCGAAATGATGTTCTATCGTTCGGCGATCGGCGTGCTTCTCATTCTGGGCTATGCAACACTGACCGGGCGGCGTGGGGAAATCACCAGACGGCACCTTGCACTGCACGGGTTGCGCAACGTGATCCATTTTGCGGGCCAGAACTTCTGGCTTTACGGCCTGGCACTGATCCCCCTGGCGCAGCTCTTCGCGGTCGAGTTTTCGTCCCCCCTGATCGTCGCGCTTGCCGCGCCGCTTTTTCTGGACGAACGGCTGACCCGAACCCGCCTTTTCTGCGCGCTTACCGGCTTTGTCGGGATTCTGATCGTCGCGCGCCCGTTTTCGGACACGGGATTGAGCGCAGGCATTCTGTTCGCGCTTGCCTCGGCCTTTTGCTTTGCCGGCACCACGATCGTGACCAAGCGCCTGACGCGGCGGGTCAGTGTCGTCTGTATCCTGTTCTGGCTGGCCCTGATGCAGACATTCCTCGCGCTTGTCGTGTCGGGCTGGGATGGGGCAATCGCCATTCCCGCCGCAAAGTTCGTTCCCTGGGTCGTTCTCATGGGAATTGGCGGCATCGCCGCACATCTCAGCCTGACCATGGCCTTGTCGCTTGCCGCCGCAACCATCGTCGTCCCGGTCGATTTCCTGCGTCTTCCGGTGATCGCGGTCATCGGAATGCTCGCCTATGGCGAACCCCTGGACATCTGGGTTTT
The DNA here is from genome assembly GCA_020447005.1 of Paracoccaceae bacterium. Lineage (GTDB taxonomy): Bacteria > Pseudomonadota > Alphaproteobacteria > Rhodobacterales > Rhodobacteraceae > Albidovulum. Next base: position 10,295 of record JAGRDO010000034.1, read on the forward strand.
CGTCGGAGGCGCGGTTATTTTCGCCGCGAACTGGTTCAATCTGCGGTCGCGGGACAACGCGCAGGACGCAACACTCTTGTGAATAACACAACCGACGCAACGTCATAAATTGACGGATACCGAAATACCCGTCACTTCAGAGTATAGAAGTGGTCTTACGTGAGGGAAGAGGCGTAAAATGGTGCGTGGACTAACAACGGCAAGTGTTCTGGCATTGGGGGCGACCTCCGCGCTGGCGGGTGGGGTCGATCGGTCCGGCCAGTCCGTGGGTGTCATATTCGAGCAGGGCAATTATATAGAATTCAGCCTGGGCACCGTCAGCCCGAGCGTATCGGGCACGGCGATTGCCGGTCTCGGCGGAGCGTCGTCGGGGGACATGGCCGGGGACTATGCCCAACTGGGGCTTGCTTACAAGCAGACCCTCGCGAACGGCCTTGAAGCGGCAATCATCTATGATCAGCCCTTCGGCGCCAATGTCGACTATCCGGTCGGGACAGGCTATTACGCACAGGGTTCAACGGCGGTGCTGAAGACGCACGCGATCACCGGTGTGCTGAAGTACAAGATGCCGTCAAATCTTTCGGTCTATGGCGGTCTTCGCTATCAGACGATCGAGGCCAATGCCTCAATTCCCTTTGTCGCAGGATACACCGCGCAGGGTGATCGCGATGGCGGGGTCGGATACCTTGTCGGCGCTGCGTGGGAAAAACCGGAAATCGCCCTGCGCGTGGCCCTGACCTACAATTCGAAGATCAAGCACGAGGTGGCGACCACGGAAGCCGGCCCCGGTTCTTTGGTGTCCACGACCGACATCGAAACGCCGCAGTCCGTCAATCTGGATTTCCAGAGCGGCATCGCGGCCAACACGCTGCTTTTCGGGTCCATCCGTTGGGTAGAGTGGTCGGCCTTCGACATCACCCCGGCCCTCTATCTCGGTGCGACGGGCGGATCGCTGGTGTCCTATGCCGACGACACGATCAGCTATTCGCTCGGTATCGGGCGCAAGTTCAACGAAAACTGGTCAGGTGCGATCACCGTCGGCTATGAAAAATCCAATGGCGGCTATGCTTCAAACCTTGGTCCGACCGATGGCTACAAGAGCATCGGCATCGGGGCGACCTACACCAAGGATAACATGAAGATCACCGGCGGCGTCCGCTATGTCGATATCGGCGATGCCCAGACCCAGCTTGGCGGGTTCACGCCTTCCGCAAACTTCAACAACAACCACGCCCTTGGCGTTGGCATGCGGGTCGGCTTCAGCTTCTGATCCGGCCGACATCAGACAAGATCAGCGGCACGGCCCCGATCCGGAACGGACGGGGCCGTTTCCATTCGGGGCCATCGCGTCACGCATTGTTGCGCTTTACCGCGAAACTCGGCAAAAAGAACCGCCAAGATCAAAAACCCACAACCAGACGGTGCAGCCTCTATGTCCATGCTCGCGACAGTCGTCAAACCAATGCACCGCGAAGGGTATCGCTTCGTCGCGATTTTTGCCGCCATCACGGTCGGCCTTTTCCTGATCGCCCAGCCCTTGGGCTGGATCGGGGTCGGGCTGACGGTCTGGTGCTATTACTTCTTTCGCGATCCCGACCGTGTAACCCCCGTCCGCGAAGGGCTGATCATCAGCCCGGCGGATGGCGTCGTCCAGATGATCTCAGAGGCTGTCCCGCCCGAGGAACTTGGCCTTGGCCCGGATCCGATGACGCGGGTCGCGGTCTTCATGAATGTCTTCAACTGTCACGTGAACCGCGCACCGATCGCGGGCCGGATCGAAAAGATCGCCTATCGGCCGGGCAAGTTTTTCAACGCCTCCCTCGACAAGGCCAGTATCGACAATGAACGCAACGGCCTGAGCATTCGGATGGAGGACGGGCGGGCGATCGGGGTTGTGCAGATCGCCGGACTGGTCGCGCGCCGGATCGTCTGCGAGGTCAAGGAAGGTCAGGCCATCCAGACCGGCGAACGGTTCGGGATGATCCGTTTCGGCTCGCGGCTGGATATCTACCTGCCTGAAGGCGTGGCGCCTCTGGTTGCCCTTGGACAGGGGACAATCGCGGGCGAAACCGTTCTGGCAGACCTTCGCGGCACCGAAACAGCGCGCCTGGGAGCGGTCAGGTAACGATGGCGAACCGGGACGACGGCGACGACATCGAACAAAGCGACGGCGACAGCCTGCCCTTCATCCTGCTTGTTCCGAACATGGTAACGACCATCGGCCTTTGCGCGGGGCTGACGGCGATCCGGTTCATCATGGCGGGCCAGTTCGTGATCGCGGTCTGGCTGATCCTGTTCTCGACCCTGATCGACGGGTTGGACGGGCTGGTCGCGCGGCGGCTCAAGGCGACAAGCGAATTCGGCGCCCAACTGGATTCCCTTTCCGATTTTCTCAATTTCGGGGTCGCGCCGGGGCTTCTGATCTATCAGATGGCACTGGCGGTAAGCGAAAAATCCGGTGGCTGGATATTCGTGCTTGTCTATGTTGTCTGCTGCTGCATGCGCCTTGCCCGTTTCAACGTCAGTCAAAGCAAAAGCGCGGCCAATGGCAAGGACACGCCCAAGCCTCGGCATTTTACCGGCGTGCCCGCACCCGCAGGCGCGTTGCTTGCGCTGCTGCCCGCCTATGTCGCCTTCGAGACCGGCATTCGCCTCTACGAATATCCGGTTCTGATCGAACTCTACATCGCGGCCGTCGGGGCGCTGATGGTCAGCCGCCTGCCAACCTTTTCGCCGAAATCGCTGCGCATTCCTCGGGAACGGGCGGTCTGGTTCCTGATTGCACTTGCGCTTGTCCTTGGAACGATGCTCGCCGAATTCTGGCGCAGCATGATCGCCGTCGACATTGCCTATGTGCTGACCCTGATCTGGTCGTTCGTCCGCAATGTCCTTGGTGCGCGGCGGGCGATGAAATAGGGCGCGACAAGGGTCTGTTTCAAAAAGAAAAACGCCGGTTCAAAAAGAAAAAGGCCGGCGGAAACACCGCCGGCCATCTCTGATCGCGAAGCTCAGAGGTCGTCGAGCGCTTCGACGGCTTTCTGAAGCTTTTCCTTGGTGACTTCCTTTTCCGTCACCTTGGCCCCCGCAACGACGATATCGACAACCTTGTCCTCGAACAGCGGCGCGCGAAGCTGCTGCTGCATCTGCGGGTTCTTCTGGACGAACTCGAAGAAGGCGCGCTCCTGACCCGGATACTGACGGGCCTGCATCATCACCGCCTGCGTCATCTCGGCATCGGTCACCTCGACCTTTTCCTTCTGGCCGATTTCGGCCAGCAGAAGCCCAAGGCGGACACGGCGCTCGGCAAGCGACTTGTGTTCGTCCGTCGTCTCGATCGCGCCGTGGTCATGGCCGTGGTGGTCAGGGTTTTCGTCGTGCCAAAGCTGATGGGCGATCTGGCTGGCCTCGGCATCGACAAGGCTCGGCGGCAGGTCGAACTTGACCAACTTGTCAAGCTGGTCAAGCAGGGCGCGCTTCATGACCGCGCGGGAGGCATCGGTATATTCGGCCTCAAGACGCTCGGTGATCTGCCCTTTGAGCGCCTCCAGATTCTCGGCCCCGAACTGCTTGGCAAGATCATCGTTGACCTCGGCCGGTTTCGGTTCCTTCACTGCCTTCACGGTGCAGTCAAAGACGGCATCCTTGCCCGCAAGGTGCTTGGCGCCATATTCGGCCGGGAAGGCCACCTTCACGGCAACCTCATCGCCGGCCTTGGCACCGATCAGCTGGTCTTCGAACCCCGGGATGAACGAGCCGGAGCCAAGCTCAAGCGGGTAATCCTCGCCCGCGCCGCCCTCAAAAGCCTCGCCATCGATGGAGCCCTTGAAGTCGATCACCACCTGATCGCCCGACTTGGCTTTCGCGCCCTTCTTGCGATCTTCAAAGTTCTTTGCGGATTTGGCGAGGTTGTCCAGCGCTTCGGCCACCGCCTTCTCCTCGGCCTTCACGACAAGCTTTTCGAGCTTCAGTTTCGACAAGTCCACGTCCGGGATCGCGGGCAGCGTCTCATAGCTCATCTCCACGACGACATCGTCACCCTTTTTCCAGGTCTCGCCGCCCCGCATCTCGACCTTCGGCTGCATGGCCGGGCGTTCGCCGGTCTGGTCGAAATGCGCCTTCATCGCACCGTCGATCGCGTCCTGCATGGCGTCGCCCATCAGGCGGTCGCCGAACTGCTTTTTCAGGATCGCCATGGGCACCTTGCCCTTGCGAAAGCCCTTCATCTCGACTTCCGGCTGCGCCTCGATCAGCTTTTCGTTCACTTTCGCTTCCAGATCGGCGGCGGGCACCGTGATCGTGTAGCTACGCTTCAGACCTTCTTTCAGGGTCTCGGTGACCTGCATTCCCTTGTCCTTTTCAATCCGTGGTGCGGGTGGAGGGACTTGAACCCCCACGCCTCGCGGCGCCAGAACCTAAATCTGGTGCGTCTGCCAATTTCGCCACACCCGCAATGCCTGAGAGCGGCCCTTTTCGGGACCGCCCCCCAAATCCGCGCCCTTCTAACAAGTCTCGCAGCGCGATGCGAGCAGAAAAAACGCCCAAGAAAACACTCGCCCGTAACGCATTCTTGACATATTCTGAAAGAAAAAATGAGGCAGCACAAATACGGGGGTCCCCATGTCAGGCATGGATACGGGGCACGTGCTCGACCAAAGCGTCGGCGCTGGCCAGAAGGCAGAAAAACAGGGAATTGCGGCAGGCACCGTCATTCTGACGCTCGATGGCGCATTGCCCGTGGAATTCCTTTCACCCGGAGACAGGGTCATCACGCGCGAAGGCATGCGCGTGCTGCGCGACATCACCGTCCAGCGCTATTCCGGCGCGGCGATCCGCGTCAGCGCGGGCGCCCTTGGCCATGACCGGCCCGAGCAGGATCTTGTCCTGCCCGCCGACACCCGGCTTTTGATCCGCGACTGGCGCGCTCAGGCATTGTTCGGTACGGCGCAGGCGGTTGTGCCGATATCGCGCATCGCCGATGGCGAATTCGTGTCCCCGGCGACGGTCCTGTCGATGCGGCTTTACAAATTGCATTTCGATACGCCGCAGGTCGTCTATGCCGAAGGGCTGGAGCTTGTCTGCGACGCCGTTGACCTGCCCCACCCGATAGCCGCCGAATAATCCTCGGGGCGGCACTCAAAGCCCCAGATCGCGAAACACCGCCGGCAACTGTTCCGGCAGATCCTCGGCAATAAGGCCCGGCCCGAATTTCAGCGCGCAATCGACATGCAGCCATGCGGCGGTTTCGGCCGCCTGCATCGGGGCGAAGCCGCGTGCCAGAAGTCCCGCGATGAACCCCGCGAGCACGTCGCCCGACCCTGCCGTCGCGAGCCAGGGCGCGGAGCGGTCGTAATGGGCCGAGTTGATGCTGCACTGGCCCCTTGGATCGGCGATCACCGTGTCCGGCCCCTTGTATAGCACCACGCAGCCCGCGCGCTTCGCCGCCTCGCGCGTCGCGTCCACCTTGGAATAAGCCGGTCCTTTGATGGCGGGGGCTTCCAGTTTTTCGGCGAGATCGGGGAACAGCCGGGCGAATTCGCCCGCATGAGGGGTCAGGACGCAGCGTTCGGAAAGCGCGGCAAAGAGATCGGGTTCGCGGGCAAGGATCGTCAGGGCATCGGCGTCAAGGACGAGTCGGGCTGAAGCCCGACCTACGCCATGGCGTCCCGTCCCGCCCGTAGGCCGGGCTTCAGCCCGGCACCCCAGCGCCGCCGCCACCAGCGCCACCTCCCGCGCGCCGGTGCCGAGCCCCGGCCCGAGGCAGAGCGCGTTGATCCGCCTGTCTTCCAGCACGCGGGCAAGGGCATCGGCATCGGCAAGGGGCCTCACCATCACCGCATCGAGCCTTGCTGCATTCTCCGCCAAAGCCTCGGGCGGGCAGCCAAGCGTCACAAGGCCCGCCCCGATCCGCAAGCAACCCTGCGCGGCGAGGCGGGCGGCCCCGCCCTTGCCCCCGCCGCCGGAGAGGATCAGGGCGTGGCCGTGGGTGTATTTGAACGCTTCCAGCCTTTTTCCAAGACCGATGACCGCTGTTGCGCGCCTCACACTTATAAATTTCCCTGACCGGCAGAATTTTTCGGGAATTCCAATCCCTTTCACGACCACCCGCTTGGAATGCCTTGGCCCCACATCGAGCATATGACCGAGTTTGGCGCGGTGAAACGTCACAGTCAGCGACGCCTCGCCAATCAACCCGTCAAGCGCAGGCCAATCACCTTTCCGGTATCCGCTAGGCACCAGCGGCCGCCCGCTATCCGCACAGAGGCCTGACGGCACGTCGACCGACACCATACGCCCGTCAAGGTAAGTCCGAAAAACGTCGCAGAGCACCCCAGCGGCCTCATCGGGCAAGGATCTGCGCAGGCCGGTTCCGAAAAGGGCATCCACGATCACGTCGTATCCGACCGTGTGGCGGCAATCGACTTGCTCAGCCAGCGTTGCAAGCGCTGCAACCTCCCCCAACGCCAACCACCGCTCATAATTCACCCGCGCATCCGGCGGCAGCTTTTCGGGGTCGCCGTAGAGAAAGACCTCCACCTCCCAGCCCCACTCCTTCAAATGCCGCGCGACGACGAACCCGTCGCCGCCATTGTTGCCCGGGCCGCACAAAACCACCGCCCGGTGGGGGGCCCTCGCAAGCTCCGGCCATTCCTCGAAGATCGCCTCCACGACGCCCCGCCCGGCGCGTTCCATCAGTTCCAGCCCCGTGACCTCGCCGGACGCAATCGCGGCCTCTTCGATGGCGCGCATCTGGGCGGCGGTGAGGAGTTCGGTCATGGCATTGGCCCCAATCTTCACAAAACGCCCTCTCTTCGGGCAAGTTGCACAAAAAACAGGCAGACAGCCCGAAATCCGGAACCGGCCTGCCGTCAGCGCAGCCTAACCAATTGTGCCGCTGCAGCGAAAGTGGTGACAGGGGCGCGACTGCAGGAAATCAAACCGCCGGGAGAGTCGCCCCATGAAGAAGATCGAAGCCATCATCAAGCCCTTCAAGCTCGACGAGGTGAAGGAGGCGCTTCAGGATGTCGGCGTACAGGGCCTGTCGGTCATCGAGGTCAAGGGCTTTGGCCGCCAGAAGGGCCATACCGAACTTTACCGTGGCGCCGAATATGTCGTCGACTTCCNNCTGCCCAAGGTGAAGATCGAGGTTGTCGTCACCGACGACATGGTGGAACCCGCCATCGAGGCCATCGTCTCGGCCGCCCGCACCGACAAGATCGGCGACGGCAAGATCTTCGTCACCCCTGTCGAACAGGTCATCCGCATCCGCACCGGCGAAACCGGCGAGGACGCGATCTGAACTTCGGGCACGGGGCCCGACAACGCAACTATCTGACACAAGGACCAGAGGCCATGAGCGCAAAAGACGTTCAGAAACTGATCAAGGACGAGGAGGTCGAATATGTCGACGTCCGCTTTACCGACCCCAAGGGCAAGCTTCAGCACGTGACGCTGATCGTCGACATCATCGACGAGGACTTCTTCGAGGAAGGCTTCATGTTCGATGGCTCCTCGATCGCCGGCTGGAAGTCGATCGACCAGTCCGACATGAAGCTCATCCCCGATACGTCCTCGGTCTATATCGACCCGTTCTATGCCGAAAAGACGCTTTGCATCCACTGCAACGTGGTCGAGCCGGACACGGGCGAACCCTACAGCCGCGACCCGCGCGGCACCGCCGCCAAGGCCGAAGCCTATCTCAAGGCCTCCGGCATCGGCGATACGGCCTATTTCGGCCCCGAAGCCGAGTTTTTCGTCTTCGACGACGTGCGCTATTCGGTCACGCCGCAGAAGGTCGCCTATCAGATCGACGCGCATGACGCGGCCTGGAACACCGACAGCGAATACGAGATGGGCAACCAGGCCCACCGCGCGCTGCACAAGGGCGGCTATTTCCCGGTCAACCCGATCGACGCGGCCCAGGACCTGCGCAGCGAAATGCTCTCGACCATGAAGCGCATGGGCATCAAGGTCGACAAGCACCATCATGAGGTCGCTTCGGCCCAGCACGAGCTTGGGATGATCTTCGGCGGGCTGGTCGAACAGGCCGACAACATCCAGAAATACAAATACGTGATCCACAACGTGGCCCACGCCTATGGCAAGTCGGCCACCTTCATGCCGAAGCCGATGAAGGGCGACAACGGGTCGGGCATGCATGTGAACATGTCGATCTGGAAGGGCGGCAAGCCGCTTTTCGCGGGCGACAAATACGCCGATCTCAGCCAGGAGGCGCTGTGGTTCATCGGCGGCATCCTCAAGCATGCCAAGGCGCTGAACGCGCTGACGAACCCTTCGACCAACAGCTACAAGCGCCTGATCC
>JAGRDO010000153.1 GCA_020447005.1 Paracoccaceae bacterium
TGCTCGATGCCATGGTGCAGCTTTCCGTTCTGGACCGCACCCGCACCGCGCCCCCGGCCAGCCCGGCTGACGGCAACCGCCATCTGGTGGCCTCCGGCGCAACCGGCATCTGGGCCGGGTGGGATCTGAACATCGCCTTCTGGATCGACGGCGCGTGGATCCGGCTGGTGCCGCGCACCGGCTGGCTGGTTTGGGTCGCGGCCGAAGGTCTGTTCCTCGTCTGGACCGGCAGCGCCTGGGAGGTGGTGGGCGAGCCGCGCGACGTCTCGGACGCGGTCTTCAGCCTGGTGAACGATGCGGACCCCACGAAGAAGGCCACCTTCTCGCTGGCGGGGATCAGCGCCGGAACCACGCGCAGTTTCACATTGCCCAACACCTCTTCAGAGCTGGCGATCCTTGCAGGCACCCAGACCTTCACGGGCAACAAGACCTTCTCCGGCACGTTGACCGCCTCGGGCACAGTCACCGTTTCGGCCGCTTCCGCCAGCATCGGTACGGCGACGACGACCGCCACCTACGGGATGGGCACCGGGGCCACGACCACGGGCGTAACCAAGACCGTGAACCTCGGCACCGGCGGCGCGTCCGGATCGACCACTGTCGTGAACATCGGCTCGGCCACCGCTGGCGCGGGCGGGACGACCGTCATCAACACGCCCACGGTCACCTTTGCCAATGCCGTCACGCAGGTCGGCATGCCTCAGGCCAACCTGACCGCGCAGCTCTTGGGCATCGGCGGGGCGACCGCCGACAGTTACAACCGGGTTTCGGTCAACACGCCTGCGGTGCTGCTGAACAATGCGGGCGCGGGGATCGAAGCGACGGTGAACAAGGCGGCCGCTGGGAGCGACGCCGCTTTCGCATTCAAGACTGGCTTCTCCGCACGCGCGCTGATCGGCCTCCTCGGCAATGACGATTTCAGCTTCAAGGTCAGCTCGGACGGTTCGGCCTTCTTCGATGCGATCAAAATCGACCGCACCAGCGGCCAAGTGGAACTGCCGCAGCCCACGGTCCTGCCGGGGCTTGCCGCAGCGCCATCCCCGCCGCCCACAGGGAAGGCCACTCTTTATGCGCGCAACCGCGC
>JAGRDO010000154.1 GCA_020447005.1 Paracoccaceae bacterium
AATTCCTGCAGGTGGACACGACCAATATCCTTTTCATCTGCGGCGGCGCCTTCGCGGGGCTGGAAAAGATCATCGCGATGCGCGGCAAGGGATCGGCCATCGGCTTTGGCGCCGAGGTCAAGGATCCGGATGCGCGCGGCGTGGGCGAACTTTTTACCGAGCTTGAGCCGGAAGACCTTCTGAAATTCGGTCTGATCCCGGAATTCGTCGGCCGCCTGCCGGTGATCGCGACCCTGACCGACCTTGACGAAGAGGCGCTGGTCACGATCCTGACGCAGCCCAAGAACGCGCTGGTCAAGCAGTATCAGCGCCTGTTCGAGATTGAAGGCGTCACGCTGACCTTCACCGCCGATGCGCTGAACGCCATCGCCAAGCGCGCGATCAAGCGCAAGACCGGCGCGCGGGGCCTTCGGTCGATCATGGAAGACATCCTTCTTGACACCATGTTCGAACTGCCGGGCATGGCCTCGGTCGAAGAGGTTGTCGTCAATGAGGAAGCCGTCGAATCCGGGGCGAAACCGCTGTTGATCCACGCCGATACCAAGGCTGAAAAGACCGCGACGGCGGGCTAGGATCCGGTCCTGCCGTGGGGCGCGCGCGGGCCGGTCCTTGATCAGGCCCGCCACGCCGGGATTGTTTGAAAACCGCGTTTGACATACTCTTCTGCCCGTACGAGTTGCGACTGGGCGGCATGGCAGATCGTGAACACCAAAGCTCGGAACCTCCCGCCGGCCGGATTTTGGCCAGCTTCCTTGACTGTGTGACCGACCCCGAGCAGATCGACACGTTGTTCGACCTGCTCAACGCGTGGCTGGACGAAGACCAGGCCCCCTGCGCCATCGAGATCCTTGAGACCTATTCCGCCAAGGTGTGGAAGATCGTGGCGGCATTCTGCGACACCCGGACCGACCCGCCCGGTGGCGCGCACGCGGTGACCTCGGTTGACCAGAGCGCGGTGGAAAGCGGGGTTTTTCCGGACGAAACGGGTGGTTCCTGTCAGATCGATCCGGTCGATCACCTGCGCCTTCGCGCAGTGGCCCGCCAGTCCCGAAAGGGGGAGCGGGTCGCGGTCCGCTATCATCGCGAGGGTGACGATGTCATCAGGCTCGGGATCTTCGTCTGCGGCGGGGAAGGGCACGAGTTCTGGGTCACCGGGCGAAGCTTCGATACCGTGACGCGCCAGTTCTTTCAGGACAGCTTTGGCCTGACACCGTCGGAAGTCGATGTGCTGATCGCGCTTTTGTCGGGCGCGCGGATCCGCGAAATCGCCAGTGATCGCGGCCGCGCGCTGGATACGGTTCGCAATCAGGTGAAATCCCTCGCGGGAAAGATCGGGGCGGCGACGCAATCGGACATTCTGCGGATATCGCTTGATCTTCAGGAAATCGAGCGTGCGACCCGCGCCGCGTCGCCGGTGTCCGCGACGGCGCCGGAAACGCGGTCGATCCGCCTGCGCGACGGTCGATACCTTGTCTACGACGTTTTCGGGTCCGGCCGCGAGGAGACCCTTCTTTATTTTCACTGCCTCGCGTCCGGCCGTCACTGGACGGAAACAACGCGGCAGGCTTTCGCCGACGCGGGATACCGCGTGATTGCCATTTCACGGGCGGGCTACGGCAAGTCCTCGCCGCATGATCTGGCCGGGTTCGCGCGCCTTAACCAACATGCGCAGGATGCGGGTGAAGTCATCGCGCGCGAGGGCGCATCCCGGTGTTCGGTCATCACGATGACCACGGGCATCGCGCCGGGATTCGCGTTCTGTCGGGCATTTCCGGGCGTGGTTCGCCGGCTGGTCGCGGTCAATCCCATCGGCCCGATCCTGTCGGTCGGCGACACAAGCGGCCTTAGCGCCGGAATGAAGGCCGGGGCACTGACCGCGCTATTGGCGCCGTCCACGTTCAAGCTTCTCTGTCGGTTCACGATCCGGAAGCTGGCCGCCAGCGGCTATGCGCCCAATACCCCGATCCTGGTTCCCGGTGTGCGCTATGCGACGCTTGAGGATCCCGAGGGGTTGATTCCCAGCCGCGCGAACGCCATCGACCTGTGCGTCGACGGGGGCGGGACGGTGGCGCGCGAGGCCACCTGGGTTGTCGAAGACTGGGCGCGGAGCGCGCCCGGGTCGAACTATCGCCCCCCGGCCGTTGTCCTGTGCACGCAGGACAGCCCCTATTCGACAGCCGAAAGCGTTCGAAACACCGCCCGGAAGATCGGTGCGCGCTGTCTGGAGGCGGACAGCATCTACCCGATTTTCGCCGGCGACTGCCGTCAGGTATTCGACGCGCTGCGCTCTGATATCTTGCCCTGAAACCGGGGTGGGGGGCGGAGGCGTCGCCTACACCCCTAGACCTTGCCCGCGCCTGCGCTATAAGGGGTCAGGATTGCCCGGAGGTTTCCCGATGAAGTTCCTGCTGCGCCTTTTGACCTGGTGGAACAGCCAAACGCTTGGCACCCAGCTTTATACCTGGCGCAAAGGCGTGAGGGTGGGCGAGGATGCCGAGGGCAATGTCTTTTACCAGACCCGCGACGGCAAGCGCCGCTGGGTGATTTACAACGGTGAATCAGAGGCTTCCCGCGTCAGCGCCGACTGGCATGGCTGGCTGCATTTCACCTGGGACGAACCGCCCACCAAGGCCGCGCTGGAGCACAAGCCCTGGGAAAAGCCGCATCTGGCCAATCTGACCGGCACCGCCATGGCCTATGCCCCGTCCGGTTCTTTGCGTCAGGCCAAGCCGGCCGAACGGCGCGACTATGAGGCATGGAGCCCCGAGTAAGATGGCCGAGAATATCACCGAGGTTCTGGCCGGCGCCGGCGTGGTTGCCGTGGCTTTGGGCTTCATGGTCTATGCCGGCGACGGCCGGACATTCGGGGGGAAAACCGCTGACAGCTACGATCTCGTGGCCAGTTTCCGTTCGGTGGAGGGGATCAGCGTTGGCACCGATGTCAGGCTTGCGGGGGTCAAGATCGGCGCGGTGACCAACCTCGCGCTCAATCCCGCGACCTTTTTCGCCGACGCCACGTTCAGCGTGAGGAACGATATCGCGGTGCCCGATGACAGCACGGCGATCATCGCGTCCGAAGGGCTGCTCGGCGGCGCCTTTCTTGAGATCCAGCCCGGCGGCAGCCCCATGAACCTTGAACCCGGGGCCGAGATCGAAAACACGCAAGGGGCCGTCAGCGTTCTGGAACTGATGATGAAATTCGTCGGCGGCGCGTCGGGCGGGGACGAATCCGGGACTGCGGCGCAATGATGCGCTGCGTGGGGCTATGCGCGCTGCTGCTTGCCCAGCAGGTTGCCGCCCAGGAGGTGGCCGTGGGCGATGGCGCGCTGTTGCGCTGGCTTGACAAGGCGTCTGGCGCGACCACCGACATCGAGCTGCGAAACGGGGCGACCACCGATTTCGGGCAATTGACCGTCACGCTGTCGGAATGCCGCTATCCGGTCAGCGATCCGGCCTCGAACGCCTTCGCGCATCTGTCGATCGGAAGGGCGGGCGGCGATGCGGTTTTCGACGGCTGGATGATCGCGTCCAGCCCTGCGCTGTCGGCGCTTGACGATCCGCGCTATGACATCTGGGTTCTGCGCTGCATCAAGGAATAGGCGTCGGGCGTTTCGGGATCGGTGAAGCGCGCCTGTCGCGCCAGGGCCTGGCGCAGGCGATGATGATACTCTGCCCGGGTGATTTCCACTGCCCCGAGCGTGGCCAGATGCGGGGTCAGGAACTGCGTGTCGAAAAGCAGAAATCCCGCCTGCCCGAGCCGGTCGACCAGATAGGAAAGCGCGATTTTCGATGCGTCCGTCCGAAGGGAGAACATGCTCTCTCCGAAGAAGGCCGCACCGAGCGTCAACCCGAAGACGCCGCCGGACAAGTCGCCGTCCTGCCAGACCTCAAGTGAATGGGCGTGGCCCGCTTCGTGCAGCCTGTCGTAAAGCCGGAAAAGTTCGTCATTGATCCATGTCTCGGGCCGCGCGGCACAGTGGCCGACGACGGAAGAAAAAGCCGAATTTATTCGAATTTGGTAATTTTCCCGCAGAATCCTGCGCCGCAATGATCTTGAAATGTGGAATTTCTGAAAATCGATGACTCCGCGCATACGGGGGTCGACCCAATGCAATTCAGGGTCATCGCGGGATTTCGCCATCGGAAAGATCCCGCGGCCATAGGCCGAGAGCATTTGCCCGGGCGTCAGCATGGCGCCCCGGGATGAGCGGGCGGAGCCGTCAGCCGAATTCCTTTTCCAACCACTTTTCCAGCCAGTGAATGGAATAGTTGCCGCTTTGAATATCCGGTTCCTGCAAGAGCCCGTGAAAGAGCGGGATCGTTGTATGGATACCGTCCACGATCAGCTCGCCCAACGCGCGGTTCAACCGCGCCAGTGCCTCGGGCCGGTCGCGGCCGTGCACGATCAGCTTGCCGATCAGGCTGTCGTAATAGGGTGGGATGGAATAGCCGTCATAAAGCGCCGAATCCATGCGGACCCCAAGCCCGCCCGGGGCATGATACTGGGTGATCTTGCCGGGCGACGGCGAAAAGCCGGGCAGTTTTTCGGCATTGATGCGCACTTCGATCGCATGCCCGTTGATGACAAGATCGTCCTGGGTGAAGGACATCTCCATCCCTTCGGCCACGCGGATCTGCTCGCGCACCAGATCAACGCCGAAAATCGCCTCGGTCACGGGATGTTCGACCTGCAGGCGGGTATTCATCTCGATGAAATAGNAATAGAACTCGCCGTCCTCGAACAGAAACTCGATGGTGCCGGCGCCGATATAGTTGATCCTGGCGACGGCATTGGCGCAGATCGCCCCGATTTCGGCGCGCTGGGCGGGTGTGATGACCGGGCCGGGCGCCTCTTCGAAGACTTTCTGGTGGCGCCGCTGCAGCGAAC
>JAGRDO010000035.1:0-13809 GCA_020447005.1 Paracoccaceae bacterium
GTCTCTTCTCAGCGGAAATCAACAGATACGCGGACGCCCGCATCGAACTGCGCGTTTGTCGTCTGACAATTGACGATCAAGAGCGGAGGAAAACCGCCAATCCGGGGCGCGCGCGCCCCGGAGCGCGGGGCGGTCAGGCAGCGGGCACGGTCCAGTGCCCGCACGGCCGGGGCGATATGTTTATTTCATGAATACACTGTGTTAATCGGGCCCTTGCGGGCATGTGAAGACGCAGGAAACACCCGTCCCGCGACGGGCGTTCGCCGGTTCGAAGGATCGACCTGCGCGCGGGGATGTGCCGACCGCCGGCGAAGCCGTTGCATCTTGTCTTTCTGGGGGCTCTTATGACGCATTCCGAACCGGTCCTTGCGCAGCAGGAGGCGGGCGTCCTTCTTCTTACGCTGAACCGGCCGGACCGGTTGAATGCCTTCACGGATGCGATGCATCACCTGCTTCAGTCGCATCTGCGCCGGGCGGCCGGGGACGATGCGGTGCGCGCGGTCTTGCTGACCGGCGCGGGCCGGGGGTTTTGCGCCGGGCAGGACCTTGGCGACCACGATCCGCGCGAAACGGACGCGCCGCCCGATCTGGGGCATGTGCTTGAGACCTGCTACAACCCCACGGTGCGGCTGATCCGGGCGCTGGAAAAGCCTGTCATCTGCGCGGTGAACGGTGTGGCGGCGGGGGCGGGCGCGAATATCGCGCTGGCCTGCGATATCGTGCTGGCGGCGAAATCGGCGCGTTTCATCCAGTCATTCGCGAAGATCGCGCTGGTGCCTGACGGGGGCGGCAGCCATACGCTGCCGCGACTGGTCGGCGCGGCGCGGGCGCGGGCGCTGATGATGACGGGCGAACCCGTCGGCGCCGATCAGGCCGCCGGCTGGGGCATGATCTGGAAGGCTGTCGAGGATGGCGACCTGATGGCCGAGGCCGGTACGCTGGCGCGGTCACTGGCCGAGGGGCCGACACTCGCGCTCGGGCTGACGAAACGGATGCTGCAGGCATCCGAAACCGGCGATCTGGACAGCCAGCTTGATCTGGAGCGCGACCTTCAGCACCGAGCGGGGCTGAGCGCGGACCACCGCGAGGGCGTTCTGGCCTTTCTGGAAAAGCGCAAACCCGGGTTCCGGGGGAAGTGACGGCCCTTGGCCGGAGCGGGGCGGCCGGATCACGGGCGCGGATCACGGGGCGCGGATCGGCAAGAGGGCGCCGGGATATCGGCTGGCCGGTGGGTGCCTGTCTTCGGGGTGGGGCGCAGACCGTGCGGTGGCGGCGGAATTCTTCTTGCGCTGGATGTTTCGCTGTCCCATCTGTTGGGCAGTTGATGGCCGTGGACAATTCGGCCAAGTTAGCAAGGCGATGCTGCCAGATATGAACGCACGTTCGGTGGGTCTTCCCGACCCGGAAGCGATGATCGCCTGTCCGGTCTGCGATACCCTGCATGTCGCGGGGGACGTGCCCGACGGCGCGCAGGCGCGCTGCGTGCGCTGCGGAACCGTCCTGATGTCGCCCCGGCGCGGGGCGATGACCCGCATTCTGATGCTGTCGGTCACAGCGGCCATCCTGATGATCGCGGCGATCTTCTTCCCGTTTCTTGAGCTGAGTGCCGCCGGTTTCAGGCGGACCAGTTCGGTGTTCGATGCGGTGGCATCCTTTGCGAATGGCGGCATGGCGCCCCTGTCCTTCGCGGTGGCGGTGCTCATCATTGCGCTGCCCCTGCTCCGGCTGGTCGCGATCGCCTATGCGATCGGGCCGATGGCGCTGGGCTGGTATCCCGCGCCCCATGCCGAAAGGGCGTTTCGCTGGGCCGAGGCGGTTCGCCCCTGGGCGATGGCCGAGGTTTTCATCGTCGGGGTGGGTGTGGCATTGATCAAGGTCGCGGGCCTTGCCAAGATCACGCTGGGCCCCGCGTTCTGGGCCTTCGCGGCGCTTGTGCTGGTCACGGTGCTGAAGGATTCGTTCATGTGCAGGTTGACGGTTTGGAAAACGCTCGAAGAACGCAGACGATCCTGACCGCGCGCCGTGCCGGCCTGATCGCCTGCAACCGGTGCGGCCGGGTCCATGCCGGGGGCGCGCGCCAGTGCCGCCGCTGCGGCGCGGCGCTGCAAAGCCGTGACGAGGCCAGCCTGCAGCGGGTCTGGGCGTGGCTTCTTGCCGGGATGGTCGCCTATATCCCCGCCAACATCTATCCGATGCTTTTGACCACGACCTTCGGGAAGACCAGCGAAAACACCATTGTCGGCGGCGCCATCGCCCTTTTCGAACACGGTTCATGGGGCGTGGCATTCATCGTGTTCTTCGCCTCGGTGGTGATTCCGATCGGCAAGTTCATTGCCATCGCCTATCTGGCGATTTCCGTCCGGTCGGCGGTTGTCATCCGTGGCCATGGCCGGCAGCGGCTTTACGAGGTGGTCGAATTCATCGGCCGCTGGTCGATGATCGACGTCTTTGTCGTCGCGATTCTTGCCGCTCTGGTCCGGCTGGACTTCGTGGCCGTCATCAATCCGGGGATTGCGGCGGTCAGCTTCGCGCTGTCGGTTGCATTCACGATGCTTTCCGCGCAGAACTTCGATCCCAGGATGATCTGGGATGCATATGAGGCGGACGACACGTGACCGGACCCGAACCAGCAGAACTGGATATCCAACCCGCGCGGGCATCGTTCTGGCGCAACCTTTCCTTTGTCTGGGCGGTGCCGGTTCTGGCGCTGGCGGTGGCCCTCGGGTTGGCATGGCAAAGCTATGCGCAGCGCGGCGTGGCGATCGAGATCACCTTTCTCAACGCTTCGGGCGTTGTGCCGGGCGAGACGACGCTGCGGTACCGCGATGTGGTGATCGGGACCGTCGAGGACGTGTCATTCACTTCCGATCTGGCCGGGGTCGTGGTTCACGCGCGGGTGGACAAGAAGGTTGCGCCCTATCTTGACGCCGAGGCCCAGTTCTGGATCGTGACGCCCAAGGTTTCGACCCGTGGCATCACCGGTCTTTCGACGGTTCTGGGCGGCGCCTATATCGATACCGCATGGGATCAGGAACCGGGCGAGCAGCGCTGGGCGTTCGAAGGATCGGACGGGCCGCCGCTGGTTCAGCCGGGACGTCCGGGCAAGCGCATCACGCTGTTGACCAATGACGGTTCGCTGATTTCCGAAGGCGCGCCGGTCTTTTATCACGGGATCGAGGTCGGGCGGCTGGAAAAGCCGCGCCTGACGGTCAGTTCCGATGCCATCGTCGTCGATGCCTTCATAAACGCCCCGCATGACCGGCGCCTGAATTCGGCGACACGGTTCTGGGACACATCGGGGTTCAACGTGTCCTTCGGCACTGAAGGGCTGAAGCTGGATTTCGAATCGCTCGCCTCGGTCGTCGCGGGCGGGGTTGCCTTCGATTCCGTCTATGAAGGCGGTCAGCCGGTCAGCGCGGGCTATGTCTTCAACCTTTACGCCGAAGAATCCGTGGCACGGCGCAATCTGGTGCAGCGGACGGTCGCCAATGCCGTTCCCGTCGCCGCCGAGTTCGGCGAGTCGGTGGCCGGGCTGGAGCCGGGCGCGGATGTGCGCTATCGCGGGTTGAAGGTGGGCGAGGTGTCCTCGATTTCGGCGCAGGTCAATGAGACCGGCGCGGGGCCGAACCTTCGCCTCTTGGCGAATCTGGCGATCGAACCCGACCGGCTGGGCCTGCCGCCCGGCGCGGGCGAGGCCGAGACGCTGGATTTCCTTGCCGAGGCGGTAGAGCGGGGCATGCGCGCGCGGCTGGCGACGACGAGCCTGTTTTCGGCGGCGCTGGTCGTGGAGCTGGTTGACATGCCCGATGCCCAACCCGCCACGTTCGAGCGCGTCGACGGGGCGGCGCCGGTCCTGCCGAGCATTCAATCCTCGTTGCCCGACTTCACCGCGACGGCGGAAGGGGTGCTTGAGCGGATCAACGGGTTGCCGATCGAGGAGATGATGAACCAGGCGATCAGCCTCATGGCCTCGATCGAGGCGGTTGCCTCGGCGGACAGCACGCGCAAGGTGCCCGATGCGGCCGTGGCCTTGCTGGAAGACACGCGCGCGCTGGTGAATGACGAGGCAACGCGCGCCCTGCCCGCGGATATTCGCGCCGCGGTTGCCGATCTGCGCGGCGTGGTCGCCGAGATGAAGGCGGCAGGCGCCTTCGACAACCTCGCCGCCGCGCTCAAGCGCGCGAATGAGGCCAGCGAAAGCATCGCCGCCGCCTCGTCCGAGTTTCCGGCCCTTGTGGCCGACCTGCGCGCGGTGGCCGCGAAGGCCAACGGTCTGAAGACCGAAGAGCTGATGGCGGCCGCGACCCGTGTGCTGGACAGCGCCGACAAGGTGATCGGCGCGGAGGGGGCGCAGGAACTGCCCGCCGCCCTGACCGGGGCGCTGGAAGAGGTGCGCGGCGCGCTGGCCGATCTGCGCGCGGGCGGCGCGGTCGAAAACGCCAATGCCGCCATGGAATCGGCCCGCAAGGCGGCGGATTCCGTCGCGGCGGCGACCGAACGCCTGCCCGAACTTTCCGCGCGGCTGGAACGGCTGGTCAACCAGTCCGAGGCGCTGATGGCGGCCTATGGCGCGAAGTCGGAATTCAACGGTGAAACCCTGTCCGCCCTGCGCGAGATACGGGGCGCCGCCCGCGCCGTCAGCCAGCTGGCCAGGGCGATCGAACGAAACCCGAATTCCTTGCTGATGGGGCGGTGACATGATGCGATTGACAGGCTTTGTTCTGGTGGCCCTTCTGGCGGGATGCGGGGCGGGAAACGATGCGCGCTATCTGATCGACCCGCCTGCCGCCGGGGCCAGGGTGAGCGTCCGGGTCGGCAGCATCGAGGTGCGGGACGTGTCGCTGCCAAGCTATGCCGCCGCCGTCGATATCGCGCGGCAGGAGCCGGACGGCGCGCTGCGAAACGTCGCCGGCACGCTCTGGGCGGATGATCCCGTGCGCGGGATTACCGGGGCGCTGGCACGCAGCCTCGATCAGGCGACGACCGCCTCGGTCGCGGCCGAGCCCTGGCCGCTGGCCGAGCCTGCGCAGGCCGAACTGAGCGTGCGTGTCGAACGCATGCTGGCGGGCGCGGACGGTCAGTTCCGGTTCGCCGGGCAATATGCGCTGAGTTCGCCGGACGGCGCGTTGCGCGACCGGCTGCGCCGCTTTGACATCGCGACGCCGCTGACGGGCGAGGGTTCGGCCGGAATCGCGGGCGCGACCGGGGCGGCGATCGCGCTGCTGTCCGCCCAGATCGCCGAAGACCTGCGGCGCTAGCCCGCCGGGCGGGGCCCGCGCTCAGGCATAAAGCGCCAGCCAGCGTTCGATCAGCGCCTGCTGGAGGTTTTTCGAACTGCGCACCCAGGCCCGCCCGCCCGCCGGCCTTTCGCGCTGGCTTTCGGGAATGGCGTCGCGGCGGGCTATGTCGCCGGTGAAGATCGCGAAGGCAAGATCGGCGCCGTTCGGGGCGCGGACATATCCGGCAAGGGTCGAGACGAAGTTCAGCGTACCGGTCTTGGCCTGAACCTCGGCGGGTTGGGATTTCAGCGTCCTGCCCTTGGCATCGGTGAAGGGAACCGGTTTCAGCAGATCCCGCAGCCCGGCCTTCGGGGCGAGTGTCACCAGAACGCGGACCATGTCTTCGGGCGAAATCCGCGAAGCTCCGGCAAGGCCCGAGTGATCGGCAAAGCGGGCGGTCGTGCAGCCGCCGGATGCCCGCGCCCAGCGGGTCATTTCCTGCCCCGATCCGGCGTGGCTGGTTACACCGTGGCGCAGCGATGCCGCCATGCCCACCGTTTCGGCCGTCATGTTGTTGGAATATTTCATCATGTCGCGCAGGACATCCGTCAATGCGTCGCCCCGATGTTCGACCAGAACCGTGCCGCCGGGCCGGGCCGGGGTTTCCTCTGGCGCGGGCATCGAGACACCCTGCGCGCGGGCAAGGGTGCGGAACACGTCGCCGGCATAGGCCGGGGGGTGGCGGACAGGCAGCCAGCGGCTGCCGCCATTTCCCAGCGCGCTTTTCGCGACGGTCCATTCTTCGTCCGTTCCGCGGGACCGGAACGTATAGACCGGCAGATCGCGGTCGGCGATGGTCACGCTGGCCTGCGTGACGGCGGGCGCATAGCGTTCGGCGCGGGCATCCATGCCGATGTCATAGCCACTGCCGGTCCGCTTCCAGACGAAATTCACCCGGTTGAAATTGAGGTTCAGACCGGAAACGGCCGGGTTGTAGCCCAGCCAGACCGGCTGGGTTTCGTCAATCGCCTCGATATAGGGCAGCGCGCCGCCCCAGACCAGAAACCGGCCTTCGACGGCCTTGACGCCCGCCTTGCGCAGCGCCGCGGCCATATCGCCCAGATCGTCGGTGGTCAGGGCCGGATCGCCCCCGCCGGCAAGGATCAGGTCGCCGCGCAGCCGCCCGTCCCGGACCGGGCCCGTCGCGTGAAGCCGGGTGGCGAAACGGTGGCTGCCGCCAAGCGCGTCGAGCGCGTAAAGCGACGTCACGACCTTCAGAACCGAGGCGGGCGGCATCGGGGTCGCGGCGTTCATCGCCTCATGCACGGCGCCGGTTTTCGCATCGGCCACGAGATAGCCGACGGCGCCGCCAAGGGCGGCCGCGCGGATCAGATCGCCCGCATCGGCGGCCAGCCGGGATGCAGGCGCCATCGCGGCGGCGCGGGCGGGCGGGCGCAGCGATTGCAGCGGGGCATTGGCCTGTGCCGCGCCGGCAAATCCGGCCGCGAGGCCGCCAAGGACGAAGCGCCGGGAAAGAGGGTTGCCGCCGGAGGGTTTCATACGCGGAACCTGACGCAAGCCCGCAATTTGGGCAAGTCTTTCGGCGGAATATTCGGCACCGTCGGCCCTTGCCCTTGCCGTTCCGCCCGCATAAGAAACGCGCGTCTTTATACCCGCGCACAAGGGGGGCCCTTATGCCGCTTCTCGTGATGAAATTCGGCGGCACTTCGGTGGCCGATCTCGACCGCATCGCCAATGCGGCCGAGAAGGTCAAGCGTGAGGTGATGCGCGGCTACGACGTGATCGTCATCGTCTCGGCCATGTCCGGCAAGACCAACGAACTGGTCGGCTGGGTAGAGACGACATCGCATCTTTACGACGCCCGGGAATATGACGCCGTTGTCGCCAGCGGCGAAAACGTGACCGCGGGCCTGATGGCGCTGCGCCTGCAGGAGATGGACGTTCCCGCGCGAAGCTGGCAGGGCTGGCAGGTGCCGATCAACACCACCTCGGCCCATTCGGCGGCGCGGTTCGTTTCGATCCCGCGCGCCAATATCGACGCCAAGTTCGCCGAGGGCTTCAAGGTGGCCGTTGTCGCCGGTTTTCAGGGCGTGAGCGAGGAAGGCCGGATCACCACGCTGGGACGGGGCGGATCGGACACGACCGCCGTTGCCTTTGCCGCCGCCTTCGGCGCCGAGCGTTGCGACATCTACACCGACGTCGACGGCATCTATACCACGGACCCGCGCATCACCGAAAAGGCGCGCAAGCTGGACAAGATCGCCTTCGAGGAGATGCTGGAGCTTGCCTCGCTGGGGGCGAAGGTCCTGCAAACCCGATCGGTCGAACTGGCCATGCGCTACAAGGTGCGCCTGCGCGTGCTGTCAAGTTTCGAGGATACCGACGACAATTCGGGGACCCTGGTCTGCGACGAGGAGGACATCATGGAATCGAAAGCCGTCTCGGGCATCGCCTATAGCCGCGATGAAGCCAAGCTTACGCTGGTGACGGTCGAGGACCGGCCGGGCATCGCCGCCGCGATCTTCGGGCCCCTGGCCGACGCGGGGATCAATGTGGACATGATTGTCCAGAACATTTCCGAGAAGGATTACGAGGGCCGCACCGTCGCGGTGACCGACATGACCTTTTCCTGCCCGATCAATCAGGTCGCGCGGGCGAAAAAGGCGATGGAGGATGCGCGAAGCAAGGGGTCGATCAATTACGATGACCTTGTCGTCGATACCGACGTGGCCAAGGTTTCGGCCGTCGGCATCGGCATGCGGTCGCAATCGGGCGTGGCGGCGCGGATGTTCGCGGCCCTTGCCGCCGAAAACGTGAACATCAAGGTCATCGCGACATCCGAGATCAAGGTCTCGGTGCTGATCGATCGCAAGTACATGGAACTGGCGGTGCAGGCGCTGCATGACGCCTTCGGCCTTGAAAAGGCCTGACCGACGCCGATAATGCCCCGGCGCGCCCGGTCGTGACGCGGCAAGAGCGGGCCGCGGGACTTGCGGCGGCATGATCGCCGCGGCGGGGGGCTGGCATGGAAACCGAATTCGAATCGATCCTGACGGGGCTGGCCGGGATCTGGGCCACGGTCAAAATCAATCTGCGGCTTCTGTCGCTGCCGAACCAGCTTGGCCAGCTTGGCGCGATCCTGCTTTGCGCCCTTTTGTCGTGGCTTATCACCCGGCGGCTGGGGCCAGGTTTCGACGCATGGATCCGGGGGCTGGAGGGGCGGCCGAAATGGCAGCTTCGCTGGCTGATCGCGTTGCGCAACCGGGTGCAGCTGGCGGTTTTCGCGGGCCTCGCATGGCTGGCCACCGGCGGGTTTGCCTTTGTCTTCAACTTCCCCTCCCGCCGCTACCTTGTGGCGCTGGCGGCGACGATCGCGACGGCGTGGTTCTTCATCAGGATTGCGGCACAGGTCGTCAGGAACCGCTTCATCCGCCGGCTGATCATCTGGGGCCTGACGATCTATGCGACGCTTTACTATGTCGGCCTTCTGGATCAGGCCACGGCGGTTCTTGACGGGGCCGCGATCACGCTGGGCGGGTTCAGGATTTCGCTGCTGAGCATTCTGAAGGCGGTTGTCATCACCGGTCTTCTGATCACCGGCGCCCGGCTGACATCCCAGATGGCCGCGCGCCGCATCGCGTCGAACGAGGATATCAGCCCGTCGATGCGGGTGCTGACGGTCAAGTTCCTGCAGATCGTGCTTTATTCCCTGGCCTTCTTCATCGGTCTGAAGACGGTGGGGTTCGATCTGACCGGGCTTGCCGTCCTGTCGGGGGCCATTGGCGTCGGCCTTGGCTTTGGTCTGCAAAAGGTTGTCTCGAACCTTGTCTCGGGCGTGATCATCCTTCTCGACAAGTCGATCAAGCCGGGCGACGTCATTTCGCTGGGCGATACGTTCGGCTGGATCGAGAGCCTTGGCGCGCGCTATGTCAGCGTTGTCACCCGCGACGGGCGCGAGTTCCTGATCCCGAACGAGGACCTGATCACCGGGCAGGTGGTCAACTGGTCGCATTCGGATGAGTTCGTGCGGATCGACGTCACCTTCGGCACCTCTTATTCGGATGATCCGCATCTGGTGCGCAAGGTCGCCATCGAGGCCGCGAAAAGAACGCCGCGCGTGCTGGCGACGCGGGATGCGGTCTGTCACATCACCGGATTCGGCGACAGTTCGGTGGACTATGTCCTGCGGTTCTGGATCCGGGACCCCACGGACGGGCTGACGAATATCCGGGGCAATGTCTATCTGGCGCTGTGGGATGCGTTCAAGGAAAACGGTATTTCCATCCCCTTCCCGCAGCGCGAGGTCAAGGTGCTGGACGGATCGGTGATCGCGACGGCGCAGGCGGCGGCGGCACGCCCCGCCCGCAAGGCCGGGCCGGAAAGGGACTAGGCCCGCCGGGCGCTGTTCGTGCCGAAATGGCCGTGCAGGATGCGCATCAGGCGGCGGTGCGCGCTGCGATGGCGGTGGCGCATGTTGACCCCGGCAAAGAGTGTCTGCGGGATCGGTGGCGCATCTTCGACAAAGCGGAAGGCGCCGCTTGCCACCAGATCGCTGGCCGACTGGGCCAGCACATAGGCCGCCCCCCCGAGCGTGTTCAGCAGGCCGACCATCGCGGCATTCTGCCCGATCGAGAGCGAGACCGACGTCAGTCCGGGGTGCCGGGCGGCATGGGCATGGGCGAAGGCGGGCGAGTAATTGGCAAGGATATAGGTTTCGGCATTCACGCCCGACAGCCGGTCGGTATCGGCCGAGACCATCCGGTAACTGATTTCGCCGACCGTTTCGAAAAAGAGGTCAGGATGAGGTTTCGGCGTGAAGAGGATGGCGAAATCCTCGGTTCCGTTGATCAGGTCGGCGCACATCTGGGCAGAGTAATCCGCCTCGAAGAAAAACGCGGTTTCGGTCAGCGCGGCGCGGAAATCGCGGATCAGCCTGCTGAAATGCGGGCCGACCAGATCGTGCTGGATGCCGATCCGCATCGAGGCGGCCCCGCGTCCGGGCGAACGCACGGCATGCAGCGCCTCGGACCAGCCGTGGCGCAGGCTGCGGGCATGGGGTTCAAACCGCAAACCGTCCGTCGTCAGTTCGGTGCCGGCGCGCGAGCGGGTAAAGAGGCGGCAGGAAAGCGCTGCCTCCAATGCCTTGATGCGGCCCGAGACGGTGGACTGGGTGACGCCCAGCCGGTCCGCCGTGCGGTTGAAGCTGCGGGTGTCGCACAGGTCGAGGAAGGTTTTGATCAACTCGGGCTGCATGGCGCTCTAATCGGTTTTTCCGATCAATAATGCCGTGACTTTCAAATTGAAAGTCGCAATCTCCCGCACGATACTTCGGATGCAAGAGACGGGAGAATGTCATGTCCGGGATTCCGACAACCGCGCGTGTGGTGATCATCGGCGGAGGGGCGGTTGGCGTATCCTCGCTTTACCATCTGGCCAAGGCCGGTTGGACCGACTGCGTGCTGCTGGAAAAGAACGAATTGACGGCCGGCTCGACATGGCATGCGGCGGGCAACGTGCCGACCTTCTCGACCTCATGGTCGATCATGAACATGCAGCGCTATTCGACCGAGCTTTATTCCCGGCTTGGGGCCGAGGTCGATTACCCGATGAACTATCATGTCACCGGCTCGGTCCGGCTGGCGCATTCGAGGGAACGGATGCAGGAGTTCGAGCGCGCCAGGGGCATGGGGCTTTATCAGGGGATGAAGCTGGAGATCCTTGGCGTGGACGAGATCAGGGGCAAGTATCCCTTCATCGAGACACATGATCTGAAAGGCGCGCTTTACGATCCGGCCGATGGCGATATCGACCCCGCGCAGTTGACGCAGGCGCTGGCCAAGGGCGCGCGCGAGATGGGGGCGACGATCCTGCGGTTCACCCCCGCGACCGGGGTCAGCCGCGAGAATGGCGAATGGATCGTTCATACCGAAAAGGGCGATATCCGTTGCGAATACGTGGTCAACGCGGCGGGTTACTATGCGCAGAAGGTCGGCGAGTGGTTCAAGCCTTTCGGCGGGCGCACGGTGCCGATGATGGTGATGAGCCATCAATATGTCCTGACCGAGCAGGTGCCGGAGATCGAGGCGTGGTCGAAGGAAGTCGGGCACAAGCTGCCGCTTCTTCGCGACGTCGACGTGTCCTATTACCTGCGGCAGGAAAAGGGCGGGTTCAACATCGGCCCCTATGAGCCGAACTGCAAGGCGCATTGGGTCAATCCGGACGACCCGATGCCGGATGATTTCAGCTTTCAGCTTTACCCCGACGATCTGGACCGCATCGAGGCCATCGTCGCGGATGCGATGGAGCGGGTACCGGTCGCCGGCAGCGCGGGCATCAGCCGGATCATCAATGGCCCCATCCCCTATGCGCCCGACGGCAACCCGCTGATCGGCCCGATGCCCGGTGTGCCCAATGCCTTCGAGGCCTGTGTCTTTACCTTCGGCATCGCGCAGGGGGGCGGGGCGGGCAAGGTGCTGGCCGAATGGATCACCGAGGGCGCGACCGAATGGGACATGTGGTCCTGCGATCCGCGCCGCTATACCGATTACACCGACCGCGACTACTGCATCGCCAAGGGGATGGAGGTTTACGGCAACGAATATGCCATGCATTTCCCCTGGCACCGCTGGCCCGCCGCCCCCGACCGCAAGCTTTCGCCGGTTCATGACAAGGTCAGGGAACTTGGCGGGCAGATGGGGGCCTATAACGGCTGGGAGCGGGCCAACTGGTTCGCCAGGCCCGGCGATGACATTTCGGAGGCGGCCACGCATACATGGGAACGGTCCGGCCCGTGGGAGGCGCGCATCCGCGAGGAATGCGAGGCCGTGCGCGACCATGTCGGCGTGCTTGACCTGCCGGGCTTTTCGCGGTTCTGGGTGCAGGGCGAGGGGGCGGATGACTGGCTGCGCGGCTTCTGCACCGGCGGCATTCCCAAGGTCGGGCGTATCGGCCTGATCTATGTTGCCGACCGGCGCGGACGCATCCTGACCGAGCTGTCCTGCGTGCGGCTTGCCGAAAACAGTTTCGTGCTGATCACGGCGGCAGCCGCCCAGTGGCATGATGGCGAGCTGATCCGCCGCTCGGTGCCCGAGGGTGTCACGGTGCGCGAGACGACGGCCGAGCGGGATTGTCTGATCGTGGCGGGGCCGAAATCGCGCGACCTGCTGGCGGGGATTTCGGATGCCGATCTGTCGCTGGGCTGGCTGACGCATCAGCATGCGACGGTGGCCGGGCAGAAAGCCTTTCTGATCCGCGTCTCGTTCGCGGGCGAGCTGGGCTGGGAAGTGCATGCCGAAAATGCGGCGATGCCCGCGATCTATGACGCCGTTCTGGCGGGGGGGGCCAGGCCCTTCGGGATGTGGGCGCTGAATTCGCTGCGCATCGAAAAGGGGTATCGCGCGTGGAAGGGCGATCTTTCGACCGATTACAGCCTTCTGGAGGGCGGGCTTGACCGGTTCGTGAAATTCGACAAGCCGCAGGACTTTACCGGCAAGGCCGCCCTGCTGGCGGAAAGGCAGCGCGGCGTGAAGAAGCGGTTCGTGACGCTGGTTGTCGAGGCCGGGGCGGCCGACGCGCCTTACATGTCGACGCTTTGGCATGACGGCAAGGTGGCGGGCGAGACCACGTCGGGCGCATGGGGCTATCGGGTGAATGCCTCGGTCGCGCTGGGCATGGTGCGGGCCGATCTGGCCGTGCCGGGGACGGTGCTGGATGTCGAGATCCATGGCGAGCGCCGCCGCGCGGTGGTGCAGGAAGACCGGCCGCTCTGGGATCCGGAAAACGAGCGCATCCGCGCGTGACGTCGGGAGGCCGGGGGTTTCACCCCCGGACCCCCAAGGTATTTGGACCACGATGAAAGGGCCTGAAAAGTGACCGATCTGCCGCAGAAGGCGCGTGTTGTGATCATCGGCGGCGGTGTCGTCGGATGTTCGGTGGCCTATCATCTGACCAGGCTTGGCTGGAAGGATGTGGTTCTTCTGGAGCGCAAGCAGCTGACCTGCGGGACCACCTGGCATGCGGCCGGTCTGATCGGGCAGTTGCGCGCTTCGTCCAACATGACGCGGCTGGCGAAATACACCGCCGATCTTTACCGCGGGCTTGAGGCGGAGACGGGGCTGGCGACGGGGATGAAGACGGTTGGTTCGATCTCGGTCGCGCTGACCGAGGCGCGGAAGGAGGAGCTTTTCCGTTCGGCCTCGATGGCGCGGGCCTTTGGCGTGCCGGTCGAGGAGATTTCACCCGCCGAGGTGAAGGAGCGCTATCCGCATCTGAATATCGAGGGCGTGAAGGCCGGGGTCTGGCTGCCGACGGACGGGCAGGGCGATCCGGCGAATATCGCGCTGGCGCTGGCCAAGGGCGCCCGCCAGCGCGGCGCGGTCGTGGCCGAGGGGGTCAAGGTGACCGGGATCGCCGTCGAGGGCCGCAGGGCGAAGGCGGTCAGCTGGGAGCGGGGCGGTGAGCAGGGTGTGATCGCGGCCGAGCATGTCGTCAATTGCGCGGGCATGTGGGGCCATGCGGTGGGCAGGATGGCGGGCGTCAACGTGCCGCTGCATGCCTGCGAGCATTTCTA
>JAGRDO010000035.1:13859-14948 GCA_020447005.1 Paracoccaceae bacterium
AATGCGCCTATTACAAGGAGGATGCGGGCAAGTACCTTCTGGGCGCCTTTGAGCCGGTGTCGAAGCCCTGGGGCATGAACGGCATTCCGGAGGAGTTCTGTTTCGACCAGCTGCCCGAGGATTTCGACCATTTCGAACCGATCCTGGAGCGCGCGGTGAACCGGCTGCCGATGCTGGCGGATGCGGGTATCCACACGTTCTTCAATGGCCCCGAGAGCTTTACCCCGGACGATGCCTATAATCTTGGCCAGTCGCTGGAAGTGGACAATTTCTGGGTGGCTGCCGGCTTCAACTCGATCGGCATCCAGTCGGCGGGGGGCGCGGGCATGGCGCTGGCCGAATGGATGGAGACCGGCGAGAAGCCCTTCGATCTTGGCGATGTCGATGTGGCGCGCAACCAGCCCTTCCAGGGCAACCGGCATTATCTGTTCGAACGCTCGAAGGAGACGCTGGGCCTTCTTTATGCCGACCATTTCCCCTATCGCCAGAAGGCGACGGCGCGGGGGGTGCGGCGCACGCCCTTCCATGCGCATCTGGCGGCGGAGGGCGCGGTCTTTGGCGAGATCGGCGGCTGGGAGCGGGCGAACTGGTTTGCCGACGAGGGGCAGGCGCGGGAATACCGATACAGCTGGGGACCGCAGAACTGGTTTGGCAATCAGGCCGCCGAGCACAGGGCGGTGCGGGAAAACATCGGCATGTATGACATGTCGTCCTTTGGCAAGATCAGGGTCGAGGGGCGCCACGCCGAGGCCTTCCTCAACCATATCTCGGGTGCCGACATGTCCGTACCGGCGGGCAAGATCGTCTACACGCAGTTTCTGAACTCCAAGGGCGGGATCGAGGCCGATGTCACCGTGACGCGGCTTTCCGAGACAGCCTATCTGGTGGTGACGCCTGCGGTGACGCGGCCGCGCGATCAGGCCTGGATGCGCCGCCATATCGGCGATTTCGATGTGGTGATCACCGATGTGACGGCTGGCGAGGGCGTGCTGGCCGTGATGGGCCCGAATGCGCGGACGTTGATGCAGGCGGTCAGCCCGGACGATTTTTCGAACGAGGCCAATCCGTTTGGCACCGCGCAGGAGATCG
>JAGRDO010000004.1:0-7303 GCA_020447005.1 Paracoccaceae bacterium
AGGGGAACAGATAGGGGTTCTTGTAATTCAGGTGGACCACAAAACCGATGAAGACCTGATTGTTCTCAAGGTGATAGATGAAGGAGCCACCGCCGGCATTGCCGCCCAGCGGCCAGCCCATCGTATGGGTCACGGTGCCCTGCCGGTGCTTGGCCGGATCGACCTCCCAGATTTCCTTCATGCCAAGGCCGAATTTCTGCGGCTCATGCCCCTTTGAAAGGTCGTATTTCGCCATCACTTCCTTGGCCAGCGATCCGCGCACGCCCTCGGACAGGAAGACATATTTGCCATGCAGCTCCAGCCCCGGCTCGAAATTCGGGCCGGGCGTGCCATCGGCATTCACCCCCATGACACCCGCGACAACGCCCTTGACCTCGCCCTTGTCGCCGTAAACCAGTTCCGAGGCCGCGAAACCCGGAAATATCTCGACGCCCAGCGCCTCTGCCTCGCTTGCCATCCAGCGGCAGACATTGGCCATCGAGACGATGTATTTGCCGTGATTGTTCATCAGGGGCGGCATCGGCCAGTTGGGAATGCGCATCTGCCCGGCCGGCCCGAGAATGTAGAAGTTGTCCTTCTTCACCTCGACCCTGACCGGCGCGCCCTTGGCCTTCCAGTCCGGGATCAGCGCATCCAGCCCGGCCGTGTCCAGAACGGCCCCCGACAGGATATGCGCGCCGACCTCGGACCCTTTTTCCAGCACGACGACGTTCAGATCGGCGTCCAGCTGCTTCAGGCGGATCGCCGCCGACAGGCCCGCCGGGCCCGCACCGACGATCACCACGTCATATTCCATCGCTTCCCGTTCGATCTCGGCCATGCTTTCCCCTTTTAGACGTGCCCGCAGCCAACCCTGAATTACGCGCCAGATCGTTAGCCTACCCCGCGCCGCGACGCAACAATGACGCGGCAGGGAATTGCGGGGCCCCGCCTCTCGCCGCCGCCACTATTGACTTTCCGGCCTGAGACCGGGTTTACAGCATGATGTTGCGCTACTGCCAGCCGATGCTCTGACACCGATTTCGACAGGTAGACATGGAAAAGATACCGATGACCCGCGCGGGACACGCCGCGCTCGATCAGGAACTCAAGGCCCTGAAGACGGTGGAGCGTCCCGCCGTCATTCGCGCGATTGCCGAAGCCCGCGAACATGGCGACCTGTCGGAAAACGCCGAATACCATGCCGCGCGCGAAAAGCAGAGTTTCATCGAGGGCCGGATCAAGGAAGTCGAGGCGATCCTGTCGCTGGCCGAGGTCATCGACCCCGCGCGCTTGTCCGGCGCGATCAAGTTCGGCGCCACCGTCACGCTGGTCGATGAAGACAGCGATGAGGAGAAAACCTATCAGATCGTCGGCGAACCCGAGGCCGATATCGACAAGGGGCGCCTGAACATCAAGTCCCCGCTGGCGCGCGCCCTGATCGGCAAGGATGAGGGCGACAGCGTCGAAGTCCGCACCCCGGGCGGCGCGAAAAGCTATGAAATCCTGTCAATTCGCTTCGTTTGACACCGGAAAAGGGGGGCGCCGGCAATGGCGCAGCAAGACGAGATTGAAACCGCTGCCGCCCCAAGGGCCGATTTCGGCATCTTCCTGCAGGCCGGAACGCGGGGCGGCATGGGCCCGGCCGATCTGATCGCCGCCGCGCTCAGCCTGCTCTGGCTGGTAATGGTCGGCGGCTTCTTCCTGTTCGCGGGCAGCGGAACCGATGGCGCGCTTGGCAATCTGATGGTGCTTCTGGCGATCTTCCTGCCCGTCGCGATGATCTGGCTGGCCGCGATCACGCTGCGCAGCGCCCGCGCCCTTCGCGAGGAAACCCAGCGCCTTCAGGCCACCGTCGACGCGATGCGGCAGGCCTATGTCAGCCGCGCGCAATCGGGCCTGTCGAACGCCTCGGTCGAAAAGCGGCTGGACGAGATTGCCGCAGCCGCGCAGAAGGCCGAAAGCGCCATCGCGCTTTTCACCTCGCGCCGCGATGTCGACAAGGTGCAGGCCTCGGCCGACCACAAGGCGGCCCTCATCACGCCCGGCGCCCCCGGCCCGGATGAAAAGCAGCCCGCGCTCGCGCTTGGAACCCCGCCCGGGGCCGAAGCCCTGCCCGTCTCGGTCGCCGATTTCATCAAATCGCTGAACTTTCCCGACAATGCCAATGACAAGGAAGGGTTTCGCGCCCTCCGCCGCGCGCTGGAAGACCACGCGCTGTCACGCCTCGTCCGCGCCGCGCAGGATGTCCTGACCCTGCTCAGCCAGGACGGCATCTANNACATGGACGACCTGCGCCCCGACCGTGCCCGGCCCGAGCTTTGGCGGCGTTTCGCCAAGGGCGAGCGTGGCCGCACCATTGCGGCCCTTGGCGGCGTGCGCGACCGGTCCAGTCTTGCCCTTGCCGCCGCAAGGATGCGGCAGGACCAGATCTTCCGCGACGCCACCCATCACTTCCTGCGCCAGTTCGACAAGACCTTCACCGAGTTCGAGGGCAACGCCGCCGACATCGACATCATCGCGCTTTCCGATACGCGCACCGCGCGGGCCTTCATGCTGCTCGGGCGCGTGACGGGAATGTTCGACTAGCCCGGTTTCAGGCAGGAACCGGTCGCCAAGCCCAAAGGGCGGGACCGGGCCATCGCGCGGCGCGGCGCACCGGCGATCAGTTCTCGGCCACGGCGCTCCGCTGGATCATGAGAATGCCCGAATTGTTGTCGGGATCGCCATCGACATGAACCTTTCGCGTGACGCCCGGCAGGGCCTCGAAGGCGCGCATGATGCGGTTCGGAAAGAAGGTTTGCGGGATCGATTCGAAGCCCGGCAAGCCCCTCAGCACCTGGCTGACAGACACGCCGCAAAACGCCTTGTTGACCGCGCCATAGGATTCGGCCCGCGCAATCGCCATGTCGGCCACTTCCAGACTGACCGGCACCTTCAGCTCGATCACGTCATAGGTCTCGCGCGCATGGTAATCGATATAGAATTTCCGCATCTGTTCGGTGATGCCGTAATGCAGATCGTTACGTTCGGGCACACGCGGGTGATACCAGGTCCCGGCGGGGTCGAACATCACGCGCTGGCTGCCATCGATCATCAGCCCCGAATGCCCGCCTTCGCCGCCCAGTTTCCGCACCACCGTATAGAGGGTTATCGACGGCGGTTCGCCCGAAACGTATCGCGCGCGCTGAACGGCGTCGTCCGGCGCCCAGACCGGTTCGGCCCCGCAGGCCGCCAGCAACAGCGTGACCAGGGTCAGGAATAAAGCGCGCATCGCGGGAACGGTTCGATCTCAGGCGTTCGCAAGCGCCAGAAAGATCAGGACGACGATGACGACAATGGCAGACCGGGTCGCGAAACGGACAAAACCCTCAAAGGTCTTTTCCTGCGCCTTGATGTTCATGCTGCCGTGCTTGTATTCGGCCATGTGTCACGCTCCCGATCTGGCTTTCGGCCCCGCATAACCGATTCATTCCGCGCTGTCACGACCTCTGCGAAGGTTTCCGGCATCGCCGGGGGTCTGATCGACCGCGATGCGCATCGCGCGTTCGGCGGCGGCGGCAAGGCCAGCAGAGATGGCCCGGCCAAGGCCGGCCTCGCGCATTGCCGCAATTCCGGCGGCGGTCGTGCCGGCATAATCGACCATGGCCTGCACCTGTTCGGCCGGCGTGGCGCCATCCTGCCCCAGAACCGTGGCGCTTGCCCGGAAAAGCTGGCGGATGGCGCGGTCGGCAAGCGCGGGCGCAATTCCCTGTTCCTCGGCATGACGGATCATGCAATCGGCGAACAGCGCCACGAAACCGGGGACCGGGCCGGTCAGCGCGGTGAAATGGTCGATATGCCCTTCGGTCTGCACCTCATCGGTCATCCCGCAGGCGGAAAGGATCGCGCGCACCGTCTGACGGTCCGCGGCACTGACGGCCGGAGTGGCGATGAAGGGCGAATAGGCCATGCCAAGGGCCGCAGCCGGGCTCGACATCGCGCGCACGACCCGATCCGACCCGGTGATCTGCTGCAGCCGCGCCAGCGTGACCCCCGCCATCACCGAGATGACCAGCCGGTCCCCGCCCGCGATGCCAAGCTGCCCGGCGGATGCCGGCGGCACCGACAGGATCACCGTGCCGCAGTTTTCCGCAAGGTGCCGGTTGTCGGTCGTGACCGTCAGCCCCGGCCAATCCGACAGCGCCCCCGCCCCGCCCGACCGCGACGAGATCCAGAGGTTTTCGGGCGTGACCGCCCCCGCGGACAGAACCGCCCGCGCAATGGCGCTGCCCAACTGGCCCGCGCCGCCGATGATGCCCACCCGGGTCCGAACGCTCATGTGTCGGTCTCCCTTCGGTTCATCTCCAGCTGACCGATCCGCACATGGCGCAGAACCTCCAGAAGCATCGCGGTCATAAGCCCCATGCTAAGCAACCCGTTCGTCGCCGCCATTCCCCCCAGAAGCCTCCAGTCCTGTGGCAGCAGCACATCGCCGAACCCGAGCGTGGTGAACGCGACCAGCGCGAAATAGACCGAGGCTTCCATCGTGTCGAATATCCCCAGCGCCCGCAGCGCGAGCGCCCAGACCCAGACACCCGCGCTGACCGTTCCCAGCACCCAGACGACCGTTACCGACAGCACCAGCGTCAGCTTCGGGCGGTGCGGCTCGCGGATCAGCCAGCCGCGCAACCGGCTCATCAGCGCCTCAAGCGCCCAGAAGGCCAGCGCCGAAATCAGGAACGACACCAGCATCAGGACCGTGCCAAGGGCAATCTGGACAACCATCAGCGTCTCCGAACCGGGGCGGCTTCGGCCCCATGATGTTGCTCTTGCCGGCAGATGCAAGCCGTCCCGCGGCCTGATCCCGTGTAGCTACAAATAAACTACGGGGTTCCTACACAATGACGACGCGCCTCCGACGGCGGTTTCGCGTTTGGGCCATGCCAATGGCGCCGGCATCTGGACTTGCCCGATGCGCTCGCTTATCTCCATCGGACCATGGCCCAGAACTCAGACCCGAACTACAAGGTGATCGCCGAAAACCGCCGCGCGCGGTTCGACTATTTCATCGAGAGCGATCTTGAGGTCGGCATCGTCCTGACCGGCTCCGAGGTGAAGTCCCTGCGCACCGGGCAGTCCAGCATCGCCGACAGCTATGCCTCGGTCGAAGGGGCCGAGCTGTGGCTGATCAATGGCTATATCGCGCCCTACAAGCAGGCGGGCGTTTTCGGGCACGAAGAACGGCGCCGCCGCAAGCTGTTGGTTTCAAAGCGGGAATTGTCCCGTCTCTGGCAGGCCGTGGGACGCGAGGGCATGACCCTGGTGCCCCTGGTCATGTATTTCAATCACCGCGGCCGGGTAAAACTCAAGATCGGCGTCGCCAAGGGTAAAAAGCAGGCTGACAAGCGCGCGACGGAAGCCAAGCGCGACTGGAACCGGCAAAAGGAACGGCTGCTGAAGCAGGGGTGACGCGGCGCCGGCAAGCGGCAACGCTCACGCAGGCGGCGTCGGGCCAGGCTCGGGCGGTTCATGGGCGGCCCTGTCTGAAAAACGCGGGACCGCAACGGCCGGCCATCAGCCTTCATTCCGGCAATGTCGCCAGAAAAATCATTGAAAATCAGGGCGTTGCGCCTTTTGAGAACGCGATCTCCGGCAGGCTTCGCGGCGGGCCCGGCAGCCGGATTCCGGGTGCCCGCGGCGATAGGGCGGCCGGTCCCGAACCCGGCTCGATCCTGTCATCGGGCGGCGTCGGGGGGCTTCGGGGGCGGCGGTCTCATGGCGACCATCGGCACCCTCAGGACCACGATGATCAACCGACAGGCACGGCAGAGCATAGCGCCGGGGCACATCGCCGCCCCCAAGTCAGGGCTTCGGCCTTGCGTCCCTCCTCCAGTGCCGGATAATGCAGGGCAAACAGCGAAGGGGGCCTCATGTCCGGCGACGATCCGAAAACACTGGTATCGACTGAGTGGCTCGCCGCTCACCTGAAAGACCCCGATCTGCGCATCCTCGATGCATCCTGGTACCTGCCGGCCGCCAATCGCGATGCCCGCGCCGAATATCAGACGGCCCATATCCCCGGTGCGCGTTTCTTCGATATCGATGAAATCTCCGATACGCGATCCGACCTTCCCCATACCGCACCGCCGCCGGAAAAATTCATCTCCCGCATGCGCGCCATGGGGGTGGGGGACGGCCATCAGATCGTGGTCTATGACGGCTCGGGCCTCTTTTCGGCTGCGCGGGTCTGGTGGACCTTCCGCCTGATGGGCAAGACCGACGTCGCGGTTCTGGATGGCGGCTTTCCAAAGTGGCTGGCTGAGGGGCGCCCGGTGGAAGACATGCCGCCCGTGCTCCGCGACCGCCACATCACCGTCAGCCGTCAGGCGCATCTGATCAAGGATGTGACCCAGGTGGCCGCGGCCTCAAAGCTCGGCGATCACGAAATCATCGACGCCCGCAGCGCGCCCCGGTTCCGCGGCGAAGAAGCCGAACCGCGCCCCGGCCTTCGCGCCGGGCACATCCCGAACTCAAAGAACGTGCCCTTCCGCGCGGTCCTGAACGACGATGGGACGATGCTGTCACCCGCCGCCTTGCAAAAGGTCTTTGCAGATGCCGGCGTCGATCTTTCCAAACCCGCGATCACGACCTGCGGGTCTGGCGTCACGGCTGCCATTCTCAGCCTCGCCATGGAACGCATCGGAAAGCGCGATCACGCGCTTTATGACGGATCATGGGCCGAATGGGGCATGTATGGCGACCTGAAAGTCGCCACCGGATAAAGTGGAGCGAACCATGCTGGGAAACCTGAAGCCGCAAGCCGCGGACAAGATCCTGATGCTGATCGGACAGTTCAAGGCCGACCCGCGCAAGGACAAGATCGATCTTGGCGTCGGCGTCTACAAGAACGCCGAAGGCGTGACCCCCGTGATGCGCGCGGTCAAGGCCGCCGAGAAGCAGCTTTGGGAGGCCGAGACAACCAAATCCTACACCGGCCTCGCGGGCGAGCCGGCGTTCAATGCCGCCATCGCGGACCTTGTTCTCGGCGACGCCGTGGCCGCTGACCGGATTTCATCCGTGGCGACCCCCGGTGGAACCGGAGCCTGCCGGCAGGCCTTCGAACTGGTGAAGATGGCCTCTCCCGGCGCGACGATCTGGGTCTCGGACCCGACCTGGCCCAACCATCTCTCGATCCTCAAACACCTTGATATTCCCACCCGCCCTTACCGCTATTTCGATGCCGAGACCCGGGGCGTCGACTTCACCGCGATGATGGCCGATCTTGCCGGGGTCAAGGCCGGCGATGTCGTATTGCTCCATGGCTGCTGCCACAACCCGACCG
>JAGRDO010000004.1:7376-42009 GCA_020447005.1 Paracoccaceae bacterium
ATCAGGGCTTTGGCGACGGGCTTGATGCCGACGCGGCCGGCGTGCGCCTGATCGCAAGCCGCCTGCCCGAGGTTCTGATCGCGGCGTCATGCTCGAAGAATTTCGGGATCTACCGCGAACGCACCGGCGCCCTTATCGCCTTGTCAGAGCCGCGAAACCGCGACGTGACCCAAGGCACGCTGGCCTATCTCAACCGGCAGAACTATTCTTTCCCGCCGGATCACGGGGCAAGGCTGGTGACGATGATCCTGAATGACCCGGCATTACGCGCCGACTGGGCCAGCGAGCTGGAGGAGGTTCGTCTTGGAATGCTCGGCCTGCGCGAACATCTGGCCAGAGAGTTGCAGGCCAATGCCGGATCCGATCGCTTCGGCTTCATCGCCCAGCATCGCGGCATGTTCTCGCGACTTGGTGCGTCACCCGAACAGGTCGAACGGCTCAAGACCGAACATGGCATCTACATGGTCGGCGATTCGCGCCTGAACATCGCCGGGCTGAACGCCGGGACGGTGCCGATCCTTGCCCGCGCGATCATTGACGTCGGCATCTGACCCGGACGGAAACAGGGGGGCTTTCCGCCCCCCCCTGCCCCTCCGAACGGATTTTTTCCGGCATCACAATGAACCGCCATCTTTCCGGCTGACATATGCCCGCCGGCGGCAGGCCGCCCCAAGGGCCCGATGCCCCCGGGGCGACCGGGATATCAGCTGTGATAGGCGCTTTCGCCATGCGCGGTCAGGTCCAGGCCCCGGCGCTCGTCATCCGTGGCCACGCGCAGGCCGATGGCCTTGTCGACGATGAAGTAAAGCACCGCCGAAGCCAGACCACACCATAGAACGGTGATCACCACCGCCTGGATCTGGATCCATGTCTGTGCCGCCATCACGTAATCCTCGCCACCCGTGCCGCCGAGGGCGGGTGCCGTAAAGATGCCCGTGCCGATGGCGCCGACGATACCGCCAACCCCGTGGATGCCGAAGACATCAAGGCTGTCGTCATAGCCCATCTTGTTCTTCACGACCGCGACGAAGAAATAGCAGATCCCCGAAGCGATCGCGCCAAGGACGATGGCGCCCACCGGCCCGACCGACCCCGCCGCCGGGGTGACGGCGACAAGCCCCGCGACAAGCCCCGAGGCCGCACCGAGCATCGAGGCCTTGCCGCGGAACACGGCTTCCAGCCCCGCCCAGGCCAGGATCGCGCCCGCCGTCGCGGTGAAGGTGTTGATCATGGCGAGTGTCGCGCCGCCATTGGCCTCTAGGTTCGATCCGGCGTTGAAGCCGAACCAGCCCACCCAGAGGATGCCCGCGCCGACCAGTGTCAGTGTCATCGAATGGGGGGCCATCATGTCCTTGCCGAAGCCGATGCGCGGACCGATATAGAGCGCGCCGACCAAGGCCGCGACGCCCGCATTGATATGCACGACCGTCCCGCCGGCAAAATCCAGCGCGCCCATGTTGAAGATAAGGCCCGCACCGTCCCAGACCATATGGGCGACGGGGAAATAGACCACGGTTACCCAAAGCGCGGTAAAGAGCATCACGGCGCCGAACCTGATCCTTTCGGCGAAAGCGCCCACGATCAGCGCGGGCGTGATCGCCGCGAAGGTCATCTGGAAGGCGATGAACACATATTCCGGGATCACCACCCCATCGGTAAACGTGGCCACCATGCTGTCAGGCGTCACCCCGGCAAGGAA
The DNA here is from genome assembly GCA_020447005.1 of Paracoccaceae bacterium. Lineage (GTDB taxonomy): Bacteria > Pseudomonadota > Alphaproteobacteria > Rhodobacterales > Rhodobacteraceae > Albidovulum. The sequence continues at coordinate 9,076 of JAGRDO010000004.1, forward strand.
CATCTTGCCAAGCCCGCCCCAGAACGGGCCCGTCCCGCCGCCGAACGCCATCGAATAGCCGTAGACGACCCAGATCACCATCACGAGCGCCGTGATCATGGTGCACTGCATCAGGACCGACAGCATGTTCTTCGACCGCACAAGGCCGCCATAAAACAGCGCGAGCCCCGGCAGGATCATGAAAAGGACAAGCAGGGTCGAGACCATCATCCAGGCCACGTCCCCCTTGTCCATCACATCCGCCACCACGTCCTGCGCGGACGCCGGAACTGCGAAAAGCGTCGCCACAAGGCCCGCCAGACTTAGCGATTTCATCATTTTCTTCCCCATGTTTGCAGGTCTCACAGCGCGTCCTCGCCGCTTTCGCCGGTCCGGACCCGAACCGCGTCTTTCAGGTCGAGGACAAAGATCTTGCCGTCACCGATCTTGTCGGTCTTTGCCACCCGGGCAATCGTGGTGACGACGTCGTCCGCCAGCGCCGCGCTGACCGCGATCTCGATCTTCAGCTTCGGTACGAAATTCACCTCGTATTCAGCGCCGCGATAGATTTCGGTATGGCCCGACTGCATGCCGAACCCTTTGATTTCACTCACCATCATCTCTCGGATCCCGACCGCGGTCAGCGCTTCGCGGACCTCGTCGAGCTTGTAGGGTTTTATGGCTGCTATGATGTATTTCACCTCTTCCACTCCATTGCCGGACCCCTTGCTGGGACACTCAATGGCAGCGGAAACGCTGCGTCGCAGCATTGCAAGACGTCGAGGCCTTTGCACTTGCGGCAACCGGCGGAATCCTGAAAATTCGGCGGAATTTGCAGCCGCTGCCCAAATATTGTGCGGAAGGCTGCGTGAAACGTGATCGTCTGCCGCTCCACATTCCGCGAAACAGCCTGTATGGTCCTGCACCAAACGAGCAGTAACGGACCGAATTCATGAGTGGACCGGGCGGAAAGAAACCTCCCTTGGTGGCCGAGCGGCGCTATTCGAACGCGCCGACCAGAAAGCCCGCCGCCAAATCCAAGCCGCCGCGCACCCCGCGCAAACCGGCCCGCAAGGCAAGCTGGCCCGTGCGGCTGATGACCGGCACGATGCGGGTCATCTGGCGTGTTCTCTGGGGCATCGGCTGGCGCGTCGCCGCGATGGGCGGCATCGTCCTTGGTCTTTTCACGCTTTACTACTTCGCGCAGCTGCCACCGCTCGAGTCGCTGATCGACGCGCGCACGCGCGGTTCGGTGACCTTGCTCGACCGCAACGGCAAGGTCTTTGCATGGCGCGGCGAAACCTTTGGCGGCCAGATCACCACCGAAACCGTTTCGCCCTATCTGAAGAACGCCATCATCGCGACCGAAGACAAGCGGTTCTACCGCCATCTTGCCATCAGCCCGCGCGGGATCGCCAGCGCCATCCGCATCAATCTGGCCGAAGGGCGCGGCCCGCTTGAGGGCAATGGCGGATCGACCATTACCCAGCAGGTGGCCAAGCTCATCTGCCTCGGCGTGCCCTTCGATCCGGTCCAGTGGAAGGACGAAGCCGCCTATGAGGCCGATTGCCGGGTATCGTCGAAGTGGCGCAAGCTGAAAGAGGTGCCGTTTTCCTTCGCGATGGAGGCGAAATACGGCAAGGACAATATCCTGACGCTTTATCTCAACCGCGCCTATCTGGGCGCGGGCGCGCGCGGCTTCGAAGCGGCGGCGCAGCGCTATTTCTCCAAATCGGCCAATGATGTCAGCCCGGCCGAGGCAGCCATGCTTGCCGGGCTTCTGAAAGCGCCGTCGCGTTATGCGCCGACAGGCGATCTGAAGCGCGCGCAGGACCGCGCGGCCGTGGTTCTGGGGCTGATGCATGATCAGCGCTATCTGACGGACAACCAGTACAACGACGCAATCGCCCATCCGGCGCGGCTGTCTGCCGCCGCCGAAGCGATGGCTGGCGGCTATTTTGCCGATTGGGTGATGGATTCCGGCCCGGCCTTTCTGACCGAGGATACGACCGAGGATGTGACCATCCGCACCACTCTCGATCAGGACCTGCAGAAACGGGCCGAAGACGCGCTCGACTATGTCTTCGCCAACAAGGTGAAAGCGGGGTCAAAGGCGCAGGCGGCGATCATCGTGATGTCGGCGGATGGCGCCGTGCGGGCGATGGTCGGCGGGCGCAAGTCACAGGTCGCGGGTGCGTTCAACCGGGCGACGCAGGCCCTGCGACAGACCGGATCGACCTTCAAGCCCTTCGTCTATGCCGCGGCCCTCGATCTTGGCTACAACATGAACTCGATCGTCGAGGACGCGCCGATCACGCTTTATGTCAAGGGATCGGGCGAATGGACGCCCAAGAACTACGATCCCGAATATCGCGGCTTCATCACCCTGACCGAGGCGCTGGCCCATTCGGTCAACACCGCAACCGTCCGCGTCAGCCAGGCCGTCGGACTGGAAGCCGTGCGGCAGGTGGCCGATCAGTTCGGCATGAATTCCGATCTGGCCTCGGGTCCGGCGCTTGCGCTGGGGGTCTCTGAATCGACCCTGCTCGACATGACCGGCGCCTATGCCGGCATCCTGAACGGCGGGTCGTCGGTCACGCCCTATGGTCTGGTGGAACTGCGCCTGCGCGGCGATGACACGCCGCTGATCGGGCAAGGCGGCGGGATCGGCGACCGGGTGATCAGCGAAAACGCGGCACGCCAGTTGACCTACATGATGACGCAGGTCGTCGAACGCGGCACCGGGCGGCGCGCGCGGCTGGATGACGGCCGGCAGGTGGCCGGCAAGACCGGCACGACACAGGGTGCGCGCGATGCATGGTTCATCGGCTTTACCGCGGATTACGTCACTGGCGTCTGGATGGGCAATGATGACAACACGCCCCTGACCGGCGTCACGGGCGGCGGATTGCCGGCCGAAATCTGGCATGAGGTGATGACACGGGTCGAGGAGGGCCAGCCAATCCGTCCCCTGCCGATGATCACCCCGTCCGAGCTTTCGGGCGACGCATGGCCCGGCCAGATGGCAGGTGGTGCGACGGATGGCCTGCCTCAGCCGCCGCAACAGCAGCAACCAAAGGCAAAGAGGAAGGATTCCGTCGAACAGGTGCTGATCAACATCCTTGGCGCGATTTTCGGCGGCAACTGACCCCGCCGAAGGTATTTGCCGAAGGTATTCCTAGCCCAGTGCGCGCAAATCGGCCGTCAGGGCGGAAATGTCGCCCTTGCGGCGATCCAGCATTGCCCCGATCTCGGTGCGTTCGGCGGCCAGCATGTTCACGCCTTCGATGATGATGTTGAAGAACAGGTTCTTGCCCGACTTGTCGAAGACATGCCAGGCAACCTGGAACGGCGCCTGCCCCTTGAGGCGCGCGGTCGAGGTTACTTCAAAGAAGCTCTTCAGCGGACGCGCGCCAGTGACCTCGATCTGGCCACCGATGAATTCGCGGAACCGGCGCCCGTACTTGTGGGCGATGTAGCCCTGAAACGCCTTGACATAGGCATCCATCGCCGCCGGGCTGGCCGAGCGTCCCGCCGGGCCAAGCGCGCTTTGCGCGATGTAACGCACATCCGCATAGCGGGCGAAAATCGCCTCGAAATCACGCAGCATCGCGGCTTCGGACTTGCCGGAATCGATCGTGGCGTTCACCGCGGCCACGGCACCGTCCACAAGCGTGCGTGCCTGATTGACATCGAGAGCGAACGCGCCCTTCGGCAATGCGGGCACCAGTGCCGCCATCGCCAGAACCGTGGCTGCGGTACGCCGGGTTACGAAACTATTGGCCATAGGGGTCCTCGTAAGGGTCAAACACGTCTTCTTCGATGCCAAGCTGGTGATGGCGGTTCTGAAGATACAGAAGCCGCATCTGCGCGTAGCTGTCCGCACTTTCATATAGGATCGGATCGATCAGATCGGAATAGAGCGACCGGTCGCCGACCTTGCCGCCCACCCGGCTGGCACCGATGTAATAGCTTTCGGGGCGTCCGACGGCGCCGAGCGGATCAAGCGCCAGATCGACGACCGAGCCGACCAGATCGCGTTCCGTCGTCGGCCCCATGACCGGCACGACGATGAAGGCGCCTTCCGGCGCGCCCCATACATGCAGCGTTTCTCCGAAATCCGTGTCTTCCGCATAGATACCAATCGAACTGGCCGGATCGAACAGCCCGGCCAGACCGATCGTCGAATTTACGGCAAAGCGCAGCGTGTTCTGCAAGGCCGGCCCCGGCCGGAATTGTAACACGGAATTGATGACCGCGCCGGGCATTCCAAGGTTCGCGGCGGCATTGGACAGCGATTGCGCGATCGGTTTCGGCAGAATCGGATGTTCGCGCGGATGGACCGAGCCGAACACCAGGCTGTCGAGCTTGACGTTATCGGCATGAACCGCGCGGTTGGCTTCTTCATAAGGGTCGTTGAACTCTGCGCCGGGCACCGGGCGCGAACAGGCCGAAATCGCAAGGCAAAAGCCGCCCAGTACAAAAAAGCGCGCCAAATTCGCCATATTGGCCTGTAATGGATTTCCAATCATATCTCGACTATCTTTCCTGAAACTCGACACGACGGCGTTAAATCCCATGCCAGACGCGCAACGATCTAGCCGAACTCGCAGAAAACAGCAAACCGCCAAATAGAATCGGCGGAATTACGGGCAGACAAGGTATTTCATCATGAAAAACCCGATCATCGACCGCGGGAAAGAGGAAATGGCGGCCGCTCGCAGGGCCGACAACGGGCTGATGCTGTCGGTCGGGCTTTTTTCCGCATTCGTGAACGTGCTGATGCTTACCGGGCCCTTGTTCATGCTTCAGGTCTATGACCGGGTCCTGGGCAGCCGTTCTGTCGAAACGCTGGCCGCGCTTTTCGTTCTGGTCGCGTTCCTGTTCCTGATGATGGGCATTCTCGACCTTGCGCGTGGCCGTGTCGCCGCCCGCATGGCAGCACGCTATCAGGACCGGCTTGACCGGCGGGTCTTTGCCGCGGCCCTGGCCTATGGGGATGCAAAGCCCGGCGAAGCGATATCGGGAACCGGCCTGCGCGATCTTGAGGTTATCCGGCAATTTCTGGCGTCGCCGGTGTTTCTGGCGCTTTTCGACGCGCCGTGGGCGCCGTTCTTTCTGGCGGCCGTCTTCGTCTTTCACCCCTGGCTTGGCCTGATGGCGCTGGGTGGCGGGCTGGTGCTGGTCGCCATCGCGCTGATCAACCAGTCCAGCACCCGTCAGGATGTGCTGGGCGCGCATCTCGCGGCCCAGAAGGCCGACCGGCTGGCCGATCAGTTCCGCGACGAGGCGGATGCCATCCAGAGCATGGGGATGCGCGGGGCCAGCTTCGGACGCTGGGCAGAGGCGCGCAGTGCCGCATTGTCGCAGTCGCTGCGCGCGGGCGACCGCTCCGGGGTCTGGACGGTCAGCAGCAAGACGTTCCGGCTGTTCCTGCAATCGGCGATGCTGGCGCTTGGGGCACTTCTGGTGCTGCGCGGCGAATTGACGGCGGGCGCGATGATCGCGTCGTCAATCCTGATGGGCCGGGCGCTGGCCCCCGTCGAACAGGCAATCGGCGGCTGGGCCCTGGCCCAGCGCGCCGCAGAAGGCCGCCAGCGCCTTTCGGCCCTGCTAGGTACCATTCCGCCGGAAACGAAGCGCACGGCGCTGCCAAAGCCGCGCGCGGTGCTCGAGGCGAACCAGCTGACAGTCGTGCCGCCGGGGCAAAGCCAGGCCGCGCTGCGCATGGTGTCGTTCCGGCTGGAACCGGGACAGGCGCTTGGCGTCATCGGCCCGTCCGGTGCCGGGAAATCGACCCTCGCGCGCGCCGTCACCGGCATCTGGAAACCGGCGGGCGGGTGGATGCGGCTCGACGGTGCGACGCTTGACCAGTACGACCCCGACATGCTTGGCGCCCATATCGGCTATCTGCCGCAGCGGGTCACCCTGTTCGACGGAACGATTGCCGAGAACATCGCCCGGCTTTCGCAGAACCCCGACGATGCGGCAATCGTCGCGGCGGCGCAAAAGGCCGATGCGCACAAGATGATCCTCGACCTGCCAGACGGCTACAATACCCGGGTATCGCAGGCCGGAGGGCGTCTTTCGGGCGGCCAGATCCAGCGGATCGGGCTGGCCCGCGCACTTTATGGCGACCCGGTGATCCTGGTTCTGGATGAACCGAACTCCAATCTCGACAATGCCGGGTCTCAGGCGCTGAACGCGGCCATCCGCGCCATGAAGGACGATGGCCGATCGGTGATCATCATGGCGCACCGTCCGGCGGCAATTCAGGAATGCGACACCCTCCTGATGCTCGACAACGGCACCCGGCGGGCCTTCGGGCCACGGGACGAGGTGCTGAACTCGGTGGTGCGAAACGCCAAGGACATTGCCCGTGCCAGCGGTCATGGAGGCGTGTCATGACCGGCCACCCCGCCAGCCTTTCCCCGCGCCCGGCCCTCATTCTGGGCTTTGTCGCGCTTTTGCTGCTGGTCGGCGGCTTCGGGCTCTGGTCGGTGACGACACGCATTGCAGGTGCCGTCGTCGCAAGCGGCCAGGTCGAGGTGGAACAGAACCGGCAGGTGGTCCAGCACCCCGACGGGGGCGTGGTTGACGAAATCCTTGTCAAGGATGGCGACATTGTCGAGGCCGGTCAGGTTCTGATCAGGCTCGACGGCGCGCTTCTCACCTCGGAAATGACGATCGTCGAAGGGCAGTTCTTCGAAATTCAGGCGCGGCGCGGGCGGCTGGAGGCCGAGCGTGACGATGCGGCACAGATTCGCTTTCCTGCCGAGCTGGAAAAGGCGGCCGAGGCCAACCCCGACTTCGCCGCATTGATGCGCGGGCAGGAAAGGCTGTTCATCGCGCGCGCGGAAACGGAAGCGAATGAGATCGAACAGTTGCAACGCCGCCGCGCGCAGATCGCGGATCAGATCACCGGAATTTCGGCACAACGCCAGTCCGTGGACAGCCAGTTGCGGCTGATCGGCAAGGAACTGGCCGACCTTCAGGGCCTGCTCGATCGCGGGCTGACACAGGCGGGGCGGGTTCTTGCACTTGAGCGCGAGAAGGCCCGGCTCGAAGGTGTCGGAGGAGAGCTGGACGCCGCCCGGGCCGAGGCTGAAGGCAAGACCACCGAGATCGACATCGAGATTTCGAAACGCAGCGCGACGCGGCGCGAAGAGGCCAACAGCCAGCTGCGCGACCTTGGCTACCGCGAACTTGAGCTGGCCGAGCGGCGGCGCGCGCTGGCCGAACAGATCGCCCGGCTGGACATTCGCGCGCCGGTGGGCGGGGCGATCCATGCGTTGCAGGTGACAACGCCGCGTTCGGTGCTGCGCGCGGCCGAGCCTGTGCTCTACATCATCCCGCAGGACCGGCCTCTGGTCATCGCGGCGCGGATTTCGCCCATTCATGTCGACGAGATACGTATCGGGCAGGACGTGACCCTGCGCTTTGCCGCCTTCGACAGCCGCACGACACCCGAACTGGCCGGTCAGGTCAGCCGGATATCGGCGGATGCGCTGGTGGATGAGGCGAACAAGACAAGCTATTATCGGGCCGAAATCATCCTGGGCGCCAACGAGATGTCCAAACTCGGTGACCGGACGGTCATTCCGGGCATGCCGGTCGAGGTCTTCATCCGCACCGCGGAACGCACCCCTCTGGCCTATCTGATCAAGCCGCTGGCCGAGTATTTCAATCGCGCGTTCCGCGAAAGCTGACCTGTAGCGCCTGGCAGTGCCGCCCCTGCCCGCCACCCGGCCTTGCAACGTTTTGGGCTTTCAAATCGCCTGTCGCGGGGCTAGCGTCCGCCCCGGACAAGACAAGAGGACACCATGGCTGGAAAGATCGACGCGCGTCTGAAGGAACTTGGCATCACCCTTCCCGATGCCCCTGCACCCGCCGCAAACTATGTTCCCTTCGTTCAGACGGGCGATCTGCTGTTCGTATCGGGCCAGATCAGCCAGGGGCCGGATGGGCTTATCAAGGGGCGGCTGGGCGATTCCATGGACGTCGCCACAGGCGCCGATGCGGCGCGGCGCTGCGGTCTGTCGCTTCTGGCGCAGGCGCGGGCCGCACTTGGCGGCGATCTGGACCGGATCGTGCGCGTGGTCAAGCTGGGCGGCTTCGTCAACTCGACCCCGGATTTCACCGACCAGCCCAAGGTCATCAACGGATGTTCCGATCTTATGGTCGAGGTGCTTGGCGATGCCGGGCGCCATGCCCGCGCCGCGGTTTCAGCCCCGGCCCTGCCGCTGGGGGTCGCGGTCGAGATCGAGGCCGTCTTTCAGGTCAGATGATGGCGCCTGAACCGGTCCGGCTTGACGCGGCGTTTCTTCGCCACCCCATTGCCCATCGCGGTCTGCACGATCGCGCCAGCGGACGGCCGGAAAACTCGATGGCGGCCTTTGCCGCCGCGATCGACGCCGGATATGGCATCGAATGCGATATCCAGCCTTCGGCTGACGGCGTTGCGATGGTTTTCCACGATTACGACCTCAGGCGGCTGACCGGCAAGGGCGGCCCGATCACCGCCATGACCGCGGCCGAGCTTGGCGCAATGCCGATCCACGGCAGCACTGAAACCATTCCGACCCTTGCCGCGCTCTTGCAGCTTGTCGCCGGTCAGGTGCCGCTTCTTATCGAGATCAAGGATCAGGACGGCGCGGTCGGGCCAAAGGTGGGCCCGCTGGAAGAGGCGGTCGCACGCGATCTGTCCGGATACCGGGGGCCGGTTGCGGTGATGTCGTTCAACCCCTATTCGGTCGCCGCCATGGCGCGTCTTGCGCCCTCGGTCGCGCGGGGCGTGACGGCGGGCGGGCCGGACGATTCCACCTATGATGGTCTGTCGCCCGAACGGGTGGCCGCACTGGGCGATGTCACCGATTACGCCGGGGTCGGGGCAAGTTTCGTGTCCTATGACCACAAACTTCTGACGCGCCCGGCAATCGCCGGCCTGAAAGCCCGGGGTGCCGCGATCCTGTGCTGGACGATCCGGAGCGAGGCGGAAGAGGCCAGGGCCCGGAAGGTTGCGCAGAACATCACCTTTGAAAACTATCTGGCAAAGCCCGTCGCTTGACGTCGAAGGCCAATGCCGGCGAAGTCACGCGAAAGGATTCCGATGACATGCCGCGCAAGACGATCGAAATCACCGCACTTCCGGATATTGCCGCCATCGCGCCGGCCGACTGGGATGCCTGCGCTTGCCCCGAGGCCGCCGATGGCCGGGCGCAGGACCCTTTCACCACCCACCGGTTTCTCGCCGCACTCGAACGCTCGGGGTCGGTCGGTCCCGGCACCGGCTGGCAGCCGCATCATCTGATCGCCACAACCGACGGTAACGTGGTTGCCGTCATGCCGCTTTACGCAAAAAGCCATAGTCAGGGCGAATATATCTTCGATTTTGCCTGGGCAGACGCCTTTGAACGGGCGGGGGGACGGTATTACCCCAAGCTGCAGGCGGCCGTGCCCTTCACCCCGGTCACGGGGCGCCGCTTCCTGACCCGCCCGGGCTGGGAAACCGCCGGGCGGGCGGCGCTGATCGAGGCGCTTGTGCGCGTTGCCTCGGAAAACGACCTCTCATCGGCTCATATCACCTTTTGCACCGGGGACGAGGCCGACGCGGGCGAGAAAATGGGGCTTTTGCGGCGTGTAACCCAGCAATACCATTGGGAAAATCACGGCTACCGCGATTTTGAATCCTTTCTTGGCGACCTGTCGTCGCGCAAGCGCAAGGCGATCCGCAAAGAGCGTTCGGGCGCCATGGAATTTGGCGGAACGATCCGCGTTCTGACCGGCGATGACCTTTGCCCCGAACATTGGTCCGCCTTCTGGGCGTTCTATCAGGATACCGGCGCGCGCAAATGGGGCAGGCCCTACCTGACACGCGCGTTTTTCGACGAACTGCATCGGACGATGCGCGACGATGTCATCCTTATCCTCGCCGAACGTGATGGCAGGCCTGTCGCGGGGGCCCTGAATTTTCTTGGCCGCGACACGCTTTATGGCCGCTACTGGGGGGCGGTCGAGGATCACCGCTTCCTGCATTTCGAATGCTGCTATTACCGCGCGATGGACGAGGCCATCGCCCGCGGGCTGGCCCGGGTAGAGGCCGGGGCGCAGGGCGAACACAAGCTTGCGCGCGGCTATCTGCCCGTCGCCACGCATTCCTTGCACTGGATCGCCAACCCGGCCTTCCGCAACGCGGTCGCGCAGTTTCTTGCGGCCGAGAGCCACGCGGTGGCCGATGAAATGGCCGTTCTTGCCGAATACGGACCATTTCGAAAACCGCAAGACGGGGGCTGACCGGAACCCCTGAGTGGCATAGGATCGTCACCATCCGCACTGCCTTGGGCTGACAGAGGCTCGGGTAATTTGATCCGGAAGAAATGGATATCCGCGATGGAACACGATCTCGTTCTTTATTCCAACCCGATGTCGCGCGGAAGAATCGCACGGTGGATGCTGGAGGAAGTCGGCCGGCCTTACGAGGTTCGCTACCTTGAATACGGCGCGCCAATGAAAGCGCCCGAATATCGCGCCATCAACCCGATGGGCAAGGTCCCGACACTGGTTCACGGGGCACGGATCGTGACCGAATATGCCGCGATCTGCGCCTATCTTGCCGATACGTTTCCCGAAGCCGGGCTGGTGCCCCATGATCGCAGCGCCTATTACCGCTGGCTGTTTTTCGGCGCCGGCCCGTTGGAGGCGGCGATAATTACGAAAGCGCTGGGCTGGCAGGTCCCCGAAGACCGCCGCGGCATGGTGGGGTTCGGCTCGATAGAGACGACCTATGCCGCACTCGAAACCGCGCTTTCCAATTCCCCCTATCTGGCCGGCGAGACGTTTTCGGCAGCCGATGTGGCGACAGGATCGCAGATCGGCTTCGGCCTTCAGTTCGGCACGATCGAGGCGCGACCGGCCTTCACCGCCTATTGGGACAGGATCCGGACAAGACCGGCCCTGATCCGGGCAAACGATGCGGACAATGCCGCGATGCCAGCGAAGGAGTGACAATGGCCAACCTTTTGGACAAGCCTGAACGCGACGCCTCTATCCCCGATCTCGGGCGATCCGGCTGGTACGCTGTTGACGGGCGTGACGCGATCCGGAAGATATGGAAATTCAGGAACTTTTCTGAGGCATGGGGCTTCATGTCCCGCGCGGCATTGCAGGCCGAAAAGCTGGGCCATCATCCCGAATGGACCAATATCTACAACACCGTCGACGTGACCCTGACCACGCATGATTGCCACGGGCTGTCGGCGCTGGACGTGACCCTGGCGCGGCGGATGGATGCCATCGCGGGCGCGGCTGAGGTTCAGCACGATCACGGCGCACCGGTCGAATGTCTCTGCACGCTCCACGCGGCGCGTGACCGCTGAGGCGGGCCACCGCCGAGGTCAGATCGCGGCCAGCAGCGCCTCGCCCCCTGAAGCCTCGCACGTGCTGCGGCTTTCCTCGGGGTGGAACACCTTGACCACGCCATCCTCGGCAAAGAGGGCATAGCGCTGCGAACGATTGATGAACCCGACCGCCGGCGCGGAAAACGCCATCCCGGCCGCGATCGTGAAATCGCCGCCCGGATCGGCGAGCATCGTGATCCCTGCCTGACTGGCCCCGGTCGCGTCCCCCCAGGCCCGCATCACAAAGGGATCGTTGACCGAGATACAGATGATTTCATCGACGCCCTTCGCATCAAAACCGGGTTTGGTCCGGATGAAACTGGGAACATGGGCCGAAGTGCAGGTGCTGGTAAACGCACCCGGAAGGCCGAATATCACGACCCTTCTTCCCCGCAACCTGTCGCCAAGGCGAACGGTTTCGGGGCCCGCGTCGCCCATCTTCAGCAGCACGGCATCCGGCAGGCCTTTTCCCACTGTAATCGCCACTCTCACCTCTCCCTAGATTGCGTTTCGGCCCGGCAAGGATATAGGGTCCACGCCACGGAAGACCAGAGGAGATAGCGGATGAGCGGGATCGTCATCGTCGGTGCGGGCCAGGCCGGAGCGTCGATGGCCGCCAGGCTTCGTTCTCTGGGCTATGACGGGGCCCTGACGCTGATCGGCGCAGAGGCCGCGCCCCCCTATCAGCGCCCGCCGCTTTCAAAAGGCTATCTCCTTGGCGAGACCAGCCTTGAACGGCTTTATCTCCGCGCGCCTTCCTTCTGGGCCGAGCAGGACGTGGACCTGAAGCTGGGCAAGGCGGCAACCGCCATCCTGCCGGGGGAAAAAACCCTGATGGTCGGTGACGAACGGCTGGTCTATGACCAGCTCGCGCTGACCACCGGATCGGTGCCCCGGCGCCTGCCCGCCGCGATCGGAGGCGCGCTGAAGGGTGTCTACACCGTCCGGACATTGCAGGATGTCGACGACATGGCGGCCGAGTTCCAACCCGGACGCCGGCTTCTGGTCATCGGCGGCGGGTATATCGGGCTTGAGGCCGCGGCCGTCGGTGCAAAACTCGGGCTGCGCGTGACACTGGTCGAGATGGCCGACCGGATCCTGCAGCGCGTGGCGGCCGCTGAAACGTCAGATTACTTTCGCGCGCTTCACCAAAGCCACGGCGTCGATATCCGCGAAGGAACCGGCCTTTCGAAACTGACCGGCGACGGCCGGGTCGACGGCGCAATCCTGTCGGATGGCAGCAGCCTCGCGACCGATTTCGTCATCGTCGGCGTGGGGATCGCTCCGGACACGGCGCTTGCCGAAGCGGCCGGATTGTCTATCGAAAACGGCATTCGCACCGACGCGTTCGGGCGCAGCTCCGATCCGTCGATCTGGGCGGCAGGCGATTGCGCGTCCTTTCCCCATCAGGGCGGGCGGATCCGGCTGGAAAGCGTCGGCAATGCCATCGATCAGGCCGAGATCGTGGCCGCGAACATGCTGGGCGCCGAAACGCCATATGCCGCCAGGCCCTGGTTCTGGTCAGACCAGTATGACGTGAAACTCCAGATCGCCGGGCTGAATGCCGGCTATGACCGGATCGTCACCCGGCGGGGCGACGACGGCGCGGTCAGCTTCTGGTATTACCGTGGCGCAACCCTTCTCGCGCTCGATGCGATGAACGACGCGCGCAGCTACATGGTAGGCAAACGGCTGATCGAGACAGGAAAATCCCCCGACCCCGCGATCATCGCCGACAGCACCGCCGATCTCAAGCCGCTCTTGCGCCCATGAGGATCATCGGAGGACAAAGACGCGGGCTCCGGCTCGCCGAGATCGGCGCAGGCGATGCGTCGGCCCATCTGCGCCCGACATCGGACCGCGTCCGTGAAGCGATCTTCAATCTCTTGATGAACGGCCCCTATGGCAATCCGGTCGAGCGCGCCCGCGTCCTCGACCTGTTTGCCGGAACCGGCGCCCTCGGGCTGGAAGCGCTCTCGCGCGGGGCCGCGCGTGTCGCCTTTGTGGATGACGGTGTCGTGTCGCGCGCGCTCCTGCGCCAGAACATCGAAAAGATGCAGGCAATGGGTGCGACCGATGTCTGGCGCCGGGATGCCACACGTATGGGCCCGAACCGCGGCGCGGGCTATTCGCTTGTCTTCCTCGATCCCCCCTATGGCAAGGGGCTTGGCGAAAAGGCCGTTGCCTCACTCCGGGCAGGCGACTGGCTGGCCCCCGGCGCGTTGATCGTGTGGGAAGAAAACTCCCCCCCCGAACTGCCGGCCTGGGCAGAGCTGCGCGATCAGCGCCGCTATGGCGACACCCTCGTCACGATCGCCGGGGCCAGCGAATGAACCGGGCGGCCGTACTTTTCGATTGTGACGGGGTCATCGTCGACAGCGAGCCGATCACCGATCGGGTCATCGCCGCAAACCTCACGCGCCACGGCCTTGCCGTCGCGCCGCAAGAGGTCCACCGCCTTTTCGTCGGCGGCACGATGGCTTCGGTTGGCGATTATGCCAGCAGGCATGGGGCGCAGCTGCCGGCGGACTGGCTTTCCGCCATCTACGCCGAAATCTTCGACGAACTTGCCAAAGGCACGCCGCTCGTGCCCGGCATCGGCACGGTCTTCGATGCGCTCGACCGCGCGGGCATACCCTTCGCCGTCGGTTCCAACGGACCCCATGCCAAGATGGCCGTCACCCTCGGCCAGCACCCCGAAATCCTGTCACGGCTCCGGCACCGCGTCTTTTCGCGCGAAGATGTCGCCCGGCCGAAACCCGCGCCCGATCTCTACCTTCACGCGGCCAGGGCGCTTGATGCGCACCCGTCCCGGACCGCCGTGATCGAAGACAGCGCCACCGGCATCCGCGCGGCCCGTGCCGCCGGCATGCAGGCCTTCGGCTACGCCCCGGACGGCGGCGGCGCCAACCTCGCCGCAGAAGGCGCCCATGTCTTTCACCGCATGGCGGACCTGCCCGCGCTTCTCGGCCTCTGATTTCTTCATTGCCCAAATACCCCCGGGGGTCCGGGGGTGGAACCCCCGGCGGATCGGCCCGGCATCAGCCGGGACGAAATCACCGTGTCGGGAAAAACCGCCCCGCAGGCGAAAGGGTAAAGATCTCGCAACCATCGGCGGTCACACCCACCGAATGCTCGAACTGGGCCGAAAGCGACTTGTCGCGGGTAACGGCTGTCCAGTCATCGGCCAGAACCTTGGTCTCGGGCCGGCCAAGATTGACCATCGGCTCGATCGTGAAGAACATGCCCTCTTCCAGTCGCGGCCCGGTTCCGGGCCGGCCGTAATGCAGCACGTTCGGCGGCGCGTGGAAGACCCGCCCCAGCCCGTGACCGCAGAAATCGCGCACGATACTCATGCGCTGCGCTTCGGCATAGGACTGAATGGCATGGCCGATATCGCCGAAGGTATTGCCGGGCCTGACCGCTTCGATCCCCAGCATCAGGGCATCATGGGTGACCTCGATCAAACGCTCTGCCTTGCGGGAAAGCGTGCCGGCCACATACATCCGGCTGGTATCGCCATACCAGCCGTCGACGATCACCGTCACGTCGATGTTCAGGATATCCCCGTCCTTCAGCACCTTCGGCCCGGGAATGCCATGGCAGACCACGTGGTTCACCGAAATGCACGAGGCATGCCGATAGCCGCGATAGCCGATCGTGGCCGAGCGCGCGCCCGCCGTCTCCACCCGCCCGCGGATGAAATCGTCGATCGCCTCGGTCGCGACGCCGGGCTCGACCAGCGCCGCGACATCGTCGAGGATCGCCGCCGCAAGCAGGCCGGCCCGGTGCATGCCCGCAAAGTCGTCGGGCTCGTATATCCTTATCCCGTCCCTGGTCAGACGGCCGCGGGGATCGTCCACCGCTCTCTCCTTTTCCGTGCTTTGACCGATTAGATAGTCAACAATGCGCCCGATGACCAGAGGCGGGGCTTTTCCCTTCCGGCACTCTTGCGTAATGCTGAAGCGGAAAGGAGCCCGTCCATGACCAATCCCACGGCTGCCATCCTGATCATCGGCGACGAAATTCTTTCCGGCCGCACACGGGACGCCAACATGCATTTCCTGGCGGGCGAGCTTGCCCGTATCGGAGTAGACCTGAGAGAGGCGCGTTTCGTTCCGGACCGGCATGAGGCGATCATTTCAGCCGTGAATGACCTCCGCTCCGGTCACGACCACCTCTTCACATCCGGCGGTATCGGGCCAACCCATGACGATATCACCGCCGATGCGATCGCTGCGGCACTGGGCGTCCGCCTTGCCATTCGCGAGGATGCCCGCGCCCTTCTCGCCGCCCATTACGACCGGACGGGGCTGGACTTCAACGCCGCCCGCCAGCGCATGGCGCGCATTCCCGAAGGCGCCACGCTGATCGACAACCCGATTTCGACCGCGCCGGGCTTCAGTCTGGAAAACGTCCATGTCATGGCAGGTGTGCCCAACATCTTTCAGGCGATGGTCGCCTCGCTTTTGCCGCGCCTGGCCGGGGGGCGCCCGCTTCTCAGCCAGACCCTGCGAATCGATCAGGGCGAAGGCGTCATCGCCGGCCCGCTCGGCGACCTTGCCCGCGAATTCGCCGATCTCGGCATCGGCTCCTACCCGTTCATCCAGAACGGGGCCCATGGGTCCAACATCGTGATCCGCGGCACCGATGCCGCGCGGCTCGATGCGGCGATGGCGCGGCTTGCCGCAATTTTCCCGAAAGCTGGCACATGACCGATCTTTTCGCCGTGACCGAGGCCACCTGGCCTGCCGCCGCGTTCCACATCGCCGGAGGCTTCCGCGTGCGCGAGGGTGCCGGCGGCGGACAGCGCGTCTCGGCCGCGACCGCCGAAACCGGATGGTCCGAGGCAGATATCGATGCGGCAGAGGGCGCACAACGCGCGCTTGGCCAGTCGCCGCTGTTCATGATCCGGCCCGCAGACGGGCCGCTCGACACGGCGCTTGCCCGGCGCGGCTATGCGATCAAGGACCCCGTCAACCTTTTTGACGCCCCGGTGGGTGCCCTTCTGGGCGATGCGCCACGCCTTTCCGCCTTCGCGATCTGGCCCCCCCTCGCCATCATGCGCGACATCTGGGCCGAGGGCGGTATCGGCCCGGAACGGGTCGCGGTGATGGGCCGCGCCAAGGGCCCCAAAACCGCGATCCTCGGCCGCATCAACGACCGCGCCTCAGGGGTGGCGTTTGTCGCACTCCACGGCGAAACCGCGATGCTGCATGCGCTCCACGTCGTGCCGGGTCAGCGTCGGCAAGGTTCCGCCGTCAACATGATGCGAATGGCCGCGAAATGGGCGCAAGATCATGGGGCAAAACGGTTTTCCGTTCTTGTGACCAAGGCGAACCAGGGGGCCAATGCGCTCTATTCTTCCCTCGGGATGCAAGTTGTGGGAGAATACCACTACCGCTCATATAAGCCCTAAGAGGCACGGGGAGCAGTTGAAGGATATAGGCCACAGCCCCACGGCCCTCGACCTGCCCATGGTCGAACCGCTTCCCGAAGCAACCCGGAAGTATTTCGACATCTGCGCCGAAAAGCTGGGGCTGGTTCCTAACGTTCTCAAGGCCCATGCCTTCGACATCGCCAAGCTGAACGCCTTCACCGCGATCTACAACGATCTGATGCTGGCCGAGAGCGGGCTGAGCAAACTTGAGCGCGAGATGATCGCGGTCTGCGTGTCATCGCTCAATCGCTGCTGGTACTGTCAGGTCGCCCACGGCGCGGCGGTGCGCGAACTGTCCGGCGACCCGGTTCTGGGCGAGGCGCTGGTCATGAACTGGCGGGTAGCCCCCCTGACAGCGAAACAGCGCGCCATGCTGGATTTCGCCGAAAAGCTTACCCTCGCCTCTTCGAAGGTCGAAGAGGCTGACCGTCAGGCGCTTCGCGATGCGGGCTTCACCGATCGCGACATTTGGGACATCGCGTCCGTGACCGGCTTTTTCAACATGACGAACCGTGTCGCATCGGCCACCGCGATGGAGCCGAACCCTGAATATCACGGGGCGCATCGATGAAGTGGCCGGGCACCCTTGCGATGATCACGATGGCCGCGCCAGCGCTTGCGGCGCCGACCCTTTCGATGCCGCCCGAAGCCTCGCGCACCGTTGAAGACAGCCGCGCGATGGACAGCTATGCCATGCCCATCGGCCCATGGCTCAACGGGCGGATCGAAACGCTGGACGCGGAAGGCGAAGTGACCCGCAGCGCATGGCGCATCCGTCAGCCCGGGATCGACACCCTTGCGCTTCTGTCCGATCTGCGCGGTCAGCTTCAGGCCGAGGGTTTCGAGGTATTGTTCGAATGCAAGACCGACCAATGCGGCGGCTTTGATTTCCGTTTCGGCATCCCCGTTCTGCCCGAGCCCGAGATGCATGTCGATCTGGGCGACTTCCGTTTTCTTGCCGCGCGGCGCGCCGATGATCCGGAACCCGATTATGTCAGTCTGCTTGTCAGCCGCTCATCCGACAGCGGCTATGTTCAGATGTGGCGCGTCGGACCGGCTCTGGACGGTCAAGCCGCCTTGGCCGCAACCGCGCCCGATCCGGCGAAAGGCGCCGTTCCGGCGACATCTTCCGCCCTTGCCGATACGCTGGTGCAGAAAGGCAAGATCGTCTTGTCCGACCTCAGCTTCGCATCGGGGTCAACGACGCTCGAGAATGGCCAGTACAGCTCGCTCGCGATGCTGGCGGATTTCCTCAAGGCCAACCCCGACAAGACCGTCGCTCTGGTCGGCCACACGGATTCCGAAGGCAGCCTGGACGCCAATATCGCCCTGTCGCGGAAGCGCGCCCAATCGGTTCTTGGCCGGCTTGTTACCGTCTATGGCGTCGATGCCAGACAGATCTCTTCGGACGGTGTCGGCTATCTCAGCCCGCTCGCCTCGAACCTGACGGAAGACGGCCGCACGAAAAACCGAAGGGTCGAGGCGTTGATCACCTCGACCCAGTAGTCACACTCCATCACCCCAAAGGTATCGGGACCGGCCTTACCAGTGGTCGGGACCCTTTTCGACGAATGCCTGGGCGAGGAAATCGATGAAGGCACGCACCTTGGGCTGCGTGAAGCGGCCCGGCGGATAAACCGCATAGATGCCAAGCGTCTCGACCGGCAGTTCGGGGATCGCGTCCTCGACAAGCCCGCTTTTCATCGCATCGGCGTAAAGGAACGAAGGCAGGTAGGCGATGCCAAGCCCGGAAACGGCAGCGTTCAGAAGGGATTGGCCATCGTTCACCGTCAGCCAGCCGGCGGTGCGGACCTGACGCTTTTCACCCGACGGGGCGGTGATCTTCCAGACGTTTCCGGCAGCTTGGTTGGAATAATGCAAAAGCTTGTGTTCGTTCAGATCGTCGATCTTCTGCGGGCGGCCGTATTTCTTGAAATAGGACGGCGAGCCGACCATCCGTTTGGCGGTTTCGGTCAGCTTGCGGGCACGCAGGGTCGAATCTTCCAGCTCACCGACGCGGATCGCCATGTCGAAGCCTTCCGAGATCAGTTCGACATAACGGTTGTTCAGGACCATGTTGACCGTGATGTCCGGGAATTCGAGCAGGAAATCCCCAAGGATCGGCGACAAGAGGTTCACGCCGAAATCGGTTGCAACCGAGATGCGCAGAAGGCCGGAGGGCGCGGACTGCATCGATGTGACAAGCGCGTCGGCTTCGCCGGCATCGTTCAGCACACGGCGGGCGCGGTCATAATAGGCAAGGCCGATTTCGGTGGGCGAAACCCGGCGGGTCGTCCGGTTCAGAAGACGCGCGCCCAGGCGTGCTTCCAGAGATGAAACATGTTTTGATACGGCAGACTTAGATATTCCCATCTTCTTCGCGGCGTCGGTAAATCCCCCCTGATCTACCACCGTGGCGAAGGCTTCCATTTCCGTCAATCGGTCCATTGTGCACCCGTCTTATACATTGCCCGCCGTTGACTGGTATCACGGCGAAATCGGGCAATATTGCGGAGAGTGGCGGACAAGACTTGGGTATTGTCTGGAACCAAAGTGGCAAAAACTGGCCAGCCTGTTCCCAATCCCTTAACAACCTACGCCTAAATTGTGGCGGCAAGCCGGGTTCCCTGATCGATGGCGCGCTTGGCGTCAAGCTCGGCGGCCAGATCGGCGCCACCGATGACATGCACCGTCGCACCGGTGGCAATCAGCGTATCGGCAAGCGAACGCTCGCTGACCTGCCCGGTGCAGAGGACAATCGTATCGGCACCAATCAATCGCGGGTCGGCACGTTCGGACCCTGACGAGACATGCAGCCCCTCGCCGTCGATCCGTTCATAATTCACGCCACCGACCATCACGACACCCTTGGCCTGCAGCGTCGCCCGGTGAATCCATCCGGTGGTCTTCCCCAGTTTCCGGCCGGGCTTTTCCGGTTTGCGCTGCAACAAGGTCACCATCCGCGCCGGGGCTTCGGGCCGGGGCGATGCCAGACCGCCCCTTGCAACCGCAGGATCGGTAACACCCCATTCCGCAAGCCATTCATCCAGATGCAATGTCGGGCTTTCGCCCTTCTGGGTCAGAAACTCGGCCACGTCGAAGCCGATGCCGCCCGCACCGACCACCGCAACGCGATCGCCAACCGCGGCGCCACGCAGCACATCGATATAGGTCAGCACGTTCGCACCGTCCTGACCCTCGATCCCCGGATCGCGCGGGCGCACGCCGGTGGCGATGACGACTTCGTCAAAGCCGGCCAGCAGTTCCGGCGTCGCTTCGACATTCAGGCGCAGCGACACGCGGCTTTTTGCGATCATGGTCGCAAACCAGTTCACGAGGCCATGGAATTCCTCCTTGCCCGGCACCTGCTTGGCAAGGTTCAGCTGCCCGCCGATCTGGTCGGCACGGTCAAAGAGCGTGACGTCATGGCCGCGTTCATCCAGCGCCAGCGCCGCAGCAAGCCCGGCGGGGCCTGCACCGACCACCGCGACCTTCTTCGGCGCAGTCGCGGGCACCAGCGACAGCTCGGTTTCAAAGCCGGCGCGCGGATTGACCAGACACGACGAAATCTTGCCCTGGAAGGTGTGATCAAGGCAGGCCTGATTGCACGCGATGCAAGGCGCGATTTCGGCCGCGCGCCCTTCGGCCGCCTTGCGGACGAAATCGGGATCGGCAAGAAACGGGCGCGCCATGGAAACCATGTCGGCGCAGCCCTCGGCCAGCACGGCCTCGGCGACCTCGGGCGTGTTGATCCGGTTCGAGGTGATGATGGGGATGGATACCTCGCCCATCAGTTTCTTCGTCACCCAGGCGAAGGCACGCCGGGGAACCGATGTCGCAATCGTCGGAATGCGCGCCTCGTGCCAGCCGATCCCGGTATTGAGGATCGACGCCCCCGCGCCTTCGATCGCCCTGGCAAGGGTCACGACCTCGTCCCAGCTCTGCCCCTCGGGCACCAGATCGATCAGCGAGATGCGGTAGATCACGATGAAATCCCTGCCGACCTTTTCGCGGACGCGGCGCACAACCTCGATCGGCAGGCGCATGCGGTTTTCCGCTGTTCCGCCCCAGCGGTCGGTGCGCTTGTTGGTATGGGCGACGAGGAACTCGTTGAGGAAATACCCCTCTGATCCCATGACCTCGACACCGTCATAGCCTGCCTCGCGGGCGCGCGCGGCAGAAGTGGCGATGTCCTCGATCTGCTTTTCGATCCCGGCTTCGTCCAGCGCCTTCGGCGGGAAGGGCGAAATGGGGGATTTGATCGCTGAAGGGGCGACACATTCGGGGCTATAGGCATAGCGGCCCGCATGCAGGATCTGCATGGCGATCCGCCCACCCGCATCGTGAACCCTGCCGGTGACGCCCCGGTGATTGGCGATGTCTTCGGGCGTGAACAGTCCCGACGCGCCCGGGAACACGCCGCCTTCGCTGTTCGGCGCCATCCCGCCTGTCACCATCAACCCGACACCACCACGGGCGCGCGTCGCATAGAACTCTGCGACGCGGTTCCAATCCTTCGTTTCCTCCAGATTGGTGTGCATCGATCCCATAAGAACCCGGTTGGGCAGGATCACATGCCCAAGATCCAGCGGTGTGAAGAGATGTGGAAATTGCGGCATGTGCGGCCCCCCGATTTCGCTCCAGCATGCCGCAGAACGGCAGAAGCGTCACGTCCGACGCTGCGTCAATCGGGCCGGGCGGCCCCCCTTGGTTCAACGCCCGCCGGTTTCCAGGCAATGCCGGCGAAAGGCCTTCTTCAGCATGTCGAGTTCGGCACGCAGAAGATCGATCTCGGCGCGCAGATCGTCTTCCAAAGGCACGCCGGTGACGATCGTGAAGCGGTCCAGCGTCTCGCCGCTTTGACGGTCGCGCAAGAGGAATGTCTGCACCCCGTCGCCCAGCAGCGATGCCGGTATCGGCAGACGAAGCCGCCATTGCCCGGCTTCGCCCGCAGGTTCGATTGCCAGCCCGCCCAGCGGTTCGTCCTGATATGTGACCTCAAGCTCGGGCGCGACATCGCCGCCGGCGATGACCGCCTCCCACACACCGGCCCTGATCCGTGCCGCCATGACCGCGATCTCGTTCATCCTGCCCCCCTAGATTTCCGACCGTGGACGGCGGGTGAATGTCACGTCACGCAATGTGATCTGGTTCATCTCGGGCCGTTCGAAGATAAGATCGACCCAGGCGCGCTCGATACGTTTTTCATTCATCTTGGTATAGGCCAGATCGAATTCCGCGGCGACATCACTTGATCCAAGCGGCAGTTCCCGCACCAGCTGTTCGGTGTTCGGACCATGCTTGATGTTCAGCCGGGCAAACATCTCCAGCGGTTTTTCCGTTTCAACCGTCGTTTCCATTCGAATGATATGCCGAAGCGTCAGTCCCCGGATGACATCTTCGGGCAGGTCCAGCACAAGCGAAAGAAACCCGCCTTCGAAACCGAAAACATCCATGCGAAACCCGAAAGGCGCCAGATCGGCCTCTCGGGTATTCCTGATCTGTCGGATCGTCAGTTCGCTGCGGTCGCAATCGTGGAATACGGTCGCGCCCGTTCCGAACATCGTGCGATTGGCAACCGCCGCGATCCCGATCGGCGCGATCGGGCCGCGCCAGATTTCCGGGCGCCAGGCCCAGTCGGTCATGAGCGGTTTCGAGATCGCGTTGGAGCCGAGCATGGGCAGGGTCAGCCTGCTATCCGCAACATGCAAAAGCCGGTCAATCTCGCGGCGCAACTGCCGGGCCGGTGTGCGCAACGATCTGAGCATGATGAGATCGGCACTTTGCGCGCTTTCGGCCAGCCGACGCCACCGCGGCAGCGCCCGCCGAAACAGCAGCCTGTCGATCAGCCGATCAAATGCGAGGGCCATGCCGCGCCAACTCCGGGGATTGATCCGAAAATAGAAACACCAAAACCTTATCGTTTCGTTTGCAGCATCGCGCAAGTGCAAGGGGCAGGTATCGCGCGACGCTCTACAAGGATTCGGCGCCGGTGCCGGAATTGGCGGCCCGCATCGCGCGGATAAAACTGTCAAGCGTCCGCCTCAGTGTCGCGTCATCCGCCGGACGGCTTGAATGGCTCATGACGGATAGGGTCACGAGCATGCCGCGCATACCGAAGATGGCGCGCCAATAGCCTGGATCCA
Source organism: Paracoccaceae bacterium (assembly GCA_020447005.1). Classification (GTDB taxonomy): domain Bacteria; phylum Pseudomonadota; class Alphaproteobacteria; order Rhodobacterales; family Rhodobacteraceae; genus Albidovulum. The sequence goes on from JAGRDO010000004.1 coordinate 32,037, forward strand.
GCCCTTCGCGGGCGCCCGCGACGTCAGAGATCTTTGCGTACAGCACACCGTTTCCGGAAAAGGCGCGCGTGACGGTTACCGTCTCGGGCCGGCCGGATCGGCTTAGCGCCGCCCGACCCGCCGTCGACTGGAAAAACCGCGACATCGCCGCAAACCGGTCGCTCGTCGGCGTTTCGCTGTTGTCCAGCGCGATCGAGGCGGTCAGAAGCGCCGGTGACGCCGGCTGGCCGGCGCCCGGCACGCCCGAAAGCGCCGCGCAGGTCCCGAACAGGACGAAGGCCCCACCCGGATTGTCCCGGCTTGCCCTTTCGTCGATGCAATATCCGGCCGGCCCCGCGGCGACCGCCGCCCCACCAAGATAGCTTTTGCTCCGAACCGCCTTGCCCGGCGCGGAACTGGCGGATGGCACGCAGGCCGAAACCAGCAGGGCCAGAGCAAGGGCAAAGGCGCCCTTACTGATCCATGTAGACATGGCGTTCGGATTTCGCGCCCGGATGGGTAACCGCCCCCTGACGGGCCCCACCGACAAGCTGCGAATATTTCCAAAGCGCGCCCGAAGCATACTGGGTTTCGCGCGGACCGTTCCACGCCGCCTTGCGCGCGGCCAGCTCGGCATCGCTCAGCGCCACCGACAGTTCCCCGGTGATCGCGTTCAGCGTGATCATGTCGCCGTCCTTCAGCAACGCAATCGGCCCGCCATGCGCGGCTTCGGGCCCGACATGGCCCACGCAGAAGCCACGCGTCGCGCCGGAAAAGCGGCCATCGGTGATCAGCGCCACCTTCTTGCCCATGCCCTGACCGGACAGGGCGGCGGTCGTCGCCAGCATTTCGCGCATCCCCGGCCCGCCCGCCGGGCCTTCGTTGCGGATGACGATGACTTCGCCTTCCTTGTAGGCGCGCGCCTTCACCGCCTCAAAGGCGTCTTCCTCACATTCAAAGACGCGGGCCGGGCCGGTAAAGACCTGTTCCTCGGCGCTCATCCCCGCAACCTTCACGATGGCACCGTCCGGCGCCAGATTGCCCTTCAGGCCAACGACACCGCCCGTCTTGGTGATCGGGCTGGCAGACGGATAGATCACGCGGCCATCGGCCTCGCGCGTGATCAGGTCCAGTTCCTCGCCCAGGGTCTTGCCGGACGCGGTCAGGCAATCCTCATGGATCAGACCCATCTTGCGCAGTTCCTTCATGACGACAGGCACCCCGCCCGCCTCGTAAAGATCCTTGGCCACGTATTTCCCGCCCGGCTTCAGATCGACGAAATAGGGCGTGTCGTGGAAGATATCGGTCACGTCAAAGAGGTCGAACTCGATCCCCGCCTCATGCGCGATGGCCGGCAGATGCAGCCCGGCATTGGTGGACCCGCCGGTGCAGGCCACCACGCGGGCGGCGTTTTCAAGCGCCTTGCGGGTGACGACATCGCGCGCGCGGATGTTCTTTTCGATCAGTGTCATCACCGCCTCGCCCGAGGCCATGCCGTATTCGTCGCGGCTTTCATAAGGTGCCGGTGCGCCCGAGGAGTTGAGCAGCGCAAGCCCGATCGCCTCGGATACGCAAGCCATCGTATTGGCGGTGAACTGGCCGCCGCAGGCCCCTGCCGAAGGGCAGGCGACGCGTTCCAGCACCGCAAGCTCGGCATCCGAATAGTTGCCCGCCTGATGCTTTCCCACCGCCTCGAACACGTCCTGCACGGTCACGTCCTGGCCGTTCAGCCGCCCCGGCAGGATCGAGCCGCCATAGATGAAGACCGACGGCACGTTGAGCCGCACCATGGCCATCATCATCCCCGGCAGGCTCTTGTCGCAGCCGGCAAGCCCGACGAGCGCATCGTAGCAATGCCCGCGCATGGTCAGTTCCACGGAATCGGCGATCGCCTCGCGCGAGGCGAGCGACGAGCGCATGCCTTCATGCCCCATCGCAATGCCGTCGGTGACGGTGATCGTGGTGAATTCGCGCGGTGTGCCGCCGCCGACCTTCACACCCTGCTTCACAGACTGCGCCTGACGGTTCAGCGCGATGTTGCAAGGCGCCGCTTCGTTCCAGCAGGTGGCCACGCCGACCCAGGGCTGGTGGATCTCCTGCTCGGAAATACCCATCGCGTAAAAATACGACCGGTGCGGCGCGCGCGCCGGTCCTTCTGTCACATGGCGGCTTGGCAGGGCTGACTTGTCGAAGCGGCGGTTCTTCATCTGGTTTCCTCCGAACTCTTGCTTGATCCTGCAATAGGCGAGGCGCCGGGAACTGACAAGAGACCCCCCCCGCTTGCGCCCGCGAATGCCGATTGCCGTCGGCCGATCACAACGCTAGCTTTCCACGCATGTCGCGCGCCCCCTACGCCCCGCTTGAACACTTTGTCGCCCCCGCAAGGGCGCGGGCCGAGATATGGCGTCTGCTTCTTGGCATCGTGCTGATCGTCGCAATCTATCTCGGCGCACTCTTCTTGTTCGGCCTCGGGTTGTCGCGGGCCTTTGGCGCGCATGTCGCCAATGAAATCCTTGCGCGGATGGAGCGCGCCGATACACCCGGCTCGGCGCTCCTGCTGCTCTATTCCTTTCTGGCCATGGCGATCGGCCCGATGGTCGCCGTCCGGCTCTTGCACAAGCGTTCTGCGGCCACGCTCTTCGGGCCGTCGATTGCCGCCGCCGCGCATGATTTCCGCCGCCTTGCCCTGCCCCTTGCCGGATTGCAGGTCATCACGCTGCCCCTGGTCTTACTTTCCGGCGGCCTTCAGCCCGGGCTCGCGCTCGCCTCTTTCCTGCTTTACCTGCCGTTTGCCGCACTTGGCGTGCTGGTCCAGGTCGGCGCCGAGGAACTTGTGTTCCGGGGCTATCTGCAACAACAGCTTGCCGCGCGTTTCCGCCACAGCGCGATCTGGATGGGGGTCCCGGCACTTCTCTTTTCGTTTGGCCATTACGCGCCGGCGCAGTTCGGGCCGAACGCACCCATGATCGTGCTCTGGGCCTTCGTCTTTGCGTGCCTCGCCTCCGACCTGACCGCCCGGACCGGCACCATCGGCGCCGCCCTCGCCTTTCATTTCTTCAACAATCTGACGGCGTTTCTTCTCATCGCGCCATCCGGCAACCTCGACGGGCTGGCGCTCTGGACGCTGGACATCGACATTTCGGACGCCTCGGGTTTCAGGGCGGCCCTCGTCGCAGACCTCCTTGCCATCATCATCGCCTGGCTTGTCGCACGGCTTTCCTTGCGGGTCTGATTGCAATTCCGCCCGGCGGAGCGTATTTCCGAAATCAAATCTCAGGCTCCGGCAAGCAAGGCACGAGACGATGAACTGGATCACCAATTACGTCCGCCCGACGATCAACTCGCTTTTCTCGCGGCGTGACGTGCCCGACAATCTCTGGTCGAAATGCCCCGAATGCGGCACGATGCTGTTTCACCGGGAAATCGCCGAAAACCTGAACGTCTGCACGAATTGTGACCATCATCTCGCGATCAGCCCCCGCGACCGTTTCGCAAGCCTCTTCGACGGCGGCGTCTTCACCGAAGTGAAAATCCCCGAACCGATTGCCGACCCCTTGCATTTCCGGGACCAGAAGAAATATCCCGAACGGATGAAGGCCGCACAGAAGGCCACAGGGGAAAAAGAGGCGATGCTGGTCGCGGAAGGTGAAGTCAACCGCACCCCGATCGTCGCCGCGGCACAGAACTTCGCCTTCATGGGCGGGTCGATGTCGATGTTTGTCGGCAACGCGATCCTCGCGGGCGCCGAACGTGCCGTGAAGCTGAAGCGGCCCTTCGTCCTCTTTTCCGCGGCTGGCGGCGCGCGCATGCAGGAAGGCATCCTCGGCCTCATGCAGATGCCGCGCACCACGATCGCGGTCGAGATGCTGAAAGATGCCGGCCTGCCCTATGTCGTGGTCCTCACCCATCCGACGACCGGCGGGGTCACCGCCTCCTACGCGATGCTTGGCGACGTGCAGATCGCCGAGCCGAACGCCCTTATCGGCTTCGCCGGCGCGCGCGTCATCGAACAGACCATCCGCGAAAAACTCCCCGAAGGATTCCAGCGCTCGGAATACCTGCTTGATCACGGCATGCTCGACCGGGTCACACACCGCAAGGATATCAAGGAAGAGCTCACGACCATCCTGCGGATGCTGACCGGCCAGCCACCCGCCGTGCGCGGCGACCTGCCGAAACCCGATGCCAGAACCGCCGAGAGCAAGTAGCCTTCTTCATTGCAGAAATACTCCCCGGGGGGTCCCGGGGGGCGGCGCCCCCCGGCCTTACCCCGAAATCCCACACTCCAGGGCCAAAGCGATGACCGACGGTTCCGACCTGATCCTTGCGCGCATGATGGCGCTTCACCCCAAGATCATCGATCTGACGCTCGACCGGGTCTGGCGCCTGCTGGCGGCCCTCGATCATCCCGAACGCCGGCTGCCGCCGGTGATCCATATCGCCGGCACGAACGGCAAGGGCTCGACCCAGGCCATGATCCGTGCAGGGCTTGAAGCGATGGGCAAATCCGTCCACGCCTATACCTCGCCGCATCTCGCGCGCTTTCACGAACGTATCCGGCTGGCAGGGCAACTGATTTCCGAGGATCACCTCGCCGAAATCCTCGCGGAATGCGAAACGGCCAATGGCGGCATCGCGATCACCTATTTCGAAATCACGACCTGCGCCGCCCTTCTGGCCTTTGCCCGGACCCCGGCCGATTACACATTGCTCGAGGTCGGGCTTGGCGGCAGGCTCGATGCGACCAATGTCGTCGACAGACCGGCGCTGACGATCATCACCCCGGTGTCGATCGACCATCAGCAATATCTTGGCGAAACGCTGCCCGAGATCGCAGGCGAAAAGGCAGGCATCCTGAAACGCGGCGTGCCTTGCGTGGTCGGCCCGCAGGAAGACATCGGCCTCGCCGTGATCGAAGCGCAAGCCGCGCGGCTTGGTGCCCCGCTTCTGGCACATGGCCAGCACTGGCACGCATGGGAAGAACGCGGGCGGCTGATCTTTCAGGACGAAGACGGCCTCGTGGACCTGCCCTTGCCGAACCTGCCCGGCCCCCACCAGATCGACAATGCCGGCGCCGCGCTCGCCGCGCTCCGCTTTCTCGGCGCTGACCCGGAGGCCTGCGAGGCCGCCGTCAGCAACGCCTACTGGCCCGCGAGGATGCAGCGCCTGACCCATGGCCCCCTCGTCACGGCGGCGGCTGGCTGCGAACTCTGGCTCGACGGCGGGCATAACCCGGCCGGCGGGGCGGCCGTCGCCGCGACATTGGCCCGGATGCCGAAAAAGCCCACGCATCTTGTCCTCGGGATGCTCAACACCAAGGACATCGCTGGCTATCTGCGCCCTGTCGCGGCGCAGGCCCAGAGCCTGACCGCCGTATCGATCCCCGGCGAGGCGGCAACGCTTTCGGCCGAAGATACGCAGGCCGCCGCCGCCCGCGCCGGCATCGCCGCGGAGACCGCCGAAACCGTACTGGATGCCGTCGCCCGCATCGCCGCGCGCGATCCCGGCGCCCGCATCCTGATCTGCGGGTCGCTCTACCTTGCCGGGCAGGTGTTGAAGGCGAATGGCTGATCGGATCAGCCCGGCTGCTTCCGGATGTATTCGACGGTTTCCGTGAAGGCACGCAGCTCGTTCGAGCGAGGGCGGACCGCCCTTAATCCGCGGGCCAAACCTGCAAGCGCCCGCAAGCGCAAAGCCCGCGCGCGGACAATCGGCCAGATAGGGTCCGGTGCCGCGCCGCGATATGCGGCCACCATAGCGTCAAGTTCCGCCCCGGGCCCGCGCCCGTAGGACAGAACCGAATGCACCGCAATCAACGCGTCTTCCGCACAGCCGTCCGGCGCGTTGCGCGCGGCGCGATATCTTTCGAAATCGATCAGCCAGACCTTGTTTCCGTCCCAGAGCATGTCGCGCACGGACGGGCGCCCGTGGCGAATACCCTGGCGGTGGAAGGCCGCAAGGGCACGGCCCGCCGCCCTGAAGGCGGCAAGACGCAGCGCCTCTTCCCCTCTCCGGTTCAACAAGAGGTGATGCAGCGGCCGCCCCAGATCCGGAGTAACGAAGTGATCGGGACCGGAATCGAGAACGGGCGGCACCGGCAATCCGCGCGCGGCAAGATCCTTCAGCGCTTCAAGATCGGCTGCAAGTGCCGCCGCCCCCGCGCCCTTGCGCAAGCGCAAATGCCATGGCAACCGCTCGCAGCGCTTCAACCAGAGTGCGCGCCCCTCGCCCTTGATGCGCGCAATCCGCTGCACCGGCATGCGAAGCGCATCTGCAATCGCCTGACGTTCGGCGGCGCTTAGTTCTGCCGTCACTTCCTTCAACATGGCGGAAAATTAAAACCCCTGCATGGCCGATGCAATGGCCGCCGGGTCGGTCCCACCCTATCCGTGGCCCCTTTCGCGCGGTCCGGCCCCGGCGTATGACTGGGACCGTCATTGATTTTCGGGGGCCAGATGCAGGTTGAATTCGCGCTCGATACGTTCGGCGATGTGACCTTCGCAGCGGACGGGACACTCAAGCCGCAGGATGCGGTGATCCGCGACGTGATCGACGAGGCGGTGCTGGCCGATCAGGTCGGTGTCGATTTCATCGGGCTTGGCGAACATCACCGCGACGATTTCGCCATCTCGGCGCCCGAGGTGGCGCTGGCCGCCATCGCGGCGAAGACCAGCCGCATCAGGCTTGGCACCGCCGTGACCGTGCTGTCCTCGGACGATCCAATTCGGGTATTTCAGCGGTTTTCCACGCTGCATGCCCTTTCCAGCGGGCGGGCCGAGGTTATCCTCGGGCGCGGGTCGTTCGCCGAGAGCTTTCCGCTCTTCGGCCTCGAGCTGAAGGATTACGACAAGCTTTTCAACGAAAAGCTCGATCTTTTCGCCCGGCTTGTTCGCGAACCGCGTGTCACCTGGTCGGGCAGCATCCGCCCGCCGCTTGCCGATCAGCCGGTCTATCCGGCGCTGGCAAGGCCCCTGCCGGTCTGGATCGGCGTCGGCGGCACCCCGGAATCGGTGGCGCGGGCGTTCCACTACGATCTGGCGATGATGCTGGCGATCATCGGCGGCGCGCCCTCGCGCTTCCGGCCCTTTGTCGACTACTATCGCCGCGCCTTTGCCGAGGCGGGCCGCAAGGCCAGGCCGGTCGGCGTCCATTCCCCCGGACATGTCGCCAAGACAGACGAAGCCGCGAAGGAAGAGGTCTGGCCCGGATACCGCGCGCTGCATGACCGGATCGGCCGCGAACGGGGCTGGCCCCCGACCACGCGCGAAAACTTCGAACGCGAGATCAGCCACGGCTCGCTTTATGTCGGCAGCCCCGAAACCGTCGCGAAAAAGATCGCGGCAACGGTGCGGGGGCTGGAGCTTGACCGGTTCGAGATGAAATATTCCTCGGGCCCGATGCCGCATGACGCCATGATGCGCTCGATCGAGCTTTACGGAACGAAGGTCATCCCCATGGTCCGCGACATGCTGGCCTAATCGACAGGCCGGTCCTTGCCCCAGTCGGCTGATTGCATCTCGCGCAGGCGGCTTGCGGTACGCTCGAACTCAAAGCTGCCGGCCCCCTCGACATAAAGTCGCTCGGGCTCATCGGCGGCCGAGGCGATCAGCCGTACCCGCGCCTCGTAAAGCGCATCGATCAGAATGACGAAACGCTTGGCCTCATTGTAATTTTCCGCTGAAAGATGGGGTATATCCTCAAGGATCAGAACCCGGACAGCCCCCGCGATAGCCAGATAATCCGCCGGGCCAAGGGGCCTGCCGCACAGATCCCAGAAAGACGCCCGCGCAACGCCGGCGTGATAATCGGGCAAAACCACTTGCCGTCCGTTCACGGTCAGGCTTAGCGCAGTGTCGCCGCCACCGCCGGTCAGGTCCTGCCACATCTTTGAAATCGCCCGCCGCGCGCGTTCGTCCGCCGGCGTGAAGAAGACCGTGGTTTCTTCCAGCCGGTGCTGGCGGTAGTCGGTCTCGCTTTCCAGCTCGCGCACCTCCATGCGTTCTTTCAAAAGCGCGATGAAGGGCAGGAAGAGCGCCCGGTTCAGCCCGTCCTTGTAAAGATCGTCCGGCACCCGGTTCGAGGTGGTCACCACCGTCACCCCCCGGTCAAACAGCATCTGGAAAAGCCGCCCCACGATCATCGCATCGGCGATGTCGGTGATCTGCATCTCGTCAAAGCTGAGCAGGCGCAGCTTGCCCGCGATCCCTTCGGCGACGGGGCGGATCGCGTCGTCCACGCCGGTCTTGCGGGCGGCGTGCAGGCCAGCCTGCACTTCCTGCATGAAGGCATGGAAATGGACGCGGCGCTTGTCCTTGATCGGGACCTGTTTATGGAAAAGGTCCATCAGCATGGATTTGCCACGCCCGACCCCACCCCAGATGTAGAGGCCCTTGACCGCAGTCGGGGGCCGGGCGAATAGCCCGCCCCACAGGCCCTCGCGCCGCGCCGGCGCGGCACCCAGTTCGGCGGTGATCCGCTCCAGCTCGGGCAGGATGGCACGCTGGGCGGCATCCTGCCGGATCGCGCCATCATGGCTCAGCCTGTCATAGAGTTGGGTCAGCGTTTCGGTCATGTCACCCGAATATCGCCTGACCGGAAAAAGAAAAAGGGCCGATGCACGGCCCCCGGATCATCGATCGCGAAACGGCCTGGCAGGGGCAGCAGGGTTCGNNCGACCTACGGTTTTGGAGACCGTCGCTCTACCAGCTGAGCTATACCCCTAAGGCCGGACTGTCACCTACGACGCCCGGATGCGGAAATCAAGCGGGCTTTTCACGCGAAAGCGCGTCGATGTCGGCGCGCGCAAGATGCGGCACCGCCGCCGCGAGGCGGTCATCGGGCCAGTCCCACCAGGCAAGGTCGATCAGACGGGCGATCTTGGCGTCATCGTAGCGGCGGCGGATCACCCGCGCCGGATTGCCGGCCACGATGGCATAGGCCGGCACATCGCCCGAGACCACCGCGCCGGCCCCGACGATCACGCCGGCGCCCAGCCGCGCACCGGGCAGGATCAGCGCGCCGTGGCCGATCCAGCAGTCGGGGCCGATCACCGTGTCGGGCAGCCCTGAGAAACTGTCCCGGTAATGCAGCAGCGCGTCGGGGTCGAACACCGGGAACGGATAGGTCGAAAGGCCCTGCATCGGATGATTGGCCGAGGCAGTGATGAACCGCGCCCCGTGGGCGATCTGGCAGAAGGCACCGACGACCAGGCGCTCGGGCGCGCCGGGATAAAGGTATGGGGCCAGATGCGCGGCCCAGTCCGCGGGCGGGTCGAAATCATTGGCATAGGCATTGCGCCCGACCGTCCAGTTCGGATGGTCGATCGCCACCGAGAGGTTGGCCATATGGTCATGGACAGAGCCATCGGGAAAGACGAGGGGGTGACGCGCGGCGGCGTCCGGAAGACGTGGCATGGAGTATCCTTTCTGAAGTCGCAGGGTCGCGGGATCAGGAAAGGTGCAGGTCCATCGTCGCCTCCATCGGGACAGCGCCATCATGGCGCGGTGCGACGGGTGGGTCAACCGAAAGACGCGCCATGATTTCGCACCTTCCCGTGCCGCCGAAGCGCCGGTGCCTTCGACCGCGTCGATGTTCAGTGGCGGCAATCCTTACGGGATACGGCGCATGCGTGGCCGGCGGCCTGCAGGTCGCGCAAGTCGCGCTTCTGCAACTGGCCGATGACATTTGCCCGCTGGCAGGCCCGGCCCAGAAACCCGTATGCAGGCACGACGGGGAGCCTTCGGCGGATGGTTGAACCGACCGACGCCCCCTGCGCCGGCCCGCAGGGGAGTGATCGGGGAATGAAGGTGTGGAACCAGGAAATCAACGCCCTTCGAACACGGGCGACGCGGGCCATATGGCTGCAAGGCAAAAAAAGGCCGCCCCTCGGGGCGGCCTTCCTTGTCTTGGCCTGTGGCGGGTTAAAACCGGCCAAACGGCATCACTTCAGGATCTTCGACACCACGCCTGCGCCGACGGTGCGGCCGCCTTCGCG
>JAGRDO010000155.1 GCA_020447005.1 Paracoccaceae bacterium
GAACATGAACGTGCTGATCGACGGCCGGGTGCCCAAGGTCTGTTCGCTGAAAGAGGTGCTGCGCGCCTTCCTTGCGCACCGGCAGGATGTGCTGATCCGCCGGTCGCGCCACCGGATGGACAAGATCGACCACCGGCTGGAAGTTCTGGAAGGGTTCATCACCGCCTTTTTGAACCTTGACCGGGTGATCGACATCATCCGCTATGACGCCGATCCGAAGGCCGCGCTGATGGCCGAGGATTGGGGGCGCAAGCAGGCGCGCGCCACGTCAGAGAAGGACTATGTCTCGCCCCTGACGCTGCCTCATACCGAGGACGGGCTAAGCGATGTGCAGGTCGAGGCGATCCTCAACATGCGCCTGCGTTCCTTGCGCAAGCTTGAGGAAATGGAACTGCTGAAAGAGCAGGACGCGCTGATGCGCGAGCGCGCCGAGCTGGACGACCTGCTCAACGATGACGGCCTGCAGTGGAAGAAGATCGCGGGCGAATTGCGCGAGGTGCAAAAGCAGTTCGGCAAGGACGCGCCGGGCGGGGCGCGGCGCACCACCTTCGCCGAGGCGGGCGAAGTCGAGGACGTACCGCTCGAGGCGATGATCGAGCGCGAGCCGATCACCGTCATCTGCTCCAAGATGGGCTGGATCCGTACGATGAAGGGTCATCAGCCGCTGGATGCCGAGGTCAAGTTCAAGGATGGCGACGCGGGCCGCTTCGTTCTGCATGCCGAGACGACCGACAGGATCCTGCTGGCGGGGACCAATGGCCGCTTCTACACGCTTCTGGGCGCGAACCTGCCCGGAGGGCGCGGAATGGGTGAACCTGTCCGCCTGATGGTCGATCTGCCGAACGAGGCGGATATCGTCGAATTGCTGGTCCACCGGCCTGGCGAGAAATTCCTTGTCGCGTCATCGGCGGGCGACGGATTCATCGTGCCGGCGGATGAGGTCGTGGCCCAGACCCGGGCGGGCAAGGTTGTCCTGAACGTGCGCGATGATGTGCGCACCGCCGTTTGCCGGCCCATCCAGGGTGATCACGTCGCCTGTGTCGGCGAAAACCGCAAGGTTCTGATCTTCGCGCTGGACGAGTTGCCGGAAATGGCGCGCGGCAAAGGGGTGCGCCTGCAGAAATACAAGGATGGCGGGTTGTCGGATGCCACGACGTTCGCGCTGGCCGAGGGGCTGAGCTGGAAGGATCCGGCTGGAAGGACACGCACGGAAACCGTTTTGGATGAGTGGCTTGCCAAGCGCGCATCCGCAGGCAGAATGGCGCCGCGCGGATTCCCGCGCGACAACCGTTTTAACTGATCGCCTGATCTGGACCCTTTGATGAATATGAATGATAGCCTTCCGGCCGCCTATTTTGGAAAGAAGGGGGCGCTTTTTGCCCTCGCCCTTAAAACATCGCTGCTGACGATCGTCACACTTGGCATCTACCGGTTCTGGGCCAAGACGCGGATCCGCAAATATGTCTGGTCCTCGATCACGGTGGGCGAAGATGCGCTGGAATATACCGGGACCGGGCTTGAGAAGTTTCTCGGCTTTCTGGTCGCCGTCGTCATTCTTGCGATCTATCTTGGCTTTGTGCAGCTTGGGCTGTTCTTCCTTGGCCTGCATTTCATCGCCGAGCCGCAAAACCAGCGCGAGGCGCTTCAGCAGATCGCGGTCTTTTACATTTCGCTTTTCGCCGTTGCCCCGCTGATCGTTTTCGCCCGCTATCGGGCGCGCCGCTACATTCTGGCGCGTACCCGGTTCCGGGGGATCCGGTTCGGCATGGACAAGGCCGCGTGGGGCTATGTCTGGCGGGCCATCGTGCATTCGCTTGTGACGCTTCTGACGCTTGGCCTGTTGCTGCCGCGCCAGACCTTCAATCTGGAAAAATACCTGACCGATCACAGCCATTTCGGCGATCAGAGCTTCGTCCAGGGTGGCAAATGGACCGCGCTTTACCCTGCGGTGAAGCACATTCTGTTCGGGGCGGGGCTGGTCCTGCTTTCGGTCGTCGTCTCCATTGCGGCAAATGCGTTGGCGGGGCCCGGTGACCGCTTTAGCGCCGGGGTCATTGCGGCAATCGTTGCCGCGATCGGGGGGTATTGCTGGATCATCTTCGGCTATGTCTATTACAGCGTTCACAGCTTCCGGTACCTGACGGCGCACAAGCTCTTGGCGGGCACAGTCGGTTTCGTCGCGCTGCCGCGAACAGGAAAGGTCATCGGGATTTATGTGACGGGCCTTCTGATCATCAGCGTTGTCGCCGGTTTCATCTTCGGCGTGATCGGCGGGGTAACTGCAGTTTTCCCCATGTCGATAAGCGTCAGCACAGCCGGCTATATCGTGATCGCGGTCCTTTATCTGGGTGCGCTGGCCATGCTTGGTGCCCTGAGCCTTGTATTCATCACCCAACCGATGATCGCGCATTTTGTCGATACGCTTGCGGTCCGAAACCCGGCAGGGCTCGATTCGGTCCGGCAACGCGCCTATGACAAGGGCGCCGACGCCGGGGGCTTTGCCGACGCGCTCGATGTCGGTGCCGCGATATGACCGAACCTTCCGGCACGGTCGAGGCCGCCTTCTTTGACGGTGAAACCGCGAAACGGCAGGTGGTGGGCATTGCACCCGCGACCGACCGGCTTGCCCTGATGATCCTGCGCGAGGATGCGGCCCCGCTGCGCTGGCCGTTCGACCGGCTTCGCGCCTTGCGCGATCAATCGGACAAGGGCCGGCTTACCCTGACCGTGGCCGCCGATACCGAAGACGAGGCGCCGCGCGATGCCGCGCGTCTGGTCATTCGCGACAAGGCGGCGATCGACTGGATCCTTCGCACCCGTCCGGGGCTGATGCGCCGTGACATCCGGCCGGGGACGATACGCTCGGTCGCGCTCTGGCTGTCGGCCGCCGCCGCCGCCGTTGTCGTCATGCTCTATGTGATCCTGCCCGCGCTGGCCGACTACCTCGCCGATCATTTGCCGGTGGAAAGCGAGGTGGCCTTTGGCAAATCGGTCATGAAGCAGATCGAATGGATGGTGGGCGAGGATGACCGCATCGATCTGCGATGCACTGCCCCATCCGGTCTGGACGCGCTGGACAAGATGAAAACGCGGCTGATCAGAGATCGCGATATCGGTTATGACCTGTCGCTGACCGTTCTGGATCACGAGATGGTCAATGCCTTCGCCGCGCCGGGCGGGCAGATCGTGATTTTCCGCGGATTGCTGGACGATGCCGAAAGTGCCGATGAGGTGGCGGCCGTCCTTGGCCATGAAATCGGCCATGTCGCCGCGCGCGATCCGACGCGGCTGGCCCTTCGCGCCGCCGGTTCGGCCGGCATCCTTTCCGTCGTGCTGGGCGACATCACCGGGGGCACCGTGATCGCGGCGGCGGGCGACCATCTGATGCAAAGCGCCTATACGCGCGATGCCGAAGCGGCGGCAGACGATTTTGCCCTGACGCTTCTGAATGATGCCCGGATCGATACCGCCCCCATGGCCGGTTTCTTTGATCGCATCGCGACGATGACCGATCAGGTGCCGGAATACCTGTCGTCGCATCCGCTGAGTGCTGACCGTGCCCGGCATGCGCGCGCCAATGCAGCGACCCACATGAGCACCGAGCCGATACTGTCCGCGGCGGAATGGCAGGCATTGCAATCGATCTGCGACGGCCGCGCGCGGCCTAACCCGCCCACATCCGAATGAGGTTTGACCGGGTCTTGGTCATTGTATCCAGCAATGTGGACTTGCCCTCACGTGCAAGTATGTCGGCGATCGCGCGGTCCAGATCGAACAGGATCTCGCGCTGGGCGGCATCTTTGATCCAGCTTTGGACCCAGCCGACAATGCAGATCCGCGCGCCATCCGTGACCGGCTCTACCCGGTGCAACGAGGTGGAAGGATAAAGCAGCAGGCTTCCTGCGGACAGCTTGAAGGCGCGTTCCTCGGCCGTATCGGCAATGACCAGCGCGCCACCCTGATAGGTTTCGGGATCGCAAAGAAACAGGGTAAAGGACAGATCGGTCCTGATCCCCGCCATCAGCGCATCATCGACATGCATTCCGTAGGTCTGGCCCTGACGGTATCGTGACACGATCAGGGGTGTCATTGCCTTTGGCCGCGCGGCCGAAGCGAAGACCTGGTTTTGCGACAGCGACGCGGCCACCTTGCCGCGAATGGCGTCAAGTTCGGGTGAGGGGCGCGCCTGATCATTGGCCTTGATCGTTCTGGCGATAGGGCCGGCCGTTTCGCGACCGTCGGCGAAATCGAGATCTTCGGCGGCGGCGCGGATCGCTGCCACCTCGGCCGGGGTCAGAACGTCGTCGATGGCGATGATCATCGCGGTCACTTCAGCCGGTAGGCCGCCAGTTCCGCCGTCGCCGCCGCGGCCGCCAGAAGGGACGCATCACCAAGAGGTGCGTCGCCGGGCATCGCGCCCGGCAGGGCTTCCCCCGCCGCGTCGATGGCATCGGCCACCTTTTGCCCGAATGCCTTCTCCAGCGGATCGTCCTCGCCCGCCATATGCGCAGAAAGGCTTCGGGCAACCTGAACATAGCCCCAGGCATCCCGGTATTCGTCAGGATCCACGATCGACCCATCGGTAACGCCCGCGGCATAATCGTCGGCCGCATCGCGCAAGAGCGCCACGATCGCCTGCGCCTCGGCGGCTTCGGTTGCCCCGGAATGTTCGCGCGCTTCGGCAATCGATGCGAAAACTGCCTGGAAGGCGGCTTCACGATCTTCGCTCGATGCAGCGGTATCGGACATGGCGGATGCAAGAGCTGTCAAGGCCTGTGCGAATTCGCCTGCAAGGGTTTCGGACATCATTGGCAAGAGGTCGCGGATGATGTCATCCTCGGCCCGGGGCAGGCGGCTGACCGCCTCTGCCTGCTGGCCTGCAAGGGACAATGCCTGCGTAACCCGTGTTTTGCCTTCGATGATTCCAAGGCCGGTCAGATAGGCAACGACCGCGTCGCCCTCCTGCACATGCCCGGCCTCGCCGCCTTCGCCGCCCTCTGTCGATTGCGCCAGCCAGAGCGGTTCGGGCCCAGCCGACCCCGGCCCCGCAACCGGTGTCGCGGCATTGGCTGCACCAACCGCAAGACCGGTCACCGCGATGGTCGTCCAGCCGAAGGCGTGGACCTTTCTGGGGGTATGCGTGTCGGCGGACATGGCTTTCTCCTGCTGCGCAAGGGTGTGTTAGTCCGGCAGCGGGCGGTGGTCAATAAGTAACTTACTTTTTTTGTCGGATTACATCGCCGTCATGATCGCGGGGCAAAGCCACGCCTCGCCCCGCCGGTTCGCTTGCCCGCGCGATCACTCAGGAATAGAGCGCCGGAACACCCAGACGCGCGTGAATGTGATTGACCTGGCGCTGATCGATCCCAAGGGCTGTTGCAAGCTGGTGCAAGTACTGGGCCTCGTTCCGGTTATCGAGGTCGATGGCCATGACCGACATCGTGTAGACCTGCGGCCCGAGCCCTTGGGGAACCTGCCGGGCAAGGCCCTGCACGTCGATCGGGGCACGCATCTCGGCATCGACAAAACGCCGTTCCGCGTCAGAGATGTCGCCGAGATTGCCCATAAGCTTCTTCTGTTCGGCGGCATCGATCTTGCCGTCGGACTTTGCCGCCTGGATCATCGCGCGCAGCATCAGTGCGGCGGCCGCGTTCTGTTCGGGTGTCGGCTGGACATCGGGTTCGCCGCGATTGCCGAGCGACTGGTTAAGGACATCGCCGAAACTGCCACCGCGCCCGGCCGATCCGCCGGCCGCACCGCCGAGGGCGCCGCCAAGGATGCCGCCGAGCAGGTCGCCAAGCCCGCCCCCGCCGGCCTTGCCGCCCGTCAGCCCGCCGAGCAGGTCGCCAAGGCCGCCGCCCGATGAGCCGCCCGATGAGCCGCCCGAGGATCCGCCCGTCAGGCCGCCCAGCAGATCGCCAAGGCTGCCGCCACCGGATGAACCGCCGGTCAATCCGCCAAGGATATCGTCAATGCTGCCAGTGCCGCCCCTGCCGGTCGTCGCGCCGCGTTGTGAACCGCCGTAATTGCCAAGCTCTTCCAGAAGCCCGCCAATGCCGCCGCCCGCGCCGCCAAGAACGCTACCGTCCGTCGACTGATCTGCCGTCGGTTTCTTGGCGCCGCCAAGAATCTCGCCCATCATGTCCTCAAGGCCACCGGCGCCGCCACCGGGCGAATTGGGGCCGCCAAAGGCGCCGCCGGTTCCCGGCTGGCCGCCCGCCGATTTCTTGATCATGCTGCCGACGCTTTTTGCGACAACCACGCCGATGGCCACCTTGGCCAATGTACCCATTAGACTCATGCAATCCCCACTGGTCCGCTCATTTCAACGCTACATTGACCGCCAACGCGATAAAGGGGGAAAAAACCTGGCATCGCCTCATGCATCGGCAGTTTTCAGCCAGACGCCGCCTTCGGGGCGTAACGTCAGGATAAGGACGGGTTGCGGTGTCTTGCCCTCGACGGGCGCAAATCTGAAGCGGGCAAGCAGAGTGGCAAGGATGATCACGGCCTCCTGCAAGGCAAAGGACGCGCCGATGCAGATGCGCGGCCCGCCACCGAACGGCAGATAGGCGAAACGGTCGATGGATTTGCTGTCGGCGAAACGGTCGGGATCGAACCGGTCAGGGTCGCGCCAGAGCAGGTGATTGCGGTGCAGCGCATAGATCGGCAGCATGACCGTATCGCCGGGACGCACCTCGCGCCCGCAAAGTTCGTCATGGGCGATGGCGGTGCGGGACAGGAACGCGGCCGGCGGATAAAGCCGCAAGGCCTCATCCACCACCTGACGGACATAGCCGAGGGCGGGAAGGTCCGCGACGGTGGCCGCGCGCCGGCCCAGCACCGCCTGCGCCTCGGTCCGCGCGCGGGCCTGCACCGCGGGGTCGAAGGCGCAAAGGTACAATGCCCATGCCAGGGTCAGCGCCGTCGTCTCATGCCCTGCAACGATGAATGTCAGAAGGTTGTCGCGCAACTCGGCCGTGTTCATCCGCCGCCGGGTTTCGGGGTCTTCGCCATCAAGCAGGAGGTCCAGAAGATCGGGAATGCCGGTCGAAGGCCGGTCCCGCCGCTGGTTGATCGCGGCATCGGCCATGGATTTCATCGCCCGCATCGCGGGGGCGGAAAAAAGCCGGGCAGGGCGGGGCACCCAGGGCGGCGCGCCGATGATATCGAGAAGCGACAGCCGCGCCGTCGAGGCGATATAGGCCTCGAT
This sequence comes from Paracoccaceae bacterium, assembly GCA_020447005.1. Classification (GTDB taxonomy): domain Bacteria; phylum Pseudomonadota; class Alphaproteobacteria; order Rhodobacterales; family Rhodobacteraceae; genus Albidovulum. The sequence continues at coordinate 7,214 of JAGRDO010000155.1, forward strand.
CGCCTTGTGCACGCCGTCGCGGTCAAAGGCCTCGCCCCCCGAAAAGGTCACATCCGAAATCACTTCGAAAGTTGCAGAGACCATGTCGTCGAAGACATTGATGATACCGCCGGACGCCCGGGAAAACCGCGCCGCGGCACGTTCGGCCGCCGCGGTCATCACCGGGGCCAGCGCCTGCACGTTGCGGGGCGAAAAGGCGGGTGCAGCCGCGCGGCGCTGCCAATGCCAGTGGCTGCCTTCTGCGATGAAAAGGCTGTCGCCGATAGCCGGCGCAAGGATCATCTTGGTGACGTCGGATTTGGGATAGTCCTCTACCCTGTCCTTCAGGATACGACGGTTGGCGCCGGGATCCATGACCATGTGCCAGCGCTTGACCGTGCGGCCCGAGACCATGGGCTGCCGTGTCGCGATTTCGGGGATCAGTTCCAGCAGGTTGCGACGACCCGCGCGGAAACTTTCCCAAACGCCCATGGGTTTGGAGTGTAGCGGAACATGAACCGGAACCTGAATCTGTGCCTCCATTGCCATTCTGGCCTTCCCTTTGGAATATAGGGGCGGTGCGTCGGCGGAACCAAGCGTCGATTGCCGCCCGCCCGTTCCTGAGCTATGGCAGGGGGGCGCATCGTCGGGGGTAACATGTTTCGCAATCTCATCGCTTCGGTTCTTGCGGTTTTCACATTGGCGGCCTGCGCGGCCAATGATCTTTCCAATCCGCCGACGCCATTGGGAAATTTCCAGCTTGGTTACAACGTCGTCGTGGCCAAGAACGCCGAGCCTGTCGGCCCCTCGCGCAAGGCGACCGCGGCTGAATGGGAGGCCGCGATGAAAAAAGCGATCGCCGACCGTTTCGGCCGCTATGACGGCGACAAGCTTTACCATATCGGCATCGGGGTTGATGCCTATGCGCTCGCGGTTCCGGGTATCCCGGTCGTCCTCAGCCCGAAATCGGTGCTGGTCGTGACCGCAAATGTCTGGGACGACACCGCGCAGCGCAAGATCAACGCCGAGCCGAAGCAGTTCACGGTGTTCGAGCGGCTTTCCGGCGAAACGATCATCGGTTCGGGCCTGACGCAATCGCGCGAACAGCAGATCGCCAATCTGGCGGCCAACGCGGCGCGGCTGATCAATGACTGGCTGATCGAAAACAAGGCCTGGTTCACACCCGAGGCCGTGGCCGCCCGCGCGATGCTGGCGGGGGCCGAGGCCGCGACTGCACCGGCACCGGCAGCAGGTGCGGCAAACCCTTCGGCGGCGGCTGCGGCGGTGACCGCGACAGCCTCCGCTCCGGCCAGCAACTGACGCTTGATTTTTTCGCGCCCAGCCAATACGTACCCCCCGATATTAAATTGGGGCCAGAGGCCCCCCCAGAGCACGAGGCGCCCGCGATATGGCAAAGGCAAAGTTTGAACGTACGAAACCGCATGTGAACATCGGGACGATTGGTCACGTTGACCATGGCAAGAC